>CALUKK010000055.1 GCA_944321205.1 uncultured Alistipes sp.
GATATAACTAAACTCTGTTGGAATACCTTTTTATCAAACACAAGGCATAACATATTGATATGCAGCTCATAATTACTGATATTCAAGTCTCTCTCCCGCTACTGAACCCGAAAGAGTCGTGAAGAATTTTCACGACTCTTTATTTTTGTATATGGTGAACGTATTTTCAATACCATAAACCGCTTGCCGTTTATCGGTCAATTCGTAATATAGGCCATGAAACACATTCAATCTTGACATCATGGCTACAGCAACAGTGAAATTCCGGGCCTCCGCACGTCCCGACAAGGCGGGAAGCCTCTGCTATCGGGTGGTTCACAAACAATCCGTCAAACAGATCCTCTCCGGCTATCGGATCTACACCGCGGAATGGGATCCGCATCGCGGTCGCATCCGTATCCCCGAACATTCCAGTTACGACCGGAAAAACCGGCTCTCGGCTCTCGACCAGCTCCTGCAGAGAGACATCTCCCGGATGCATGGAATCATCCGCCGATTCGAGGAGTCCGACGAAGATTTCTCCGCAAAACACATCGTCGAGGAGTTCCTGCGGCTGAAAAAAGATCCGGGATTCATGGCCTTCGCCACCGGGTTGATCGATCGGCTGCGACAAATCGGCAAAGAACGGACCGCCGAGACCTACACAACGACCTTGAGACGTTTTGCCGGGTTCAGAATGGAGGAGGAGGTCTTGCTGGAGGAGATGGATTCGAGTCTGATGGTCGCCTTCGAGACCCACCTGAAGATTGCGGGCTGCTGTCCGAACACCACCTCCTTTTACATGCGCAACCTCCGGGCCATCTACAACCGCGCCGTCGATCTGGAACTCACCAGCCAGCACTTCCCCTTCAAGCATGTATATACGGGAGTCGACAAGACCGTCAAACGTGCCGTTCCGCTGAAAACCATCCGCAGGATCCGGGATCTGGATCTTTCGGCAGATCCTGCGATGGATTTTGCCCGCGACATGTTCATGTTTTCCTTCTACACCCGCGGGATGTCCTTCATCGACATGGCCTATCTCAAGAAAAAGGATCTCCGGAACGGAATTCTCTCCTATCGACGACAAAAAACCAACCAGCGGCTCTTCATCAAATGGGAGAGGCCCATGCAGCGCATCATCGAAAAGTACGACACCTCTGAAACCCCGTATCTGCTGCCCATCGTCCGGCAGCCCCTGCTGGAGCCGCGCAAACAATACAAGAATGCCGCGCATCTGGTCCATGCAAAACTCCGCAAACTCGGAATGGAACTCAACCTCGAAGCGCCGCTGACCTGCTATGTGGCCCGCCATACCTGGGCGTCGGTCGCCAAAAGCCAGAACATTCCCCTCGCGGTCATCAGCGAAGCCATGGGGCACGACTCCGAACGGACGACAATGATCTATCTGGCATCACTGGATTCGGACCTCGTGGACAAGGCCAATCAAGCCATTCTGGCCGCACTGTGAGGAAGCCTCCGGGAATCGACCGATCCGGAGGTGTTGTTTGTGGTCGGGAGATTCCGGATTGCTTGTCCGGACTTTTCCGACCAGACAGGGATCATTTTCTTTCCAAGAGAGTGATTGACCGACATTAACATCATTATCAGCATCTTATGATTGATATGATGTCTTTTTTGAAGACTTCTCGGTGGATCGGGGCTGCTCCTAATGCAAAATTTTCCGCCTTAATGTATGGATATTTCGTTTTTTTTGTCTTATTTAGTGTCCTCAATCACTCTCTTGGAAAGAAAAAAACAACACACTCAGGATCTGAAGCACCATCGAACGGCTCCCCTTCCTGAGAATGATAGAAACAAAAAGCAGGTCATCAACCTCCGCTCTGCGGCACTCACCAAGCCCCGGTCGCGGACGGAAGATATTTTTTTATTATAACGCAGAATTCGATTCGGTATTGTGTCCGGATGAAAAAACCGGAAGAGTCCCGTCGATATTGGTTTGTTAGTTTAATGTTTCATAATGATCTCTTTCGAATGAAAACAGGAAAATTCTACTTTCGATGGCAGATCGTCGCCGTATTGTGGCTGATGATGGCATTCCCCGCATCTCTCGCGCAGGCTCAGGAAAACAACGCCTCACAGCAAAACGGTTCGACGAAAAAGGGTGTCCAGGTGGTCACCGGACACGTTTGTGACAAACAGGGGATCCCGATCATCGGGGCAAGCATCTCCTGCAAGGGGGTCGGTGTCATTACCGATGTCAACGGCAACTTCACCCTCGAGTTGAAGACCAATCACGAACAGGAGACCCTCGTGATCTCCTATCTGGGTATGAAACGGCAGAATCAGGTCATCAACTTCGCACAAACCAAACAGCCCGTGAAGTTCGTCATGGAGGAGGATACCACCTCGATCGACCAGGTCGTCGTCACGGGTATCTACAACCGTACCAAGGAGAGTTTTACCGGATCGTACGCCACCTATGACGTGAAAGAGCTCAAAAATGCCGGTAACATCAACATCATCCAGAGTCTGAAGACGATCGACCCCTCCTTCGCACTCCTTGAAAACAACATGTTCGGATCCGACCCCAACCAGCTGGCCGACGTCGAAATCCGCGGTAAAACAAGTATTGTCGGATTCAAGGAGGTCTTCGGCGAGGACCCCAACCAGCCGCTGTTCATCCTCGACGGATTCGAGACAACGCTCCAGACCATCATGGACCTGAGCCTCGACCGCGTGGCATCGGTGACGGTGCTCAAGGACGCCGCCTCAACGGCCATCTACGGTGCCAAGGCGGCAAACGGTGTCGTGGTCGTCGAAACCAAGAGCCCCGAACCCGGAAAGCTCCGTGTCTCCTACAGCGGCAACTTCGACATTTCGTTCGCCGACCTGAGCGACTACAATCTGATGAACGCCCGTGAAAAGCTCGAATTCGAACGCCTGGCCGGTCGCTTCGACTCGAACCTGGTGGCCAGTGAAGGCATGCTCCAGCAACGCTACAACGACCTGCTGGCCGAAGTGGAACGCGGCGTCGACACCTACTGGATGTCGGAACCGCTGCGTCTGGGACTCAACCAACGGCACAACCTCTATGTGGAAGGCGGTGACGAGCGGATGCGTTACGGCGTGGGTCTGAACCTCAACAACCAGGAGGGCGTCATGAAGAACTCCAGCCGTCGGGTCTTCAGCGGCAACGTCGACCTGCTTTACCGCGTCGGGAAACTCAGCTTCTCGAACAAGCTCACCATCGACGCCACCAATCTGAGCAATCCCGTGGTACCCTTCTCGGATTATGCCGAGGCGAACCCCTACTATCGGAAATACAACGAAACGGGTGGCATCGACCAATGGCTCGAAGCCCGGACCTACAGCAATCCCGCCAACGTCGGATATACCGAAATCTGGGTCGGAAACCCCATGTGGAACGATGCCCAGAACAGCTATGACCGCGGCAACGGGCTCGCCGTACAGAACAATTTCCAGCTCGAATACCGCCCGCTGGATTACCTCTATCTGCGGGGCCGTTTCAGCGTGCAGAAGAACATCGACGAAACGGAAGTCTTCACCTCGCCCTCGGACACCCAGTTCGACGGAGAGGATATTCTGATGAAGGGCTGGTATCAAAACACCTCCGACAAGGGGGTCAACTACAACGGTGACGTGACGGCCACCTTCGGTAAGCTGATCGGCGAGAAGCATCAGATCAATGCCGTTCTGGGTGCCAGCCTCTCGGAGGCCACGAACGTGACCAAGGGTTTCGAGGCCATCGGCTTCCCCGAGGGCGACTTCACCACGCCGGCCTTCTCGAACCAATACGCCGAAGGCGGCAAGCCCAGCTACTCCGACTACAAGAAACGAAGCACGAGTCTCTATTTCAACGGAAACTACTCCTACGACAACCGCTATCTGCTGGATGTCAACCTGCGTTCGGACGGCTCCTCGGTCTTCGGAACCAACAAACGCTTTACGAACACCTGGGCCGTGGGTGTGGCCTGGAACGTCTACAACGAGCCGTTCCTGAAGAATCTGACCGATGCCTTCACGATGTTCAAACTGCGTGTATCGATCGGTAATCCCGGAAACCAGAACTTCGGGTCCTTCTCCTCGATTACGACCTACCGTTTCAACAACTGGATGATGAACAACTTCGGAACAGGTCTGTTGATCAACAGCTTCGGAGACCCGGACCTCGACTGGCAAAAGACCATCAACCTGAACTACGGTATCGACCTGAGTATCCGGGACCGGTTGCATCTGACCTTCGACTACTACAACAAAACGACCGACCCGCTGCTGGCCAGTGTGGGTATTCCGCTGTCGGTGGGTACCTCCTCGCGTCTGATGAACATCGGCCGGCAGATCAACAAGGGTTTTGACGGAAGCATCCGTTATGCGATCCTCTACAACCCGGAGCAGCGCATCAACTGGACCGTCGGTATCGACTTCCGCCACAACACGGCCTATTACGACGGCATCGGCGACAAACTGTCGCAATACAACGCCGAGAATCAGACCAAGAGTCTGATGCGTTACTACGACGGAGGCAGCCCCACGGCGCTCTATGCCGTACGTTCGGAGGGTATCGACCCCGCAACGGGACGCGAAATCTTCCTGACGGCCTCCGGGAAACGGACCTTCACGCACAGCTACAACGACGAGGTGCTCATCGGTGACACGAACCCCGATATGGAAGGAACGATCAACAGTTCGCTCTACTGGAAAGGCTTCTCGTGCAGCTTCTATCTGCGTTACAGCTGGGGTGCCGACCAATTCAACTCGACGCTCTACAACAAGGTGGAAAACATCTCGGAAGAGGGGCTGAAGGTCAATCAGGACAAGCGGGCGCTCTACGACCGCTGGCAGAAACCCGGCGACATTGCCCAGTTCAAGGGCATCTCCCTGACGGAATATACCCCCATGTCGTCCCGTTTCGTGCAGAAGAACAACTACATCGAACTCGAGTCGGTACGTGTCTCGTATGAATTCCAGCAGAAATGGATGACCAAGGCCGGCATTTCGGGCCTGATCGTCAGTGCCTACATGAACGACATCTGTCGTTTTGCAACCATCGAAGACGAGCGCGGTATCAGCTACCCCTTTGCACGCAGCGTATCTTTGTCGTTAACCGTTAATTTCTAAGCATACCACCATGAAAAAATACAGACCAATCATAGTTGCCCTGATGGCCCTGGCGCTGGCATCCTGCGCCAAGTGGCTCGACGTGCAACCCAGCGACCAGGTATCCGAAGAGACGGCGTTCAGCACGGTGGCAGGTTTCAGGCAGACCCTGAACGGCGTCTACGTGGAGCTGAACTCCGACAACCTTTACGGAAGAGCGCTCAGTTGCGGGATGATCGAGGTGCTTGCCCAGCGATATGACGTAAACGAGGAGTTCACCCGCTATTACCCCTTTACGGAGTACGACTACACGGGCGCCACGGCTCAGGATCAGATCTCCGGCATCTGGGAGAATGCCTACAACCTGATTGCCAACATCAACAAGATTCTCGAGAACTGCGAGAAACGGCGCGGAACGGTTCTCTCCGACGAATATTACCACATCATCAAGGGTGAGGCGCTGGCTCTGCGGGCCATGCTTCATTTCGATCTGTTCCGGCTGTTCGGCCCCGTCTACGAAGGGAACGAAACTCTGATTTCAATCCCCTACTACGAGACCTTCTCGCTGAATGTGGCTCCGAGCCTGCAGGCTTCGGAGTTCATGGGAAAGGTCGTCACCGATCTGGAGAACGCGCTGGTGGAGTTGAAGGACGATCCGGTGATCACGTACGGCGTCAGCGGAAAACCCGGGGACGCATTTCTCGCCTATCGGAACCTGCGGTTGAACTACTACGCCGTGGAGGCGCTCCTTGCACGGGCTTCGATGTACATCGGCGACACCCAACGGGCACAAGAGTTGAGCCAAGACGTGATCGACATCCACAACAGAGCCGACTATTTCCCCTTCGTCACATACGGACAGATTACGGCATCGGAACCCGACCGGATCTTCTCGACCGAGGTGTTGTTCGGACTTCAGAATCTGAATGTCGATCTGCTCTACTCGTCGCTCTTCGACGCCTCGCGTCTGAAGCCCGAGAGTCTGTTGGATCCCAACGCCGAAGTGATCGAGAGCCTCTATTCCCTGTCCGACCGGGACGACTACCGCTATCGGACCTCCCTGCGTTCGACGGCCGAGGTGGGGAGCGTCCAATACAGCATCTTCCAGAAGTACGTGGGCGGAGACTCTCTCTATTCACAGATGATCCCCATGTTGCGTGTCAGTGAAATGTACCTCATCAAGGCCGAACTCCAGGCACAGAAGGGACAGGACGATGAATCCATGGAGACGCTGACCCAGTTCCGCCGCAACCGCGGTGTCACCTCGACGAGCATCAGCTCTCCGCAGGAACTGCTCGAAAGTGAATACTGCAAGGAGTTCTTCGGTGAAGGCCAGCTCTTCTTCTATTACAAACGACTGAAACGTACCTCGATTCCCGGATCGACCGGAGCCAACGTCACGGTCACGCTGAGCAGCAATGATTATGTCCTGCCCATACCGGACGGAGAGACGCAATACAACTAATTTGGAGACATCATCATGAAACGAATTCTTATCATAACAGCCATGGCCGCAAGCCTCTTCTGTAGCGGCTGCCAGAAGGATCTCGACACCTATGAGGGTGAAAGCGGCATCTATTTCGATCACATGGATAAGGCTATTCAACCCCTGCTCCGTGCCGATACCATCCCCTTCGCCTGGGGGCAGATCGCCGGCGACATCCTCGAGCAAAAGATCTCGCTGCAGATCGATCTGATCGGTAACGTGGCGGATCACGACCGGAAATTCCAGGTGACGGTCGCCGAATCCATCATTCCCGAAGCGTTGAAGGGGGAGATGCAGGTGGCCGTCGAAGGGGTCGACTATCTGCCCTTCGAGACCGAGTGCATGATCCCGGCCAACGAGGTGAGCACGAATCTCGAGATCACGCTCCTGCGTACGGAGGCCCTCCAGACCGAGAGCCGCATCCTGACCGTCGAACTGCACGAAAGCGACGAACTGAAGTTCCTCTATTCGCGGGAGATCGTCGACAAGAATGACAACCGCCGCCGTATCGATCTGCAACGGGTGATCGTCATGGATGAGACGCTGCCCCGACCCGACTGGTGGTGGGGTGACATCAACAACATCTTCGGAGACTACTCGATGAAAAAGGCCATCACGATCTGCGATGTCATGGAAATCGACCGTCAGGAGTGGCTGAGCGACGACTTCGGTCAACAGACCTCACGTATCCGCTTCATCGGTCAACACATGCAGCGCTGGCTCGACGAGCAGAATCCGCCCGTCTGTGAGGAGGATGGTGAGACCCCGATGGAGATGGGCCCCGATTCGCAATATTAACCGGTAAATTTTGAATCGTATGAAATTCCATTCATTCTACTATAAGATTGCAGCCGCATGCTGTTCGGTGGCCGTGCTTGCGACGGGCTGCTACGGCGACAAGGGAAACTATGATTATCACGACATCAACGAGGTGACCATCGAAGGCATCGACCTCGAAAACGTATACCAGGCCTACGCCTATAAGTCGACCCTGGAGATCAGCCCAAAAATCCATTCGTCAAAGGATATCGACCCTTCCCAGTATGAATATACGTGGCGGATCGTCCCGCGCAATGCCGATGCAGACAAGGGGGCTACGCTCGACGAGTTCATCGTCAGCCACGAACAGAACCTCGTCTACCCGGTTCAGCTCGCCGACGGCGACTACACGGGATTCTTCGAGGTGAAGGATCCTTCGACAGGTGTCACC
>CALUKK010000056.1 GCA_944321205.1 uncultured Alistipes sp.
TCAGTCAGGTTGGTTGGGTACTTATGCATAACTTTAATGTCTTGATAACCATAAAGTTACAAAAAATATCCCAATTAACCTACTGATTTACAACTAATTATAAATAAATTTAAACAGCTTCTTATAGGGGAATCCGCGCTCGACACCGATGAACGTCTCGGGATGGCTCGCGGCATGCGCATTGAGCGGATTGCGCCCGTACAGATTGTCGAAATGCGAATAGGCCAGCTCCACCATCCGCTCTTTCAACGGACCCGGCTCCAGGCACATGGCCAGACTCAGGGCACAGGCCGGGAATCCCGCCACGTTGCCGCACTCGTTGAATCCCGGAATCGTCCAGTTCTCCTGAAGATCGAAACGGCGGAAATCCCACATGTTGTCCGACAGGGCCGCATAACGCTCGGCCAAGGCCTCCAACTTCGCAGACAGCCCCTTCGGAGCCCGGTCTGCATAATTCAACTGGAAATGGGCCAGCCCCGTCACCAGCTTGTGCTCGCTCATGCGTTGTCCCTTGGTAAACTGGGGGTTGTTCCAGTCCGCATGTTCCAGGATCCACACCGTCTGGTCGTATGCCGCACGGAAAAAACGCTCGGGATCCGACACTCCCTCCCGCTTGGCCACCTCGTACATCAACAGATTGGGCATGATCGAATGTCCGGGACATTCTCGCCCCTTGCCCGATCCGACCCGTTCGATGACCTGGAACAGCCCGGCCCGGGACCACCACCGTAACGTTGCCTGAAGAATCAAGTCGTAGAACTCCCGCGAAACATACTCCGACATGGCCGGATAGGCGTAAAGAAAATAGGCAAACTGTTCGATGGTCTGTGCATGCATCCGCTCTCCGACCGGATCTCCGCTCGGATCGTAGGTGATCGGATCGAGCAGATACCACCCCGCAGCAAAACGGATATCCTGAATCAGATCCGGGACATCCTCCCGCACAGGCTTCGGCAAAAGCGTATAATATCCCTCCAGCGTCGTGAGGGCATCCCGGTCATTGGGATCCTTCGTCTTGCGGAAATCCGGGGACAACAGCCTGGCCCGATCCCGGGCCCAGCTCTGCGTCACCTCCATTCCGTCGAAATACCGCTTGTCGGACAGATACAGCAGCACCATCGACGGCAGTTCGTAGGTATAGTAGGTGCCATCGCGCCACGGAGTGCCCCCATAGCACGAAGGGTGTGTCCCCACCAGACTCCGCACATCGTTCATGAAGAGGACCGCCGGCTCGTAGGAGGCTTGCTGAATGGCCCGCGGTGCAATCCGGAACGGATACGATCGTCCCTCTTCGAGGCCGTCGCCACGGACGACGATGCAGTATTCCACGCTGTCATCCTCCGGCCGGAAAGCCGAAAAATCGCCCTTCCCCCGGTGCAGACGTCCCGAGAAGCGACGTTTGCCGCTGGCCTGCTCCACAAGCTGGAAACGAAGATCGCTCTTCGCCGTCGGTACCGTAAAGAACTTCGGAGCGTCGCGATTGTAGGCCACCTGATTCACACAAACCCAATGCTGACGGGCCTCGTAGGGCGGCTCCTCCTGCAACGACACCCCGTAGGGCATCTGCGGAACATCGGAGCCCCAAAGCTGAATCTCCGCAATGCCGAAAGCCTCGGAGTTCTTCGTCAAAAGCCGGATCCGGTCCGTGCTGACCGGCGTCGCGAATCGCTGTTCGACCCGCGAGTTGTAGTTCCGAACAACCTGCGTTCCCGGAATATCACGCCACGTGCCCCGGTCCGAATACTGCAACGTCCAGTTGGCCAGCGGCATCATGTTCTCCATGTCAAAATAGATGTGCGCGGCATGGATCTCGAATTCCGCCGTCAGATCGATCTCCACCCACTGTTCAAGCCCCGCTTTCGGACATCGCCACTGCCGGTTCGGAATCTGACCGTCCGTAATCTTGGAGGCATTCGCCTCTCCCAGTGACGTGGTAACGGGTTTGCCGAGGGCATAATTCAGAATCTCCTGGGCGGAAGTGACGCCGGACCACAAAAACAGACCCGGCACCGCCAGCATCGCGACTTTCCACAAACCTCTTCTCATTTTCCCGCCTCTTTAAGCCGGTAGACCCGGACATAATCCACAAACGACGTATCGGGCAGTTGCCGGTTCTCCCGGATATCCCCGTCGGTCCATCCCCCCGCAAAGCAGCATCCCGAAAGAATCAGATGCTCCTTCACCCGGGGAATCAGGATCGAATCGGTCATCGTCCGAACCACCTTCCCGTTGAAATAGAACTTCAAACAGTCCGGAGCCCACTCGAAGGCATACACGTTCATGCCGTTGTCATGCAACCCCGGTGCCTTGACAACCTTGCCGTTCGACCGGTGACCCTTCGAGTAGCCGTCCCAGTGCAATCCGCAGGAGTAGTGATCCGAACGTCTCATCGTCTCCACGATATCGACCTCGGCACCATCGTTCGCCGTACCGTCCAGCACGCGGCTCATGCCCGTACCGTCGTCCGGCATCATCCAAAAGGCCATTTGATGACCGTTCGTCTTCACCGACCGCATGCGGCATTCGAAATACCCGTACTGCGCCGAGTAAAGTCCATGTGTGGAGACCTTGCCCGAGGTATAGGTGCTGTCACCCTCGTATCGGTAGATCACCTCCAGACATCCCCGGCTCTCCGAAATGTTGTCCGGCCGGAAATAGCGGTGTATGCCGTCCTTGAAACCCTTGTTCTGATCCACGATCTTCCACTTGGCGGTATCGACCCGGCCGTCCTCGAATTCGTCGGAGAATACCAGTTCCCAGACACGGTCCCGATCCCCCTCCAGAACATGGGGCCGGGCATCAACCGGCGTCACGGGATCCACATACGGATTGGTCACGGAATGCGTGCAGGAGATCATGACGCACACGATACCACAAGCGACTGTCAGCTTCTTCATGATTACTTGTTCTTTTATTTTTTGTCAAACATGTCGATATTCCACTCATCCTGCCACGCAATCTCGAACCGCCCGGACTCGAAACGCATCGGAAGCCAGATGTAGAGACTCTCGTAGGGATGTTCCGGTTTGTTGATGTCGAACATCGCCACGTAACGCCCCGCCTCACCCGGAAGGCCGAAGATGAAATGGGACTGCCCGCCGAAACTCAACTCGGGGCCCAAACCGTTATGGGGATTCCTCCCCTTCAGCGGATTGCCCAGATCCTGCCACGGTCCGGCAAGCGATGTCGAGGTGTAGGAGCGTGCCGCATTCGGGGCCCACCCCGTAGATCCCGACCCGAGCAGGTAATATCGCCCCTCGTGCCGGATCACGGCCGGAGCCTCCGTGGCCCGGGCCACGCCCTCACAGAACCGGTATTCGCCGGCCGGCATCAGGTAGTCGTCCGTCATCGGACAATAGACCAACCGTTTCGAGGGTTTCTGAACCGCAATGTGGTAGAGCACCCCGTCCGTATCCTTGAACATGGCAAAATCACCCGTACCGTTGGCGCTGTTACCGCCGAGGAACTTGTGGCTGTAACGGAACGGCCCCACGGGACTGCGCGACGTGGCTACACCCACATATCCCACATCGGAGCCCATTCCGCGCAGATAGAGCTTGAAAAACAGCACAAAGCAACGGGTCCGTTCGTTATAGACCACCTTCGGACGGTCGGAGTTGCATTCGTGTGTCAGATCCTCGTCCTCGGGGCGGTTCAGCGGGAGCATCATCCCCTGATCGTACCACGTCACCAGGTCGTTCGAGGCATAGCAATGGACACCTCCGTCGGCATGCGTCGCCTCCGAAAGGCCCTCGATCTTATGCTCTCCGTACCAGTAGTAGACCCCGTCGTAAAAGAGGAGGTTGCCGCCGTGGGCATTCAACACCTTACCCCGTGCATCGTACCACGTCTCACCCGAACGGATCTGGGCACCAACCTCTCCGCAGGTCAGACCCAGAGCCACCAACAGGAAACAAATCGTTCTACACATCTTTCCGTTCTGTTTTTCAATAGATTCCGATTCCCAGAACCGCCACGGGGATCTGCCGGTTCCAGCGTTTGAAACGAATCCGCAAGCGATCGGTCTCGACCGGCTCCGGGCAGGTCACGATCACCTGTCCCTGATGGTTCTCCTCGATACGGCGGATCAAGGTTCCACGACCGTCCAGCAGCTCGAATGCCCGGACACACTGCGGCATGACATCGTCATAATGGCCATACTGCACCGTCTCCATCGCATGGTCGTAATCGACATCGAAGTTCAATACGACCTTCGAAATCCGTTGCGGGGCATCCCAGCGCGCCTCCACCCACGGATCCTCGTCCGCAAGATCGGCCGCCCAGGCATTGGTCCCGTTGAAGGGGCGATAGCAGGCCGTCCGCAGATGTTCGAGATCGTAGAGGTGCAACGCGTCACCGAAGGTCAGAGCCAGGTTTTTCGCCTCGGGACGCCGCTTCGGACACCAGAATTCGAAGGATTCCACCCCGATCCCCTCCGGAGGATCCTGACGTCCGTAATTCGATACGGCGACATTCACCTGATTGTAGACCGTGGTGACACCCGTCAGGATACAGTCGCTCTGCGCAATCCGCACGCGATCGTTGGCCAGGAAGGTGATAAAGAGATATTCCTCCTGCTCAAACCGGCTCTCAAAGGAGACCGTCAGCTTCTGACGTCCTTCGTGCAGGGCGATTTGCCGGGTTTCAAGGATCCGGTCCGGCGTGTAATTGCCCCGTTTCGAACTCTTGCGCAACTGGACCTCCAGCGTCGTGGCCGTGAGCGCCTCGACCTCCACCGAAACCGTCGGCAGCTTCCCCCGTACCGGAAGCAGCTGCGCAACCGAACAGCCGATCGTCTCAAAGTGTCCGTTGGGCTCGAAACGGATCGGTGCATAGGTCGAACTGGCCGCAAGCCGGGCCGTACGGAGCAGACTCGCCTCGTCGAGGACCTCCACATCCGGGATGAAATGACCCCGGAGAATCAACTCCCGCTGCAAGATCCCGATCCGTTCCGGATCCGCATAATCGACGGGACGCAGCGCATGCTTCACGCACAGGGCCATCGTCAGGCCGATGACCTGGCCGCTCAGGGCCGAGGTGCACATCACCCGCGTCGAGGCATTCGCCACATGGGTGGCGCTGATGATCCGCCCGCCGAACATGAGGTTCTCGAACCGCTCGTTCAGATAGCATCGGTACGGGATCTGGTAGATGCCCTTCGAGTGCCACTGGTTGCAGGCCCGGCCCGAAGCATAGACTCCGTCCGAAGGGTGCAGATCAACGGACCATCCGCCGAACGCCACGGCATCGTAGTGATGGCGCTGCTCGATGATGTCCCGCTGCGAAAGCATGTACATGCCCTCGAAACGCCGGCTCTCCCGCTTCCCGGGAATCAGTCCCACCCATTCGAGCGTATAGGTGGCCATCTCGGGGAACTTCCCCGAATTCTTGATATAGTTCCAGATGCCGTAAACAACCTTCCACAGTTCGTATTTGATCCGCTCCGTGTCATGAACGGTATCGAAACGTCCGCCGTACTCCAGCCACCAATACTTGCATCCGTGGTGATGGATGCTGAAATACTCGTTGTTGTCGATCTTCGAGATGTAACGCTCCACATCGTCCAGGGCAAACCCCGGTTTGACAAAGGTCACGGGATGACCCGTATCCTTCATGTAGAAGAAGATGCTGTGACCCATCACCTCGCCGTACTCCTCCCGGTCGGGTGCGAAGCCCTCGGAGAACTCGCTCCCCTCCTCGGCCCCGACCCGATAAGGAACACCCGCCAGACAGGAGATCACGCCATCACCCGAACAGTCGGCAAAAAACTTCGCCTCCACGTCGTAGAAGGTCTCGGAGGCCGAATTGTAACCTTTCACCCGCTTCAGATGCGAGGCGTCGGACTTCTCCAGGGCAAAGACACTCGTATTCAGACAGAGCGTAATGCCCGGCTCGGCAAGAACCAGGTCGAGCAACACCGTATCGAACAAAACGGGATTGCCCTCGCGGTTCCGGTAGGTATTCTCCGTAAGGATCTCATTGATAAGGCCTCCCTCTCGGGACCAGCGGTTGTTGTTTCCCATGTGGGAGGTGGCTCCCAGGCTCCAGACGCGGATCTCGCTGGAGGCGTTCCCGCCCAATACGGGCCGATCCTGCAACAGAACGACGCGGATCCCCGCCCGGGCCGCCGTCACGGCACAGCATACTCCCGTCATACCGCCTCCCACGACGACAAGGTCCGTCTGAAGTTGGACGGTCCGCAGCGTCCGCTTGTCTGCCAATCCTTCGATAATCATAATACTCGTATACTTATTTTCTGTTTGACTTCCCGAAAATCAGCGCCCCCGCAACCAGGATCAACACCCCGACGGTCAACGGCACGCCGACACTCTCCCCGGAACAAAGACCCAAGACGGAGATGATCAGACCCGACGCCGAGATACTCAACCCCAGCACCCGTTGGGTAAAGCGGTTGGTACGGCGTTGTTCGTCCGAAAGCGGGGCTTCGGCGCCCTCTTTCGCGGCCCGGCGGGTCGCAACATAGGACTGATACATCGGATCGACCCGATTCTTCAGCCGCAGCCACCCTTCAAGCAACAGCAGCAAGGCTATCGGAACCAGCGTCCCGACCAGCATCTCGTCCTCCCGGTTGAGGGCAAAGGAGAACACATAGGGCGTCACAAACTTGAAGAAAAGATTCACCGCCAGGCTGAAAAAGGTGACAAACAGCACATGCGAAGCTCCGAGGCGTTTGGAAAAGAGGGTCCAGATCACCGGCAGATAGATCGGAACTCCCGTCAGGGCCCCGACGCTGATGACCACATTGACGATGCCGCCCATGCTCCGGACCAGCAGTGCAACGACCACCGCCAACACGCCGAACAGCAACGTCGAGAGCCGGGCCACCCGCATCAGCGTGCGATCCGAAGATTCCGGACGCAGCCGTTTGAAGATGTCGTTCGTGAAGACCCCCGCCGAGATATTGAGCGTTGCGTTGAGCGAGCTGGCCGTGGCGAAGATCATTCCGCCCAGCATCAGCCCCAGGAATCCGTCGGGCAGCGCCTCCTTGCACATCAACAGATAGGCATCCTCGTTCTGGAATCCCGTAAGTCCCGGATTGAAGACCCGATACAGCATCGGCGGCAACATCCACAGGATCGGACTGACCAGATAGAGCGTTCCGAAAAGCCACCCCACCTTCCGTGAATCCGAGGCGCTCCTTACGCTCGTATAACGTTGCACATAGGCCCAGTTGCCCCCCAGAAAGAAGAGGTTGTAGATGCAGAAGGCAAAGATGAACCCGGGGGTGTACTCTCCTCTGAAGCACTCGAAGAAGCCATCCGGCACCCGTTCCAGAAAGGCACTCACGCCACCGACCCGGTCGAACGACAACGGCACGAGAATCACCACCGCGGCAAACAGGATCACGAATTGCAGCACATCCGTCACGACAACGCCCCGCAATCCTCCCAGCGCCACATAGATCATGCTGAAGGCTCCCAGGCAGAGAATCGCCGTCTCCAGCGGGATATTCATCGACACCTCCACGATTTTGGCCACCGGATAGAGGAACGATCCGGTCGTAAAGACCGACACGGCCAGGAATATATAGGTGTAGATCTTCTGCACGCCCGCACCCAGACGTCCCGAGATGTATTCGGCGGCCGTCAGGCAATGGGTGCCGTGCCATTTCGGGGCGATCCACGTTCCGACGATGAAACCCGCGGCCGCCATCGTCAACTGGATGATGATCGAAACCAGCCCGTACGAATAGGCGATCGACCCCCAGACGACAAACGTCCCGGCCGAGAAAAAACCCATGAACAGCGACAGCCCGCTCATGCCCCAGGGCACATCTCCGCCTCCCGCAAAGAAACTCTTCATGTCCTTGCCGATCTTCGAGAAGGAGAGACCCGTCAACAGAACTCCCAGGGAGAAGACTCCGATCGAGATATAATCGAGTAGATTCATGTATGGCTATGATGGTTGATGACGAATTAGAAATCGGTGCGGAACGAGGATACCGGAAGTCCCGAGACACTGAACAGATCCCCCACCACGAAATTCCGGAAGGCATATCGCACCGCCACGGGGTTGCGGACCTGCTCGGACCATACGACGACCTTTGTCTTCTGGACCTCGGCATGCGCCGGGTGGAACACGCGGTCGGCACCGGCGATCTCGAAGGTCGCGGGATCCTTCCCGAAAGAGGTCAGACCCGCACCCAACCGATCGAACTCCAGAATGATCCGATCCCCGTCGATCCGCTTCGAACGATAGACCGGAGGCTGCGCCGTCACGCCGCTCCGCCCATAGTCGTTGCGAAGGGCCAGATAGGCCAGACGCCGGCCGGCCAGCTCCTTGCGCGAGGGATGGATGCACATCTTCTCTCCACAGTCGGTCAACACCGCCATCCCCGAATGGGGAATCAAAGACTCACACTCGAGCTGCGCCTCACGCATCAGAGCCACCGAAAGCGAATCACTGCCCCGATGCGGGGCGATCTGCGTATAGTAGAACGGCAACTCCGGCGTACGAAACAGCGCCCGGAGATACTTCACGAACGACTGTTGCAGATCCACATACTGACGTGCCCGGCCGGCATTCGACTCTCCCTGGTACCAGATCACACCCTTCACCGTACAGTTGCGCAGCGGATAGAGCATGCCGTTATGGAGCAGACTCGCATCATATTGCGGGCGTTTGGACTTTTCACCCTCCTGCAGGTGGGTCAACCGGATGCCGGAGAACCGTTTCAACGTATCGGCAGGCATCCACGCCTCGATCGTCGAACCGCCCCAGCTGGTATGGATCAGACCCACGGGAACATGCAACGAACGGTAGAGCTGCAAGCCGAAATAGTAGGCCGTGGCACTGAACGACGCCACCGCATCGGAACTGTTCTGCAACCAGGAGCCCGATACCGTATCCACCGGTATCTTCGAGGCGTTCTTCCGGACCGTGAACATCCGGATCGGAACGGCAGGATCCGCCTCGGCGATGATCTCGTTGGAGCCCCGGACCGGCTGCCCGGTATACCCCCGCATGGGCATCTCCATGTTGGACTGCCCCGAACAGAGCCAAACCTCCCCGATATAGACATTGCCGATACGCAGCGTCTCGCCGTCATCGAAGGTCAGCGTATGCGGCCCGCCGGCCGATGGAGTTGTCACCTCCACCTGCCATGCGCCGTTCCCGTCACAATGTGCCACATACCGCTTCCGATCCCACGACACGCGGACCGTCACCCGGTCTTTCGCCGTGGAGTGGCCCCACAAAAGCACCTTCGCACGTTGTTGCAGGACCATGTTCTCTGCGAGCAGCGCCGGTAACGTAACCTTGGCCGCCGAGCTCCCCGCCGTGGCGAGGGCCGCCAGGCACAACGCCGCCTTTATCCATCTTTTTCCGTTCATTCCTTCATGTATTCTTACAGTTCGCGTCCGGAATCCGTTACTCCTTCAACCGCAAATAGATATCATCGATATAGCCTACCGAATATTCGGCCCACACGCGGATCGACACACTCGCCGCACTGGCCGGAATCGTAACCTCTCCGCTCTGCGGCGTATTGTCCGAGGTGGTCCACTGGAGTCTCAAGGCCGATTTGCCGTCAACCATGACATCCAGGAAGAGCGTCTGTCCGGTATTCTCCGTTCCGGCCTCGCCGCCCGTGCGCTGGGCCCGGCCTATGGCGCCACATTCATACGTGCTGCCGGGAACCACATTGCTCAACGTCTGGGAGATCGACGACCATTTCGCATTGTTCAACCGGAGCGTTCCGTTGCCGTTGATCACACCGACGGAGCCGTTCGCGATGCTGAGCCATGCGGCATTCGATTTACCGGTCCAGGAGGGCATGCCCGACACCTCGAAATCGCCGTCAACGACAAGACCTCCGTCGAAGGGTTCATCGTCACCGCCTTCGTCGCCGCCTTCCTCTCCTCCGTCACCGCCTTCATCACCTCCGTCGCCACCCGGGACATTGTCCGGGAAGGCCGCATAATATTCACCCAGTTCGGTCAGTTCGTTATTCTCGTCATACAATGCCGAGATCCATCCCACCTCCGAATCCGTCCCGAAGGGGAACCAGGCATATCCGTAGACGTACTCCTGCTCCTCCAGCCACGGAAGCACCTCCTTCATGAACGCCAACGCCTTGGCTGCGGTCAGTTTGTTATCTGCGGGAGACTTCGCATTCCAGTCCGCAATGGCAAACTCCGTGATCAGAATCGGCCGCTGGTACTTGTCGTAGATACTCTTGATGAGATTCTTGAAACTCTCGGCATTCCCGCCGCCGTAGTTGTGCACGCACATGTAATCCACGCGGTATCCGCGCTCCTCGACACCCTGCATGAACTGATCGATCCAGGTCCCGCTATAACTCGCCGGTGCCGGGCTCCCGAGCGGAACGCCCAACGTCTGCAAGGCCGGCCACAGATTCAAGGCCTCGTCCACGGTCAGATTTCCCTGCTCGGCGGCCTCCGGTTCGTTGAAGCCCAGGACCCGTCTGATATGACCGGACTCGACAAACGGGGATACCGTAGCCAGGAAGCTGTCGGGATCGATCTTTCCAAAGGCCATCGGAATAAACTCCACGTAGTCGGGCTGTCCCGATACGTAATTGGGTCCCCAACTGTAATTCCACTTGGGATTGAGGCCTTTCATCCGTTTCAGATTGGTCTCGTAGCTGGCATCTCCCTCCTTGAGCGTAAAGCAGGCGCCCTTCTTCCCCGGAAGGCGGAGCTGCTCCGCCGTAAAGGTCAGATCCTTGCCGTTGTCCACCTGGATGCCCGGAGTGTATGGAACCGTCTCGATCTCCGTACTGGCATTGCATGCCATGCCCAGCATGCCCGATACGATCAATAAAACATTCGATATTTTCATGGATTCTTGATTTTTATGTATGACTCCCGTGCCGATCAATACCACCCGGCATTCTGCGGATTCAGATTGCTGTTCTTGAACAACTCCGTCTGCGGAATCGGATAGAGGAACATCCGATCATCCCAAACCCGATTCTCGACAACGATGCGCGAATAGCTCTTGCCGCTCTCGGTCTGGAGAATCCGGACACCGTCCAAACTCGTGGCCGGAGCGGTCTTCCAACGCCGCAGATCCCAGAAACGTTGATTCTCAAAGGCAAACTCCACCCGGCGTTCCCGCTCCACGACCTTCTGGAAATCGGTCCGGTTCAATCCGGCGGCTATCGCCGGCATCCCCGCCCGGGTCCGGACCTGGTTGAGCGCCTCCGTCGCCGTGAGCGGCAACTCCGTATCCTTGTAGTCCGCACCGTAGGCGTTATTCATCGCCTCCGCGTAGTTGAGCACAATCTCCGCATAACGGAACAGCACCCAATAGTGAATCATCGCATTCTCCTTGGGCGAAAGATTCACATCCTCCATGACATATTTCTTCAGGTAGTAGCCCGTCTGCGAGGCTCCGACAACCGGTTGTCCCTCGGCTCCGCCCTCCTGGCAGGCCAGCGTCCGACCCTTGAACTGAGCCCCGTCATAGAGAACCGTCTTGTAGAATCGAGGATCCCGATTCGTGTAGGGTTCCGCCGGATCGAACTCCGGGTCGTCACTCTCCCAGCCCGTTTGCGTCAATACGACGTCATAACCGTTCCGCGTCTGAAAAGCATCGACCAGATTCTGCGAAGGACACGTCCCCGTATTGCCCTTCTCGAAGCTGATCGGGAAGTTCAGCTTCTCGAAACTGCACGACGGCGCCGTACGGCGCTCCAGAATGAGCTCCCTGGAGAACAGATTGTTGACGCTCTCCTCGTCGACAAGCTGATATTGATTCAGGGCCATTACGTCATACGCGGCCCGTGCGGCATCGGCCCACCGCTCCGGATCATCCTCATTGTGCAACGGACTGGCCAGGTAGAGCAACGCCCGCGAACGCAACGCCAGAGCCGCACCCTTCGTGATCCGGCCCGTCTGTTTGCCCTCGGCCGTCTCGTAGCTCAACGGCAACTGCTCGGCAACCTGCTGGCACTCCCGGGCAATGTAGTCGATCACCTCCGCAAAGGTACTTTTGCGCAACTCGTTCACATTCTCGATCGTGTAGATGTCCGTCGCCAGGGGAATATCGCCGTAGCGCCGCGCCAGCTCGAACAGAAACAGACTCCGCAGAAAACGGGCCTCATAGGGCCAATACTGGATTTTCGCCATCCACGACTCGTAATCGTCATTCCACTCGTAGACCGAATAGTCCACCTCGGAGAGCGCCTTGAGAAACTGATTGACCGCCCGGATCCCCGTATAATAGTTGCTCCACTCCTCATCGATCGTATTGAGCGGACTCCAGCGTCCGTTCGTAAAGACATGGATCTGGCTGTCGCTCCACACGTAGTGCGCATCGTCGATCGCACAGTCCCGCATGGCGCCGTCCAGACTCCCGAAATCACTCTCAAGATAGGTGTACAACTGCGCCAGCGACTGCTCCGCACGCGAGAATACCTCGTAGACATCCTCCTGACTCTCATAGCCTATCGACTGGTCGAAATCCAGAAAGTTGCAGGAGACGGCGCCCGTCATCATGGAAAGAATCGCAAAACCCTTTCCGATCGATTTGCATATGTTGATGGTGTTCATATCCTCTAAAACTGTTTTTCGTCGTTTACTCAGAACTTCAATTCAAGACCGACCGTGTAACTCCTCATCGAGGGGTAGGCCACCCCGAAATTCTCCGGATCGGAATACTTCAGGTCATCCCACGAAAAGAGATTCGTCCCCCGTACGAAGATCCGCATGTCGGCCCAACGGAGCGTCCGTTTGTCGAGCGTATAGGAGAGTTCCAGGTTCCGAAGCTTCAGGAAGCTTCCGTTTGCCATCCAGATGTCGTTCTTCTGGAAGTTGTTCGGGTTGTCCTCCGTGGTCAGACGGGGAAGATCCGCCGTGGCGGCCGTCTCGGGTGTCCATCGCGTATGTTCGTTCAGATACCACGTCGAGACGTTCGTGTTGTTCTTCAGCGGGAAGTAGACGCTCGACGTGTTCAGATAGATGTTCCGGTGCGCAACACCCTGGAAATGCGCATACAGGCTGAAACCCTTGTAATCCAGTCCGACGTTGAAGCCGTAATAGATCTCCGGAAGCGTCGAATAACCCAGACGGACGATGTCGTTCTCGTTGATCACCCCGTCGTTGTTCTGATCCACGTAACGGATGTCGCCCGGACGAAGCGTCCCGAAACTCTGCTGTACGGGCGAATTCTCGATCTCCTCGAACGAGGCGTAGAAGCCGTCCGACTGCAGACCGTAGTATTGATTCAGACTGTGACCCTTCTTGTAGAGGTAATCTTCGGCCTTGAGACCTTCGTTGTTGTTGATGATCCGGTTCTTGGCATAGGTGAAGGTCCCGCCGAGGCTGTAGCCGAAATCCCCGATCCGGTCGGAGAGCTGCAGACTCAGCTCCACACCGTGATTGCGGACCTTGCCCTCGCAGAGCTGCGGAACGTCAATGCCGATGACTCCCGAAACGACCGTCGCGCCGCTGACCAGGATATTCGACCGGTATTCGTTGAAATACCCCGCCGAAAGATAGAGCCGGTTCCACAACCCGAGATCGATGCCCGCATCGAACTTGCGGGACCGCTCCGCAACCAGACCCACGACAGGCAACGCCCCCTCCTTGAGTCCGGTAATTTCGGCATTGTTGCTGCCGAACCAGTAGCTGCTTCCGGTCACTCCGAAGGTCTGCAGATCGAGGTCGTGCGAGAACAGATCGCTGCCCGAGAGTCCGGCCGAAGCATGCGCCTTCAGATAGGTGACAACCCGGTTGTCCCGCAAAAAGGACTCGTTCGAAGCCACCCAGCCCACACCTACGGCCGGATAGACATTGAACCGGTCGCCCTCGGGAAGAACCGCCGTTCCCGAATAGTTCACGACGGCATCGACCGTATAGCGTCCCTTGTAGTCGTAATCGACCACGCCCAGAATCGACTGCCGCTTGCGCGTCGAGTTGCGGCCGTTGGGAATCAGCGAATTCTGCTCGTAAACCACGGCGGCTCCGACCCGATGGTCACCCCACTGCCGGTCGAATCCCACCGTACCTTTCACCATGACGAACATCCGCTGGTTGTTCAGCGCCGAACTCCAACCCAGTTCGGTCTTGGTACCCATCGTCACGCGATTCGTCGACGAGATCATCCCGTTGTCGTCGAAAATCGGAGTCAGACTCTCATACTGATAGGTCCGTGTCCGCTGGTCCCGGTAGAAGGCCATGTTGTCGAAGGCCACCGTCGCCTCCGCATACAGACCCGGTGTAATGAAGTCGAGACCCTGGCGCAGCGTCATGTCGGCCAGCAGACTGCGCTGGATGGCCTGGACCGTACCCGTATCGGAGATATCGGCGATCGGGTTGGTATTGTAGATGTTGTTGCCGCCCCACATGCCCGATCCCGTCTTCACGGGAAAGGCCGCCGCGGGAATGTCGTACAGACTGCCCACGATGCTCGAAATCGAGGATCCCGGACGGTTCGTCTCCTTCAGACGTCCCTGGAGATTCACCTTGAGGAAGGTCGTATTCGTCAACTGAAGATCGATGTTCGTACGAAGATTCAGATAGATCAGACCCAACTGCGCATCGTACTGCGGGAAGAGATCGTTCTGACCCAACATGCCGGAGGTGTTCGAATAGGAGAGCGACGTAAAGTAACGGAAACGGTCGGATCCCCCGTCAAAGGTCACATTGGCATTGTGGCTCATTCCGTAATTGCGGTAGGCCATCCGCTGCCAGTCCACATCGGGATAGAGCTCCCGGTTGTAGCCGTCACGGAACCACCCGATCTCCCGGTCGCTGTAACGGGGCGTGGTGATCCCGTCCAGCGCCAACGCCTCATTGAGCGCAAGGGCGTAGGTCGCCGCATCGGCAAACTCCGGCATCCGGTACGGCGTGTCGAACGTACACGAATAGTCGGCCGAAACCCGGAAGCCCGCCTTGCCCCGCCGCGTCGTAATCAGAATGGCTCCATTGGCCCCCTGTACGCCGTAAAGCGCCGAGGCTACGGCATCCTTCAACACCTCGATACGGTCGATCTCGACCATGCTCAGATTGTCCAGATCCCGCTGCACGCCGTCGATGAGAACCAACGGCGTCGCGGTCCCGAAGGTGGCGATCCCCCGCAGATTGAACGACGCACTCACGTCGATGCCGTTGTATTCGTCGGTCGACTGCATGGTATAGAGGCCCTTCAGATATCCGAACACCGAGTTCGACGGATTCGGATGCGACGACTTGCGGAGTGTCTCGCCTCGAACGGCCTCCCCGAAGGCGAATGCCAGAGAGTCCCGTTGCAGGGGCTGTGCGACAAGCCCGGCATGCACGAACAGCATCGCTGCAAGGCAGGCCATATTTCTTATTTTCTTAGATATGTTCATACCGCTTGTATCTTTAATCAAATCGAGAAACAATCAATTCTTGCCATAACGACGATCCGATCCTCTCCGACCGCGTCACTCCCACCCCGGATTCTGCACCAATCCGTAGTTCTTGTAGATCTCATCCGCCGGAATGGCGCTCAGATACCATTTGGGACTCCACTGATCCTTCCAGACCCGGTTGGGTTTGATGTCGAAGATCGCGTAGCGGAACTTCGTGGGGGTGCTGTTGTCCTGATACATGTTCACGCCCTGGATGTCGGCCCGAAGCGCCGCTTCGTTCTTCCACCGCACGATGTCGAACCAGTGGACGTTCTCGTAACCGAATTCACAGGCCCGTTCGCGAAGCACGGCCTCCCGGAACGCCGTCTGATCGAGACCTTCGGGCAGATTGCCTAGACCCACCCGGTTGCGGACGCGGTTCACCAGGTCGTAGGCCGTATCGTTCGGGCCTCCGTTGGCCTCGTTGATCGCCTCGGCGTAGCTCAGATAAACCTCCGGAAGACGAATCGCCGGCCAGGAATCAACGGCCCCGAGCGATGTCGCCGTCGTGTAGTCCTGCGAGAATTTGTACATCAGCAGTCCCGTACCGTCGGTGTTCTCGTCCTTGCGGTCGACTCCGCCCACATAAAGCTGACATTTGCGACCCTGATAATCGCGGCCGTTCGTCAGAATCGTCTCGTAAAAACGGGGATCCCGGTTCGCACAGGGATCCACGGCCCCCGATTCCCAGTCGAAATCCTCCGGAAATGCACTTCCGTCACTCATCGGAAAGAGTCTCATGAAGGCCAGCGTCGGGCACTGATTCTTGGCATAGTTGTTCGTCGCTCCGCAGAAGACCGAAGCGTAGTTGTTGTGGTAATTCATCCGCACGGAAAGAAGCACCTCGCTGCTCGTCCGGGTGAAATAGGCATCGTGATAGGCCTTGCGATAGCCCGCCTCGTCCTGCGTGGCCGGCTGCACCAGATCGTAGACTCCCGAAGCGGCCAGCTCCTCCATGAAGGCCCGACCGGCACTCTCGGCATCCCGCCAACGCTGTACGTCGTAATTCCCGTACCAGGTCAAGTGCCTGTCGCTCGCCTCGCCGGCCAGATAGGGCTCCGCGGAATTGAACAACGGACTGGCCGCAAACAGCAGAACCCGCAGCTTGAGCGCCATGGCATAGGCCTTGGTCATACGACCGTTGTCGTTCTCGTCGGACTCCTTCCACTCCAGATGGGGAAGGGCCTCATCGATCAGCGTCACGATCCGCGAAACGGTCTCCGCAACGGTCAGACGCTCGTAGTGGAACGCTTCGTTGACGCCCGTGGCATGGTCCAGATAGGGAACACCTCCGAAATGTCGGAACAGTTCCGAATAGTGTGTGGCGATGATCACCTTGGCTTCCGCCTTGGCGCGGTTCTTCTCCAGGGAGGTCATGTCCGGAACCCGGTCCACGTTCTCGATCATCAGCCACGAATAGCGGATTCCCGACCAGATCTTGCTGTTGGTGAAGAAATACTTCGAAAGAGTGCTCTCGTTGGACGCACTGTAGGCCCCCACGTAATAGACCTTCCGGGCTCCGCCGTAGGTCAGCGTCGAATAGCTCAACTCCGTCAACGCATCCAAAAGATCTCCGCCCAGATTGGGCGACGCATCATACGGTATCCCGTACGGCAGCGTCGTGTAGGCCTTCGTCAGAACCTGCATGGCATAATATTTCTTCGAGAAAACGGTGTCGAGATTGATCCCCACCTGTTCGGGCTGCTGGTCGAGGAAGCGATTCCCGAAATTCAACTCCGAACAACCGTTGAACGACATCGCCGCAAACAACAAGCCCAGGGGAAGCAGCAATATCCTATTTTTGAAACTTCTGTTCATCTGAATGGTCGTATTTTTGGGTTAGAAATTCAACTTGAGGCCGAACGTGACCATCTTGGCGATGGGATACTGGTTATCGGCGCCGCCATAGGTCTTCGCTTCGGGGTCTATGAACTTGATATAGTCGAACGTCAGCAGGTTGTAGCCGCTCAGATAGAGGTTCAGACTCGACATGCCGATCTTCCGCAACCAGGCCTTGCCACTGAACGTATAGCCGATCTGGATGGTCTTCAGCCGCAGATAGGAGGCGTCCCGGAGCCACAACGACGAATTGACATCGTAGTTGAGCGATTTGCTCGAATCCGAAAAACGGGGCATTGTGGCCGTGGCGGCCGTTTCGGGCGTCCACCGCTCGTCGGCCATGTACTGGAACAGCGCGCGTTTGCCTCCCGCGGAATAGGGATAACGATAGTCGTTGGTGATGTTGCGCGTTACGTTCGTGGCCCCGGTCCACCGCATCGAGAAGCTCCAGCCCTTCCAGTCCAGACCCATGTTCAGACCGAAAACGTACTCCGGACGCAACGTCGAATAGCCCATGTAGGTCTGGTCGTCGGCATCGATGTCCCCATCGCCGTCCAGATCCACATACTTGCAGTCTCCCGGATGCGGAACCCCGAAGGTCGGAGTCGGAAGATCATCCCGCAGAATGCCCTTCTCGGGATCCTCGAAATCCTCCACCGCGTAGAACCGATCGAATCGGTAACCGTAGGTCAGACCCGTCGAACGACCCGTCTGGTAATTGAAATCGTTCTTGTGCTTGACCTCGTCCATGAAGATGATCTTGTTCCTGGCATACGAAACGTTGGCCTGGATCCAGTAATTGAAGTCCTTCATGCGGTCCATCCACTTCAGGCTGATCTCGTAACCGTGGTTGAAGACCTCGCCGCGATTGAGCTTGGGGAACTGCATGGTCAGGATCCCCGGCGTCGTGTTGCTCGTGATCAGAATGTTGGAGCGCGTCTCCCGGAAATAGTCGACATTGAGCGTCAGCCGGTCATTCAACACCGAAAGATCCAGACCGTAGTTCTGCTTGGCCGAGGTCTCCCACGTAATTTCGGGATTGCCCAGCTGACCCTCGGCGGCGGCATTCTCCTTGGTCGAAGAGTTCACGCCGAAGTTGTAGCCTGCATTGTTGACGCTCCACACGCCATCCATGTAGAGGAAGCGGTCGACGCCGATACGGTCGTTACCCACGATACCGTACGAGGCCCGGAGCTTGAGGAACGAGATGAACTCCTGATTCTTCATGAACTGCTCCTCGGAGATGACCCATCCCACGGATCCCGACGGGAAAACGCCGAAACGCGTCTTCCCCGGCGCAAAGTTCTCCGATCCGTTGTAGCCGATGTTGAAGTCGAACAGATAGCGGTTGTCGTATCCGTAGCTCAAGCGTCCGACCAGTCCGCAATAGCTGCGCGGAATGTACTGATAGTCCATCGCATTGCCCTCGGAATCCTTCGGATAGTAGACCCGGTTCTGGTTGTAGAGCAGCAGCGCCGAAACCTTGTGCACTTTGCCGAAGGTCCGGTCGTAGTTCAGTCCGGCCTCGAGATACCAGTTCCGATCCCGCGTAAAGCTCTCCGCATAGGACAACGGCTTGTCCTCGAGTCGGACCTGCGTAACCACGTTGCGATTGAAATCCGGATCTTCGATCGCCAGCCCCGGCTGCGTGAGACTGCCCTCGAAGAAGGTGTAGTAACGCTTGACGTTGCCCGAGCGTTTGACCGTCATCGTATAATAGGTGTTGTACGACCCCTTGACATGGAATTTGAGCCCCTTGGTGATGCAATCGAGACTCTGCTCCAGGGCCAGGTCGATATTCAGATCATTCTTCGTGCGATTCACGTATCCCAGGCCATAGAATCCCAACAGGGCATTCACGCCCACGGTCGGAATGTATCCTTCTCCCACAATGACCGGATAACCGTCCGGGCTCAGACCCGGTCCCGAATAGGGTACGGCCCAGTTGACCATGCGCCAGATACCGTTGCTGTGGCCGACCGGCTCGTGAACGGCCCCGACACGTCCGCCCAGATTCACTTTGAGCAAAGTAGATTTTGTTACATCGATGTCCAGATTTACCCGATAATTGAAACGATTGTATGAATAGGTGTTGTCATAGTCCAGCGTGTTGAACTGCTTCATCATGCCATCCTGGTAGAGATAGCCCAGCGAGGTGAAGTAACGGACCCGGTCCGTACCGCCCGAAATATTGATGTTGTGTTGCGTCTGGAGATAATAATCCTTGAAGATCAACTCCTTCCAGTCCGTATTCGGATAGATCAACGGGTACTCTCCGCTCTGATAGGCCTGCAGGGCGAAATCACTGAACCGCTGTCCCGTACTTCTGTCGTTGTCGAGTTTCTCGTTGTACAGAAGCGCCGTCTGGTAGCTGTCGCACATCTCCACGTCTCGCGTCGGCGTCTGGACGCTGACGTTGCTCGAGACCGAAATCCGGGCCTTGCCCTTGCTGCCGCGACGTGTCGTGACCAGAATCACACCGTTGGCTCCCCGGACTCCGAAAACCGCCGTCGCCGAAGCATCCTTCAAAACGGTAATATCGGCCACCTCGTTGGGGTCGATCTGCGAGAAGGGACGCTCGATACCGTCGACCAGCACCAGCGGTTGATCGCTGCCGTCGCTGCTCAGGGTCGAACTGCCGCGAACATACAGCGTGGCGTCTTCGTTTCCCGGCTGTCCGATGTTCTGAACGGAGGTGACACCCGTCATGGCACCCGCCAATGCATTGGTGATGCTGGCACTGGGGACCTTCAGAAGCTCCTCCGTGCGGATACTCGACATCGAACCCGTCACCGAGACTTTGGACTGCGTACCGTAGGCGATGATCTGGACCTCGTCGAGCATCTCGCTGTCTTCCGACAGTTCGATCCGCGTCGACGTATCGGCCATAACCCGGACCTCCTTGTCGGCATATCCTATATAGGTGATCAGCAGGGTGGCCGATTTCGCGGCATAACCGAGGTTGAAGTTGCCGTTGATGTCCGTTGTCGTACCCACCGTGAGATCCTCCTTGATCGATACGCTGGCTCCGACAAGCGGACGCCCCTGCGCATCGACGACCACGCCCCGGAATTGCGACTTCTGAGGTTGTGCCGTCGAGACGACCGGCCGCTCGGAAGCCGCGATGTCCCAAGGTGCAAAAAAGAACACGAGAAACAAAGCTGCCAACAGAACGGAGCTTAGCGGGTTAGTAGTTAAAGGTTTTTTTGCAATCATGGCAAACAATTATTAAATTTTCGCAATTCTAAGGTAGAGATTGCTCACGCCTTTCAGGGCCAAAATTGTGGCAAAGACCTCGATTCCCGTTTCACGGGGCGAACGTGATGCGATTTTCCCTCTATTTTGACGCGTTTGTCAACCTGCCGGCAAACAACATACGCCCGGATCGAAGAGCCGTGACGTCTTTTTCGACCCTTTTTTCCACCAAAAATACAACAAAACCGAACGAATCAAACCCGGTTCTTTCCGTTTCCGGAGAGATTCGCACGTCGCACTCAACGCGGCACTCCCTCCACGGACTTTTTTTCATTCTTGTAAAAAAAGAGCCGGCGACACAAAAAAATTCATTATCTTTGTTTGAAACATGAAGTCCGCACGCCCGGCATCCCGGAGCATCCCGGGACCAAACTCCGTCAACAGCATGAAACGTCATTCGGTTCTCCTTCTTCTGCTACTTTTGTCACTGCCCGGCCTCCTCCGGACCCGGACGGCACATGCCCAAATCCCCGAACCGCAATTCGAGACGATCAACAATCTGAAGAATCTCCCCTACAAGGATATCCTGTGTCTCTATCAGGATCCCCAGGGTTACATCTGGATCGGAACCGGAAACGGTCTCTACCGCTTCAACGGCTACAACACCGAAGAGTTCCGCTCGAACATGAGTCACCCCGATATCCTGGCCGGAAACCGGATCACCTGCATGACCGAAGACCGGGAGCAGCACCTCTACATCGGAACCTCGCAGGGTCTCAGCATCATCGACAAGAAAACCGGCAGAATCCGCCGGAGCCTCAACAAGGAGATCAACAAAAGCATTGCAAGCCTGCTCTGCACCTCGGACAACAAGATCCTCATCGGAACCAACAAGGGGCTCTACCGATACGACATCCGGACCGACTCGTGTACGAACATTTTCGACAAAACCATCAAGGGGCTTCTCGAAGACAGCCGCGGCGACATCTGGATCGGAACCTGGTCGGACGGACTCTTCCGATATCAGACCGCAAGGGGAGGGGAATTCATCAGATATCCGAAGATGAACCGATACAACTCGGCCCACGTCATCTTCGAAGATTCGAGAAACCGGATCTGGGTCGGCAGCTACGGCAACGGAATCACCCTGCTCCACAACCCCTACGACCTCGACCACTTCTCCTGGACGACGTACGACACCTCCACGCCCGACAATGCCCTCAGCGACGACTATGTCTATACGATCCAGGAGAATCGCGAAACTGGCATGCTGTGGGTCGGAACCCGGAACGGAATCAGCATCGCCTCCACCGAACAGGAGAGCGTCGTGTGGAAAAACATCTTTGCAAGCTATGATCCCCACCGTCTGAAAAGCTGCGAAATCAACACCATCATCAACGATCTGGACGGAAACATCTGGATCGGAACCAGCGGCAGCGGCGTCTACTATGTCAAGACCCAGAATTACAAGTTCAGAAACAACGAATTGAGCCCGATTCTGAACCAATGGCACTCCAGCATGGTCCGGGCGCTGCTCGTCGACGGGGATTATCTGTGGCTCGGAATCGGCAACAACGGTCTCTACAAACTGGATCGAAACGGCGGAATCCTCGAACATTACAACAACTTCAAGGATACCTGGGCCCAAAGATCCATCACGCGCATCAATACGATCGGGCGCTTCGACGACGGAAAACGCCTGCTGGTCGGCACCTTGAGCGGCCTGTACATCTACCGGAACCGGCACATCGAGGAGTACAAGGGGAAAGAGCTCGCCCGGAAAAGCATCAACCAGATCATCCAGGCGGACGGAAAGTTCTACATCGCGGCGAAATACCTCGTCTGCGGACTCGATCAACACTCGCTCGCATGCACGCCGCTGCTCGACCGCAAGATCATCTTCACCACCATCGCAAAGAGTGGCGACACGCTGTGGGTGGGGAGCGAATCCGACGGCATCTTCCGGATTCCGCTCCAGGCCGACACCTGCGATACCGCACGGATCAAACACTACAGCCAGGCCGACGGCCTCACTCCGACCAACGACATCCTCCACCTGGCGGTCGACAGCAAAGGGCGGATCTGGGCCGGAACGAACGGTGCCGGACTGTGTCTCTACGACGAGCGGTCCGACTCCTTCCTCTCGATCAACTCCAGAATCGATTTCCCGACAGACTATATCGCCAGCATCGGGGAGGACGACAGCGGCGCTTTCTGGCTCGGGAGCAACAACGGTCTGATCAAATTCGACTTCAACGACTCGATCCGCCTCTCCCGGACCCAGGTCTTCAACAAGAACAACGGTCTGGCTGACGATTACTTCACGCTGCGTGCCGTGGCCCGGGGCCCCCGGGGCGAGATGATCTTCGGAACACACCAGGGATATGTCGCATTCCGGCCCCGGGAGATCAAGACATCCCGCGAATACAGCCGGGCAACCATCACCGACATCAAGCTCAACAACATTTCGCTCAACGCCCTGCCTCCGGCCGAGCGCGACAGAATCAGCACCCTGCTTCCGGGATATACCTCGCGAATCACCATCCCGGACAAATACAACAGCTTCACCATCGAGTTCGTACCCATGACCTACACCAATCCCGAAAAGGTGAGGTATGCCTATCGGCTCGACGGATACGACAACGCATGGATATATACCTCCAACGACATGCGGTTCGCCCACTACACGAACCTTCCGGCCGGAAACTATCGCTTCTATCTGAAGGCCACCAATAAATACGGGGTCTGGGACGAACGAAACCTCCGGACACTGGAGGTCCGGATCCTGCCCCCGCCCTGGAAAAGCGGGTGGGCCTGTCTGCTCTATGCGCTGATCGTGATTCTGCTGATCACCTACATCTTCAAAACCACCCGACAGAAGATCAAACTCCGAACCGAGATCAAGATCCGACAGATCGAAAAGGACAAGGACGATGAACTGACCCAGACCAAACTCCGCTTCTTCACCAACATCACGCACGAACTCTTTACGCCCATCACCATCATCGCGGCAGCCCTGGAAGAGGTGCGGGAGCTGATTCCGCGGGTCAAATACGAGATCATAGCCAGCAATACCAACCGGCTCATCCGTCTGATACAGCAGATCCTGGAGTTCCGCAAGGCCGAAACGGGCAATCTCAGACTCCAGGTGCACAGGCAGGATCTGTCGAGGTTCATCGCCAAGCACATCGAGAGCTTCATCCCGCTGATGAAGAAAAAGAACATCGCCATCTCGTTCAACCACGACTCCACAGAGCACGCCGAGATCTATTTCGATCCGGACAAGATCGACAAGATCCTCTACAACCTGCTCTCCAACGCCCTCAAATACAACAAGGAGGGCAACCGGGTCGAGGTCGGGCTGCAATACGACGACCAAAAGCACACGGCCTGCATTTCCGTTGCGGACAACGGGTCGGGACTCTCGGAAAAGGTCATGAAGAATCTCTTCAAGCGATTCTACGACGGCGACTTCCGGGCGTATCACACCGTGGGAACCGGCATCGGACTGTCGCTGGTCCACGATCTGGTTCTTCTGCACAAAGGATCGATCGACGTGGTCAACACCCCCGGAAAAGGGGTGCGCTTCAACATCACGATTCCGGTCGGTATCGAGGCCTACACCCCGGAAGAGTGTTATGAACGCAAGCAGCAAAACGACATTCTGGAGTATGAGGGCGGCGGGCAATCCACGGACGACAATCCGGAGGATCGGCGTTCCACCATCCTCGTCGTCGAGGACAACCCCGATCTGCTGCTGCTCATACACGGCATGCTCGCCAGAAAATACAACGTCTTCGATGCCGAAGACGGCAAGGCCGCGCTGGCCCTGCTGGAGAAGGAGAACATCGATCTGGTCGTCTCGGACATCATGATGCCCGAGATGGACGGGTATGAACTCTGCCGATCCATCAAGCAGAACATCAACTACAACCACATTCCCGTCGTGCTGCTTACGGCAAAGGCCGAGGATGAAGCGGCCGTCGAGGCCTACGAATCGGGCGCGGACGGATTCATCACCAAACCCTTCTCGATCAACCGACTCATGGCCCGCATCAACAACCTGCTCAGCATCCGGGCTCAAAACATCTCGCAATTCAAGAAACAGGCGATCTTCAACACCGACAACATCGAGTTCACAACCCGCGACGAAGAGTTCATCAAGGCGGTGCTTGCGTGTGTGAACAGCCACTATTCCGAGCCGGATTTCGACCAGAGCCGACTGGCGGAGATGATGTCGCTGAGCAAATCCACGCTCCATCGGAAGCTCACCTCGCTGATCGGAATGACCGCCGCCACGCTCATCAAGAACATCCGATTGAAGATCGCCCGCGAGATGTTGAAAAAGAAAGGGGGCAGCAGAGTCTCCGAAATCGCCTATGCCGTCGGGTTCAACGACCCCAAGTATTTCAGCATCTGCTTCAAAAAGGAGTACGGGACCCTTCCGAGCAACTACGAAGAGCAGGAAACGACTCCCGACGGAACCGGCACTCCGGACGAAACCCCTTCCGGCTCCGAAGCATAACAAAAAAGGGTGTCGGGCGATCTTGTGGATCGCCCGACACCCTTTCGGAACAGGAGCCGCACCCGGCAAGAGTCCTTGTACGTATCGACAGACACGCCCCCTTCAGACCCGGGCCACGTACTCCTCCAGAGCCGCAAGATCCACGGGCAACGGATCGGAATGCTGCGGACGTCGGGTCAGGACGGCCAGGCGTTCCGGCAGCGTGACCGTACGTCCGGTCACGGCAGAGATCACCTCGCCGAACTTCGCGGGATGTGCCGTCGAAAGGTAAAAGCCCGGCTTGCCGACAGCCACCGAAGCGGCATATCCGATGGCGCTGTGGGGATCCGAAAGATATCCGCAACGTTCATACAGCGCATCGATCGTTCGGCGAATCTGCGCATTGTCGCACCGGTATCCGACCAGTTCCGCACGCAACGCCTCGGGATCCTCGCCACAAAGCCACAGCATCCGTTCGAAATTGCTCGGAGCACCCACGTCCATGGCGCTGGCCGGCGTCTGGACCGACGGGCGCGGACGATAGACGCCCGTCTGCAAAAACTCCGGAACCACATCGTTGAGATTCGATGCCGCCACGAATCCCCCCACGGGAAGACCCATCCTCCGGGCCAACATGCCGGCAGCCAGATTGCCGTAGTTGCCGCTCGGAACCACAATCACCGGAAGATCGCCTCCGGTCTCCTGCCGCCAGCGGAAATAACCGTACACGTAGTAGAAGGCCTGCGGCACCCAACGCAGCAGATTGATCGAATTGGCCGACGTCACGCAGCGCCGGCGACGGAACGCCTCGTCGGCAAAAAGAGCCTTGACAAGCCGCTGACAGTCGTCAAACGTCCCGGAGACCCGCAACGGATGGATATTGCCGCCGAGCGCCGTCATCTGACACTCCTGCAAACGACTGATCTTCCCTTCGGGATAGAGCACCACCACGTCGACACCCGGAACGTTGTAAAAACCGTGGGCCACGGCACTGCCCGTATCGCCGGACGTGGCCGTCAGAATGACCAGCCGCTCCTCGGGACGCCCCAGCAGCCCGACCATCCGGCCCATGAATCCCGCACCGAAATCCTTGAAGGCACAGGTCGGGCCGTGGAAGAGTTCGAGCGTGTAACGACCCCGCCCCACCCGACGCATCGGAACCGGAAAATCATACAACGCGTCCAATTCGCGACGCACCGCCTGCGCGTCGAAATCCCCGTCGAAAAAGAGACCCGCCAGATAACTCGCCAGCGAGGCATAAGACTCTCCGGCCCGACGTTCCGCCTCGGACAGATCGATCTGCGGAATCCGCTCCGGGACAAAAAGCCCGCCATCGGGAGCCAGCCCCATCATGGCAGCCTCCCGCAGCGTATATCCGTTTTTCCGTTCCCGATCTCTGGTACTGAACCAATTCATGACTTCATTTTTTATTATTCGACAATCCGTGCACCCGCATTCGAGACCCGACCCGCATAGGTCCTGCATTCAATGCCGCGCATCGCAAAGTGCTCCTTCATCCGATCGGCAATCCGGCAAGCCACGGCATAATCCGACGCCAGGGCAAAGACCGAAGGTCCCGATCCGGCAATGTTCAGAGCCAGGGCCCCCTCATCGAGAGCCGTCTGCTTCAACACATCATAATCGGGGATAAAGCCCTTGCGATAGGGTTCGATGACGGCATCGTGCATCGACCGGCCGATCAGCGCCACGTCGCGCAGGGCAAAGCCTGCCACCAGTCCCCCGACATTTCCCCACTGCGTCACGGCCTTCGAGAGGGGAATCTCGCGGGGAAGAACCTCCCGGGCCATTTTCGTACTGACGACGATGGCCGGATGGACTACGGCATAGAAAAAGTTGTCGGGAACGGGCAGACGCACAATGTCGAACGGTTCGTAACCGCGGATCAACACCACGCCGCCCAACAGGGCCGGACCCACATTGTCGGCATGAGCCGTACCTCCCAGCAACGCCTCGCCCTGCATGGCGAACTCCACGAGCTGCTTGCCCGAGAAGGGCCGGCCCAACAATTCGTTGATCCCGTAGACGGCCGCAGCCGACGAGGCGGCACTCGATCCGATCCCGCTTCCGGGCACGATCTTTTCGAGCAGGCGGATCTCGATCCGCACCGAGCGTCCATAAGCCTCAAGCAACGCCCGTACGGCCGGCGTGATGACATTTTCCTCGAGCGATTCGGGGAGTGAAACCCCGCTGTCGTTGTGGATCGAGAGCCCTTCGGCGTCCATCTCGACCCCCACCTCCATCAAATCACCCACTCCATCGAGCGTCAGGCCCATCACATCGAACCCACAGCCCAGATTCGCCACCGTCCCCGGGGCAAAGACTTTGATATGTTTCATTTCGATTCTGCGTTTTAAGATAAAACCACCTTGTTCGGATGCTCCGAAGAGACTCCCCGGCGGGGAGAGATATTCCGGAATCGGATCGGATGAATCCGGCACATGCGTCGTGCATGTCCTCAAAGCGGAATTCCGGATATTGTTCGGAGATGTTTGCGATACCTTTTTTCCGCTCCGGCAGCCTGGGCCGGAAGATGCAGGCTACGAAGCCGTGCGACGGAATATTGACTATTCGACCCCCACAGGGGTACCGGTACCGGTAGTGACGGTAGTGATCGTGATGGTAAACGTCGTGGAGAGGTGAGCCGCGAAATGACGCGTCCAACCGCAAAGTGTCCGGGTCGCGAAAAATCCGCAGCCCTGACCGAGTCCCCGACTCTTCAACGTATGGTGCCTTTGAAGATCCATCGAGGGCAAATATAAAACAAATATTTTAATAATCCAAATCCGGTAACGATCCGTAACCATTTTTTATCAAAAACCAATACCATACCTTATATATAAGTGTATAACAGGCTATTCCAGGACGGGAAATCACAAAAAACCGAAAGCCGGCAATGAATTTTCCCTCCCAAACAAGACCCAAACCCCGGAATGAGTATTTTCTCGCCCAAAACAGGATTACAAATCGTAAGTACAGACCCTTAAATTTTTACGATCCATAAATCAAATCCAAAAAGATTCGTTTCGGATCGTCACATTATTAAATTTTTTTAGGAAATTTCTTGCTCATTCCGTTTAAGTTCCCTATCTTTGCTTCACAACCAAAAGGAACGGAAGGCATGATCGCCCTGAATCTTTCGAATAACGTCGTCATTAACATTAACGTGTTGCTCGTGGTCAATAAAAGGATAACGGGAGGAAGGTGACGTACCTGTTCGATCATACCAAGAACCTTTCTCCCGACCCGGAGAAAGGTTCTTTCGTTTCAGAGACCGTGTCAAAGCGCAAAATGGAACCTCTAAAGATGAAAAACACCCTCAGAAGCGCCACTACCCTCTCGGGTCGGCGCATGGCCGGAGCCCGAAGCCTCTGGCGGGCAAACGGCATGCGCGAAGAACACTTCGGACGCCCCGTTATCGGAATCGCCAACTCCTTCACACAGTTCGTCCCCGGACACGTGCACCTGCACGACGTCGGACAACTCGTCAAACAACGCATCGAAAGCCTCGGATGCTTCGCCGCCGAATTCGACACCATCGCCATCGACGACGGAATCGCCATGGGACACGACGGCATGCTCTATTCGCTGCCGTCGCGCGAAATCATCGCCGACAGCGTCGAGTACATGGCCAACGCCCACAAGATCGACGCCCTGGTCTGCATCTCCAACTGCGACAAGATCACACCCGGGATGCTGATGGCCACGATGCGGCTCAACATCCCGACGATCTTCGTGTCGGGCGGTCCGATGGAGGCCGGACGTCTGGGTGAGCGTTCGCTCGATCTGATCGATGCCATGGTGATGTCGGCCGATGCGAAGTGTTCCGACGAACAGATCGCCCAGGTGGAGCGCGTGGCCTGCCCCGGATGCGGATCCTGTTCGGGAATGTTCACCGCCACCTCGATGAACTGTCTGACCGAAGCCCTCGGACTTGCACTCCCCGGCAACGGTACGATCGTCGCCACGCACGTCAACCGCCGCCAGCTCTTCGAAGATGCCGCCGCACTGATCGTCCGCAACGCCGAGCGCTACTACTTCGAGGGCGATGAACGCGTCCTGCCCCGCTCGATCGCCTCGAAAGCCGCCTTCGAGAATGCCATGTCGCTCGACATCGCCATGGGCGGTTCGACCAACACGGTGCTGCACCTGCTGGCCGTGGCACACGAGGCCGGCGTGGACTTCACGATGCAGGACATCGACCGGCTTTCACGGCGCGTTCCGGTGCTCTGCAAGGTGGCACCCAACTCCCACTATCACATTCAGGATGTCAACCGTGCCGGAGGGATCTTTTCCATTCTCGGAGAACTCGACCGCGGCGGACTGCTCGACACGTCGGTCTGGCGCGTTGACGGCCGCACGCTGGGCGACGCCATCGCCGCCTGCGACATCCTCAGCCCCACGGCCTCGGATGCCGCCCGTCGTCGGGCGCTGAGTGCTCCGGCTGGTCATTACAGCCGCGAAATGGCCTCGCAACAAAACTACTACGAGGCACTCGACACGGATCGTTCCCAGGGGTGTATCCGCGACATTGCACACGCCTACTTCCAGGACGGCGGACTGGCCGTGCTGACGGGCAACATCGCCCGTTCGGGATGCGTGGTGAAGACGGCCGGCGTGGACGAGCGTCTCTTCGTCTTCCGGGGACGTGCCCGGGTCTACGAGTCGCAGGAGCAGGCCATGCACGGCATCCTGAACGACGAAGTCCATCCGGGCGATGTGGTCGTCATCCGCTATGAGGGTCCGAAAGGCGGCCCGGGCATGCAGGAGATGCTCTACCCGACGTCATACCTCAAGTCGAAACACCTGGACAAGGTCTGCGCCCTGATCACCGACGGCCGCTTCTCGGGCGGCACCTCGGGACTCTCGATCGGGCACGTCTCGCCCGAAGCGGCCTCCGGAGGTGAAATCGCCATCGTCCGCACGGGCGACGAGATCGAAATCGATATTCCGAACCGTTCGATCCGCCTGCTGGTCGACGACGCACAGATCGCATCCCGCATGGCGGCACAACAGCACTTCCGCCCGGAGGCCCGCGACCGACAGGTTCCCAAGTCGCTCCGCGCCTACGCCCAACTGGTCAGTTCGGCAGACCGCGGGGCCGTGCGGATCCTCGATGACGAGGAGTGACAACCCGATAGCGAACCCGAAAAATGAATCGAAACATGAACTCTTCATCCGACGAAACACAACAAACGGTCGACGGCCCCCGCATGACAGGCTCGCAGGCCCTGCTCGAATCCTTCCTGATCGAAGGCGTCGACACGCTGTTCGGCTACCCCGGAGGTGCCATCATCCCGGTCTACGACGCCTTGTATGACTATCGCGACCGGCTGCGCCACATTCTGGTCCGACACGAACAGGGGGCTGTACACGCCGCACAGGGCTATGCCCGGGTCAGCGGCCGCGTGGGGGTCTGTCTGGTGACTTCGGGACCCGGAGCCACGAACACCGTAACGGGGCTGGCCGACGCCCTGATGGACTCCACTCCGCTGGTGCTCGTCACCGGACAGGTCGGCTCGTCGCTGCTCGGAACCGATGCCTTCCAGGAGACCAACTTTGTCGGCATCACGCAGGCCGTCACCAAGTGGAACTGCCAGGTCAAACGCGCCGAGGAGATCCCCGCAGCCATGGCCAAGGCCTTCTACGTGGCTCGCTCCGGACGCCCGGGCCCCGTGGTCGTCGACATCACGAAAGACGCACAGTGCGGTTCGGCACCCTTTCACTACGAGAAAATCACCTCGATCCGCAGTTACGTACCCGTTCCGGAGCCCGATCCCGCACGACTGGACGAGGCGGCCCGGTTGATCGACGAGGCCCGGCGTCCGCTGGCCATGGTGGGCCAGGGTGTCATTCTCGGGAATGCCGAAGCCGAATTGAAGGCCTTTCTCGAGAAAAGCGGTGTACCCGTCGCCTCGACACTCCTGGGATTGTCGGCCGTACCGACCGACGCCCCGCAATACGTCGGCATGCTCGGCATGCACGGCAACTACGGCCCCAACATCCGCAACCGGGATTGCGACCTGCTGATCGCCATCGGAATGCGTTTCGACGACCGCGTGACGGGATCGCCGGCACACTTCGGCGAAAACGCCCGGATCATCCACCTGGAGATCGACCCCGCGGAGATCGGCAAGATCATCCACGCCGACGTTCCCGTGACGGGAGACGTGCGGCAAACCCTGCCGCAACTGACCGAACGGATCCACAAGCGTCGTCACGACGCGTGGATCGCCGGATTCCGCGACTGCGACCGCATCGAACAGGAACGGGTGATCCGTCCGGCCCTGCACCCCTCCGGACCGAGGATCCACATGGGCGAGGCCGTCGACACCGTCGCCCGGGCCTATGCCAACGATGCCGTGGTCGTGACCGACGTCGGACAGCAGCAGATGTTTGCCGCCCGTTACTTCGGATTCCGCAGGACCCGCAGCCTTGTCACCTCGGGAGGCCTCGGAACGATGGGGTTCGGACTCCCGGCCGCCATCGGTGCCAAACTCGGGGCGCCGGATCGTGACGTGGTGCTCTTCGTCGGCGACGGCGGGCTGCAGATGACCATTCAGGAGCTGGGGACGATCTTTCAGTCGAAGATTCCCGTCAAGATCGTTCTGCTGAACAACTCGTTCCTCGGCATGGTCCGCCAATGGCAGGAGCTCTTCTACGATTCGCGCTACTCCTTCACCGAACTGGTGAATCCCGATTTCGGGATGATCGCCCGCGCAAACGGTCTCGCCTACCGCTGTGTCGAACATCGCGAAGAGCTGTCCGACGCCGTAGCCGAAATGAAAGCCGCAAAAGGCGCCTATCTCCTGGAGGTCCGCGTCGACAGACAGGAGAATGTCTTCCCGATGGTACCCGCCGGAGCCCCCGTGGCAGAGATCCGGCTCGAATAAACCCCTTTGGATCATGGAAACGGAACAGGAATACATCATCACCGTATTTTCGGAAAACAAGGTCGGACTGCTGAGCCAGATCACCACGGTCTTCACCTGCCGGAACGTCAACATCGAAAGTCTGACCACCTCGGAATCGGCCCTGCAAGGCATCCACAAGTTCACGATCGTCGTGCGGACCACACCCGAAACCGTACAAAAGGTCGTACGACAGATCGAGAAGAAGATCGACGTGCTGAAGACCTTCGTCTATACCCCCGAGGAGGTCGTCCAGCAGGAGATCGCCCTCTACAAGGTGACACGCAGCAACAGCGTCGAACAGCTCGTCCGCCGGCACAACGTCCGCATCCTGGAGATCGACACCGACTATATCGTCGTCGAAAAAACCGGACACAAGGAGGAGACCCAGCAACTCTTCCGGCTGCTGCAACCCTATGGCGTACAACAGTTCGTACGCAGCGGCACGGTAGCCGTCATCAAATCACGGCGCGAACTGCTCAACGAATACCTCGAAGAGCTGGAAAAGTTGCGCCGCGAGAGCGAGGCCGCGGCCTCCGAAACAGAAAAATCCAATTGAACATATTCAACAAACCAATAAAACCAATAAAGCTATGGCAAAGATCAATTTCGGCGGCGTGGAAGAGAACGTCGTAACCCGCGAAGAGTTTCCTCTGAAAAAAGCGCTCGAAACCCTCAAGGACGAGACCATCGCCGTCATCGGATACGGCGTGCAGGGCCCCGGACAGTCGCTCAACCTGCGTGACAACGGGTTCCGCGTCATCGTCGGTCAGCGCAAGGGTACCAAGAGCTGGGACAAGGCTGTCGCCGACGGCTGGGTCCCGGGCGAGACGCTCTTCGAGATCGAGGAGGCCGCCCAGCGCGGTACGATCATCCAGTATCTGCTTTCGGATGCCGGACAGATCGCCGTATGGCCCACGATCAAAAAGCACCTCACTCCGGGCAAGGCCCTCTACTTCTCGCACGGCTTCGGGATCACCTACAAGGATCGTACGGGAATCGTTCCCCCGGCCGATGTCGACGTCATTCTGATCGCCCCGAAGGGCTCGGGAACCTCGCTGCGGCGGATGTTCCTCCAGGGCCGCGGTCTGAACTCCAGCTACGCCGTCTTCCAGGATGCCACGGGACACGCCATGGAGCGCGTCATCGCCCTCGGAATCGGCGTCGGATCGGGCTACCTCTTCGAGACCGACTTCCAGCGCGAGGTCTACTCCGACCTGACCGGTGAGCGCGGTACGCTGATGGGTGCCATCCAGGGCATCTTCGCCGCCCAGTACGACACGCTGCGCGCACACGGACACACCCCCTCGGAGGCCTTCAACGAAACCGTCGAGGAGCTCACGCAGTCGCTCATGCCGCTGGTGGCCGAAAACGGCATGGACTGGATGTATGCCAACTGCTCGACCACGGCACAGCGCGGTGCCCTGGATTGGTGGAAGCGCTTCCGCGACGCCACGAAGCCCGTCTTCGAGGAGCTCTACGAGAGTGTCCGCAGCGGCAACGAGGCCCAGATCTCGATCGACGCCAACAGCAAGCCCGACTACCGCGTAAAACTCAACGAGGAGCTGCGCGAGATGCGCGAAAGCGAAATGTGGCAGGCCGGCGCCGTCGTCCGCAAACTCCGCCCCGAAAACAACTGAAAACCTTAATTCCGAAACATCATGTGTGGATTCGTAGGATTGTTCGACATCCGGCAACCGTCGGATGCGCTGCGCACCCAGGTGCTGAAAATGTCGAAGCAGATTCGCCACCGCGGTCCCGACTGGTCGGGAATCTACTGCGGCCCCAGGGCGATTCTTTCGCACGAACGGCTCTCGATCGTCGACCCGCAATCGGGTCGGCAACCCCTTTACAGCCGTGACGGAAAGCTCGTTCTGGCCGTCAACGGCGAAATCTACAACCACCGCGAAATCCGCGCCGAACTCGCCTCGGAGTATGACTTCATGACCGGATCCGATTGCGAAGTCATCCTGCCCCTCTACCAAAAGATGGGAATCGGTCTGCTGGAGAAGATCAGCGGTATCTTTGCCTTCGCACTCTACGACATCGAACACGACGAATACCTCATCGCCCGTGACCCGATCGGAGTCATTCCGCTCTACATCGGCTGGGACCGTGACGAACAGTTCTACGTCGCTTCGGAGCTGAAGGCCCTCGAAGGTGTCTGCACGACGATCCAGCCCTTCCTGCCCGGACACTACTGGTCCTCGAAAGAGGGCAAAATGGTCCGCTGGTACAAGCGCGACTGGTTCGATTACGACGCCGTAAAGGAGAATCCGGCCGACATCGATGAACTCCGCAAAGCCCTCGAAGCCGCCGTCAAACGGCAGTTGATGTCCGACGTCCCCTACGGGGTTCTGTTGTCGGGAGGGCTCGACTCGTCGATCATCTCGGCCGTTGCGAAAAAGTTCGCCGACCGTCGTGTCGAAAGCGGCGGGCGTGAAGAGGCCTGGTGGCCCCAGCTGCACTCCTTCGCCGTAGGACTGGAAGGATCCCCCGACCTGGCCGCGGCCCGCAAGGTCGCCGACCACATCGGGACGGTCCACCACGAAATCCACTACACGATCCAGGAGGGTCTCGACGCCATCCGCGACGTGATCTACTACATCGAAACCTACGACGTAACCACGGTCCGCGCCTCAACGCCGATGTATCTGCTGGCCCGCGTCATCAAGTCGATGGGTATCAAGATGGTCCTCTCGGGAGAGGGTGCCGACGAGATCTTCGGCGGATATCTCTACTTCCACAAGGCTCCCGATGCCCGGGCCTTCCACGAGGAGACCGTACGCAAGATCGGACGTCTGCACCTTTACGACTGTCTGCGTGCCAACAAATCCCTCGCGGCATGGGGCGTCGAAGGTCGTGTGCCGTTCCTGGACAAGGAGTTTCTCGACGTGGCCATGCGCCTGAATCCTTCGGTCAAGATGGCCGGGAAGGGACGTATCGAAAAGTGGGTGCTCCGCAAGGCCTTCGAGGATCTGCTGCCCGCAGAGATCGTCTGGCGCCAGAAGGAGCAGTTCTCCGACGGCGTGGGATACGGATGGATCGACACGCTGAAGCGAATCACCTCCGAGGCGGTGTCGGACCGCGAAATGGAGCATGCCGCCGAACGGTTCCCCATCAACCCGCCGCAGAACAAGGAGGAATACTACTACCGTACGATCTTCGAGGAGCACTTCCCCTCGCAAACGGCGGCAGCCTGCGTACCTTCGGTTCCGTCGGTGGCTTGCAGCACGGCCGAGGCCCTGGCCTGGGACCGTTCGTTTGCCAACTGCAACGACCCCTCGGGCCGTGCCGTACTCGGGGTGCACAACACCGACCTTACGCACAAGATCTGACCTCGGGACGTTCCTTCCCGGAAAAAAGAGCCTCCGGTTCCGGAACCGGAGGCTCTTTTTTCGTCGACTCTTCGCCAAGGCCCGTTTTTTCGACGCATCACCTCCCTCCGGACTTGATGTTGCGGGCAAATTTTCCTACCTTTGTCGGACAAAGTCGATATGATCTAACCACAACCTGATATGTACAGTCACGACAACCGGGTGGTCATCACCCTCGACGCCGGCGGCACGAATTTCGTTTTCGGTGCCATGCAGGCCAACAAGTTCATCGTCGAACCCATCACCATGCCCTCACATGCCGACAATCTGGACCAGTGTCTGGCCACGATGGTCGACGGGTTCCGTCGGATCATCGACCGACTCCCGGAGAAACCCGTAGCCATCAGTTTCGCATTCCCCGGTCCGGCCGACTATCCGAACGGCATCATCGGAGGTTTCCTGCCCAACTTCCCGTCGTTCCGTGACGGGGTGGCGCTGGGGCCGTTTCTCGAAGCGACGTTCGGCATTCCGGTTTTCATCAACAATGACGGAGACCTGTTCGCCTATGGCGAGGCCCTGGGCGGCGCCCTGCCCGAGGTCAATGCGCGTCTCGAAGCCCTCAACAGCCCCAAACGTTACAAAAACCTCCTCGGCTACACCTTTGGAACCGGATTCGGCATCGGGATCGTCGTCGACAACCGCCTCAACCGTGGCGACAACTCCTGCGTCGGGAGCTTCTGTCTGCGACACAAGAAGTTCCCCGATATCATCGTGGAGGACGGCGTATCCGTACGTGCCATCAAACGCGTCTACGGTGAACTGACGGGCAATCCCGACCACGGACTCGAGCCCAAGGATATCTGCGAAATCGCCGACGGAAAACGTCCCGGAGATGCCGAAGCCGCCCAAAAGGCCTTTGCGGAATTCGGAGAGGTCGCCGGCGACGCCATGGCCACGGCCGTCACGCTCATCGACGGTCTGATCGTCATC
>CALUKK010000057.1 GCA_944321205.1 uncultured Alistipes sp.
CCGACAGATCGCCGTGGCCGTAGGTCACGTTGCAGTGGTTGTGTACGTCGCCCCAGAAGACCTTCAGGTCGCGGAGCGAAGGGAACCCTCCCTTCACGTCGTCGGGAAGCGACTCCGCATCGCCCAGTCGCGAGCAGCCCGGCAGCGCATTGACCGCCGCCAGACCCAGCAGGGTCCAGCCCGAAGTTTTCAGAAATTCTCGTCTGTCCATATCGTTGCAGTTTTGGGTCCGGACCCGGCCGCAGGAAGCCGCCGTGGATCCGGCTCGGATTATCGGATGAATCGGTCGTCCGGCAGGCTACTCCAGCTGGTCGGCACCCCGGAAAAATTCGTATTCACGTTCGCAGGGATCCGTATCGCCGCATTCGCGCTGCAGCTCCTCAAGTTGGACGTGGAGCCGGCGGCGCACCTCGGCGTAGGCCGGATCGTCGTAGACGCTGCGCATCTCGTGCGGGTCACGCGTCAGATCGTACAACTCCCACTCGTCGACGTCGTTGTAGAAGTGAATGAGCTTGTAGTCGGCCGTGCGGAGGCCGTAATGACGCTTCACGGAGTGCCACGAGGGGTATTCGTAATAGTGGTAGTAGACCCCCGTGCGCCACCCCTCGGGAGCCTCACCTCCCGAGGCAAGCACCCCGCGCAGCGAGCGTCCCTGCATGTCATCCGGAACGGGAAGCCCCGCCAGATCGACGAACGTCGGCGCCAGGTCGATGTTCATGGCCAGCGCCCGGCTCCGCGTCCCGGCCCCGACCATCGGCGGATAGCGAACCAACAGCGGCGTGCGGTGGCACTCCTCGTACATGAAGCGCTTGTCGAACCACCCGTGCTCGCCCAGGAAGAAACCCTGGTCCGAAGTGTAGACGATGATCGTATTGTCGAGTTCGCCGATCTTTTCGAGATAGTCGAGCAGGCGCCCCACGTTCTCGTCGACGGCCTGGATCACCGCGCAGTAGTCCTTCATGTACTGCTGGTATTTCCAGCGCGTCATCTCCTCGGGCGTGGCCGTGCGCTTGAGCCGCTCGTATTCGGCGATGCGCGGGGCGTAGGCCTCGTTCCATCGCGCCTTCTCCCCGTCGGTCATGCGGTTGTAGGCCGCCTGGTATTGCATGACGCTGCTCCGCCAGTCGTTGGCCCGCGAAACGTCGTCCTTGTTGGCGTCGCCCGAACTCTCGAGTTCGTAGGAGCGCGACAACTCTTCGGGGGTCATCAGCTTCAGATCCCACTCCGGCCACATGTCCCGGCCGATCTCCATGGCCTGCTCCCGGGCGGCACTCCCACGACCCGCGTAGTCGTCCAGCAAGTTGAAGGGCTCGGGATAGACCCGCGCATCGTTGATCCCCAGGTGGCGCTGTGCCGGCATCCAGTTGCGGTGCGGCGCCTTGTGGTAGTAGAGCATGGCGAAGGGTCGCGAGGCGTCGCGGTGTTCGAGGAACGAGAGGGCCTTGTCGGTGATGATGTCCGTCACGTAGCCCGCCTCGACACGGCTCTCGCCGTTCTCGATGAACTGCGGGGCGTAATACTCGCCCTGGCCCACGAGAATGCTCCAGAAATCGAACCCCTGCGGGTCGGAATTGAGGTGCCACTTGCCGATCATCGCCGTCTGGTAGCCCGCCTCGTGCAGCAGTTTGGGAAAGGTCGGCTGGTCGCCGTCAAAGGTGCGCGAATTGTCCGTGAAACCGTTCACGTGGCTGTATTTGCCCGTGAGGATGCAGGCCCGTGAGGGTCCCGAAATGGCGTTCGAAACAAAGCAGTTCTCGAAGAGCATCCCCTCGCGGGCCAGACGGTCCAGATTCGGGGTTTCGACCAGCAGGCTCCCGTAGCAGCTCAGGGCCTGCGTCGTGTGGTCGTCGGTCATCATCACAAGGATGTTGGGGCGCTTGGGCTGCCCCCCGCTGCAACCCGCCAGGGCCGTCAGCGTCAGCGGAAGGGCCGCATATCGGGCGCCGGTCCGCAAGGTGTCGAGGTTTTTCATTTGGTAGTGGTTCCGGTCAACGGTATTGGTCTCGGAGGTTCGGATCATCAAAAAATTCGGGGGGGGGGAGCCGCAGGGTTCTGGGTCGCCGGGGACACCAGGGGTCGCCAAGGGTCGCCGAGGTTGCCAGGATCGCCGGGGTCGCCAAGGGTCGCCGGGATCATTTCGCCGTTCCGGGCTCTGCGGCATAGGGGCGCAGGTTGCGGATCAGACGCTGTTCGCCGATCCGGACGCCCCACTCGTAAAGCGCCCGCCGCATGCGGCCCAGCTCGTCGGCATAACGCCGGTCAACCGCCAGATTGACCATCTCACCCGGATCCTGCTGCAGGTCGTACAACGCCTCCCGGTTGCGGCCCCACTGGTAAAGGACATATTTGTAGCGCGGACCGATAAGGCTCCAGCCCCGCATGCCGACCCCCGAGAGCAACGTCTCGACAAAAACGCCGTCGTGAAGCGTCGTCACACGCCCTTCAGCCACCGGACGAAGACTCCGCCCGCGGTAGCAGGCCGGATCCAGTTCCACGCCGGCATAGTCGCAAACCGTGACGTAGAGGTCCAGCCCGACGTTCGACAACGCCTCGCCGTTGACCATCCCGCGCGGCCCGCAGCCCCGAGGCGTCTTGACGATCAACGGCACGTTGATGACCTCCTCCTGCAGGTTCCACTTCTGGTTCCAGCCGTGGGCCGCAACTCCGTCACCGTGATCCGAAAGAAACAGAATCACCGAATCGTCATATAGTCCGTGACGTTTGAGCGTCTCGACAAGGCGCCCGACCTCCCGGTCGACCCGTTCGACAAACCGGTAGTAGGCATAAAGATAGCGACGCCAGTCATCCTCGGTGAAGGTGTAGGTATCGTGGTAGCGCGGTGAGGCCATTCGTTCGAGCGTCAGCGCCTCGGCCGCATAGGTTGACGGCATGAAATTGAACGGCAGATTGGGGCACTCCTCCGTAGCGAAGGGGGCCAGTTCGCCATATTGCAGCGTCTCGTGCCGCCCGTATTCGCAGATCTCGTGCGGATTGAGCAGCGAGGCGATCAGAAACAGCGGTTTGTCTCCGGACCGCTGCCCGAGGGCCGCGTCGCAAGCCTCGGCCAACGTGGGATCTCCCATGTCCGCAATCCGCCGGAATCCCGTGCCCGAATCCGGGAGGTTCACCTCCGGAATGTGCCACTTCCCGGCATAAAGGCATTCGTATCCCGCCGCCGAGATCCGGTGTCCGATTCCTCGCTGCATGGATTCGGATGTCGGTCGTACGTTATTGTCCGTGGCTCCCACCTCAAAAGGCATCTGACCCGTCACAAGCGATGCCCGGCACGGCCCGCTCAGCGGATAGGGACAATAGGCCCGGGTGAAACGGACGCCATCGGCCGCCAGCGCATCCATCGCAGGGGTCGAAACCCACGGATTGCCGGCACACGACATGGCTCCGGCCGTCTGCTGGTCGGTCATGATGACAATGATGTCGGGACGACGGTCGGTCTTGCGGGACGGTTTGGAATCGGGTGTCGGGGTGGCTGCAGCATCGGCTGCGCAGGCCAGTGCGGCCACGGAGGCCGTCAACAGGGCTGGGTTGGCAAGATTCATAAGCGGTTCGGGTTATCGGTTGGTCGGGTCGATCGGCAACGGCCGGCGTACGGCCGGCAGCATACGGCAAACCGCAGGCCGATCTTCCGAATACAAAGTTAACGGAATCTGCCATTCGCAGGCGCGGAGTTTGTTGCCAAAATCCCGAATCGTGTGCAAAAGCCTTTCGATTTTGTAGAATCCAATCTCACTTTTGTCCCAAACGACCCTCCAAAGACCCTCCGTAGACCCGGATTCGACAAATTCAGCATCCGATTGCACAAAACTGATAGCGCTTTGCAGATTTTCCGGTGAGGATTGCGAGATTCTGATAAAGAGGCTCCGCACTTTGTCGTATCTTTGTTCTTGCGCCGGGATGGCCTCCGACATCCGGACCCCGGCCCCAAACCCGACAACCGAAACCTCGAAATCTGCTATACCCATGAAATCCGTCCAACTGTTCCTCACGCTGGGGTTGCTCGTATTCGGAACGGCTCTGCCCGTCAAAGCCCGCTCCGGGAATCCTGCCCGAAGCCGGGAAACCGGGCTTGCCGAAGTCCAAAGCCGGAAGGCCCCAGGACTCGAGGCCGCAACCGTCGCCGGCTCCATGACCGAACCTCCCGCCCTCGAGGCCGCAACCGTCGCCGACACGAGGGTCTTTGCCCTGCTCGACCTCTCGCGTCCGGGACTCGAACGCGTCGACAGCCTCCACGCCGCAGGCAACGACCCGGAAGCCGCCCGGGCCCTGCTCGCCTACTACCGTTCACGCACGGGAGTGGTCTGCCCCGAGGTCAACCTCGACTCGGTGACCATATCGCCCGACGAGCAGCGCTGGGCCGACGAAGCCCTCGAACACCGCTTCTTCGTCCACTCGGGCTACCAGCCCTCCTACTTCTACGGACTCGATATCGACTGGGAACTCTGGCCCGTTCATGACAATGAACTCCGCTGGCAGCTGCATCGCATGAAGTGGTGGGTGCCGATGGGCAAGGCATACCGGATTTCGGGCAACGAACGATACGCCTCAGAGTGGTGTGCCCAATACCTCGACTGGATCCGCAAAAACCCGCTGGTAAACTATGACGAAAAACGGATCGGTGAGTGGGAAACGGCTCACAACGTCTACTTCGCCTGGCGCCCCCTGGAGGTGAGCGACCGCCTGGAGTTCCAGATCCACCAGTTTCTCTATTTCCTGCCGGCCAGGGACTTCGACGGCGAATTCCTCCTCGAGTTCCTCGACAACTACCACCGGCATGCCGAACACATCATCCGGCACTTCTCCCCCTCGGGAAACCACCGTCTCTTCCAGGCTCAGCGACTCCTCGCGGCCGGAGCCTTCTTCCCCGAATTCCGCGATGCGGCGCGCTGGCGAAAAACCGGAGTCGAAATCCTCAACCGCGAAATCCTCAAGCAGGTCTACGACGACGGCATGCAGTACGAACTCGATCCGCATTATCATCTGGAAGCGATCAACATCTTCTTCAAGGCACTGCGGATGATGGATGCGAACGGATACCGCCGCGAATTCCCGGACTCGTATCTGGCCACCGTCGAGCGAATGATCGACGTCCACCTCAACTGCACCTTCCCCGACTACACCACCCCGCTCTTCAGCGACAACCGCGAGCAGGACAAGGCCCATCTGCTCGCCTCCTACGCCGAATGGCTCAAGGTCTTCCCCGACAACGACTTCATCCGCTACTGCGCATCCCGGGGTGGCGAAGGCGCCTGTCCCGAATACCTCTCGCGGGCCTTCCGCACGTCGGGATTCTACGTCCTGCGCAACGGCTGGAGTCCCCAGGCCACGGTGCTGATCCTCAAGGCCGGCCCCCCGGCATTCTGGCACTGCCAGCCCGACAACGGGACCTTCGAAATCTGGCATCGCGGACGGAACTTCTTCCCCGATTCGGGCTGCTACGTATACGGCGGCGACAGCGCCGTGCTGGCCCAACGCAACTGGTTCCGACAGACATCCGTCCACAACACCCTCACGCTCGAAGACCGGAATCTCGAAACAACGGATTCGAAATGCATCCGCTGGGTAACGGACGGAACGACCGACATCCTCACCGTCGTGAACCCCTCCTACGAGGGACTCTCCCATCGCCGCACGGTGTGGTTCGTCGACCGCCGCTTCTTCGTCATCGAGGATCTGGCCTCGGGAAATGCCGCAGGTCGGGTCATCCTGCATTACAACCTGGCCGAAGGGACTCCGCTGGCCGATACGTCCGGACGAAGCGTTGAAACCCGGTATGAGGACGGAAACAACCTTCTGCTGAAGGTCTTCGGAGCCGAAACCATGGAGCCCTGCCAGGGATGGGTCTCCTACCGCTACCGACAACGGAAGCCCAGACCCGCCTTCGCCTTCCCGGCCGAGAAAAAATTCGGCGAAAACGTGCGGTTCATCACCGTATTGGTGCCCTTCGACCACAACGTCGCACCCCACATCGAGGCTTCGTGGCAACGCCGGAAAATCCGCGTGACGATCGACGGCCGAAAATACCTCCTGAAAACGTGTAACTACCCGATAACCGAAAAACACTGAACCTGCATGAAACAAATCCTTCTGGCACTGTGCGCCCTGCTGACGATCGCTCCGCACGCCGCAGCCGAACCCGAATCGGCTCTGGGAAACGAAAGATCCCTCTATGACCTGCTCGATCTCGACCGCCCGGAACTCAAAAACGTCAAAAAAGCCGTCGACAAAGGCAATATCGAAACCGCTGACAAAGAACTGCTCAAGTATTTCCGCAATCGAAAATCCATCAGCCTGTTCGGTCTCGACCTCCAGCATGTCAAGGTCAGCAAACTCGAACAACGACAGGCCGATGAAGCCCTCGAACACAAATTCTACGCCCACAAAGGCTATCAACCCTCCTACTTCTATGGCGACGATATCAACTGGCGATACTGGCCCGTCAAGGACAACGAACTCCGCTGGCAACTGCACCGCCACTACTGGTTCATCCCCCTGGCCAAGTGTTACTACCTGACCCACGACAACCGTTATATCGATGCCTGGATCGACCAGTATACCGACTGGGTGAAGAAGAATCCCCTGGACGGGGTCGAACAACTCCGCGCCGCAGGAGCCTCCGAGGAGCAAATCGCCGCCGAACGCGAGAACATCCGCTTCGCCTGGAGACCGATGGAGGCCGGACGTCGGCTGCAGGATCTGCTCACGGAGTTTGCCCTCACGATCCAGTCACCGCGCTTCACCCCCCAGTTCCTGAACCTCTTCCTGCGCACCTACCGCCAGCATGCCGACCATATCCTCCACAACTACTCGAAGCAGGGAAACCACCTGCTCTTCGAGGCTCAGCGCATGCTGTTTGCCGGCATCTTCTTCCCCGAATTCCGTGAAGCCGCCCAATGGCGACGCAGCGGTATCGAGATCCTCAACCGCGAAATCGGCGTACAGGTATACCCCGACGGCATGCAGTTCGAACTCGACTTCGGGTACCACATCGCGGCCATCGACATCTTCCTCAAGGCCCTCGGAATGGCCCGCCTGAACGGATGCGAATCCGAATTCCCCGCAAGCTACATCGAAACCGTACACCGGATGACAACCGTGACGTGGAACCTCCTCTTCCCCGACTACTCCAACCCGATGTTCGGCGACACGAAGAGCCACGACAAAAGCTCGCTCAAAAAACAGTTCCGCAGCTGGAGCCGCGTCTTCCCCGACGACCGCCAGCTGGCCTGGTTCGCTTCCGAAGGATCCAAAGGCCAAAGGCCCGACTACACCTCGCGGGAGTTCCCGCAATCGGGATTCTACACCCTGCGTACCGGTTGGGACCCGGAGGCAACGGTCACCGTCGTCAAGGCCGGACCCCCGGCCTTCTGGCACAACCAACCCGACAACGCAACCTTCGACTACTGGCGGCGCGGACGCAACTTCTTCCCCGATTCGGGCAGTTATGTCTATGGCGGCGACAGCTCCGTACTGGCGCAGCGGAACTGGTTCCGACAGACCCGCGTACACAATACCCTGACGCTCGACAACCGAAACCTCGAAACCACCGATTCGAAACTCCTCAAGTGGGAAACATCCCCCGCACAAACCCTGCTGATCACCGAAAATCCCTCCTACAAGGGCCTCACACACCGCCGGGCCCTCTTTGCCACGCAGGACGGTCTGCTCGTAATCATCGATCATGCTCTCGGACCGGATGCCGGAACCGTCGGCGTACACTTCAATCTCTGTCCCGGGCAGGTGACATTCGCCAAGGACGGTACGCTCAGCACCCGGTTCGACGACGGAAACAACATCCGCATCAAAAGCTCGGCCTGCAAACCCCTCCGCATCCAGCAGGAGGAGGGATGGGTATCGTCGGCCTACCGCAAAAAGGAACAGCGTCCGGCCTATGCCGTCGAACTGGAAAAACAGACCGGCGAGAAGATCTGGGTGGTCACCGTCATCGCCCCCGAAGACCAGCAGCGAAGCGGCTCGATCGCCATCGTCCCCGACCGCAGCTCGACTGCCGACCGCTTCCACGTCGCCATACGCGTCGGGGCCCGCACCTACGACTTCCGATACGAACTCTGATCCTCAGACGATGAAGACTCTCTGGATGGCAGGGCTGCTGCTGGCCGCTTCGCCGGCCGCAGCCCAAACCCCGGGGCTGGTATCCATCCCCGAAAGGGTCAACATTCAGGCCGATTCGGCCCGCCTTGATCAGGTGATCGACGGCCGATGGGTCGCCGTCGGAATCCCCAAAGAGGGGGCGTTGTGCCGCGACAGCTCCCGACCCTACGCCGGGAAACCCTCGTTCCGCTTCACGCTCGGCGTGCAGGACAACACCCTCAAAGGGTATGCCCCGGGCGAAACGAAGGGCCGCTCGGAGTTGGCCTACTGCTATGCCACGGCCGCCGATTTCGCCAACCTGCCGCCGGAAACGTATGCCTCCGCACAAAAGACGAAGACCGTCTATCACTACGGCAAGGGAATCTGCCCGCAGGGATCCTCATGGCGCTATACCTTCGCCGTCTACATCCCCGCGGAGCTCGACAGCCTGGTCTCGACAATCTTCGCCCAATGGCACGGAATGCCCGACCGAACGCTCGTCACGGCTCCCGACGGTCGCGTCACGAAACTGTCCGTGCGGGAGTTCGTGGCCATGAGCGACACGACAATCATCAAGAAGGAGAAGGTCTTCAGCGCCGTCGCCTCAACCGACGAAAACGGACAGGTCCGGCTCCAGGCCGGCAAACCCACAGGCTGGAAGGTCGAACAGGGTGGATACCCCCCGCTGGCATTCGGATTCTCCGGCGGATGGTTCTACATCAAGGCAAACTCCGACCGTCGCTGGTTCTCCGACAAGGACGACCGGTGCAACGCCAATCCCGAAAAGGTCGACGCGATGCAATCCGTACGTTCGGAGTTCAAGTGCTCGACGATCGCCTGCAAGATGCCATTCGCCGAGTTCCCGAAAAACCGCTGGGTCGAGTTTACCGTCGACATTGTCTGGACCCGCTACGGAGGCGAAGCCCAGACCATCGTGAGGCCCGGACGTCTCAACGTCGAAATGCTCTGCGACGGCCTCTCGCAAAAACTGGTCGATAACCGCGAAATCCTCATCGGACGAAACGACGAAGACGGATACTACTTCAAATACGGAATCTATCGCGTTGGAGGCTGCACGAAACCGGTCAGCTACAATCTCGCCGGATTCTCCCAAACACGGATCGACTGATCCCGCCGGGACCGGGAGCAGCTGAGCCCCGATCCCCGGATGGGCGGAATCTCCCGGATCAGTTCAGAAGAGATCCCGGTCGGAACAACTTCCGACCGGGATCTCTTCTGAATCCGGAAAGTCCTATTTCCCCCAACCCGGATTCTGCTTGCACAACTTCATCAGGTCAAGATCCCGCTGCGGAATGGGGAGCAACTCGTGACGACCCTCAATCGTGTAGCGCGCTACCGTATAGTTCGCATCCGGCATCCAGTCCACCAACTCCTGCGACGTGCGGCGAATCGATTCATAGTAGATGCCCCAACGAATCAGATCCTGCTTGCGATGCCCCTCGAAACAGAGCTCGTATGCCCGCTCCTTGCGGATCGCCTCGCGCAACTCTTCTCGCGACAGCCCGTACGACAGATCGTGTTCCGTATCCTTGAACCCCCGGCGCCGAACCGCATTCACCGCATCTACAGCATCCATAATCGATCCCCCCGATTCATTCAACGCCTCGGCAAACAACAGCAGAACGTCCGAATAGCGCAGAATATACCAGTTGACGTTCGACTTGTCGTTGTGAACCATGTAGTTCGTCGAACTGACATACTTCTCCGTATCCCACTTGCCCGGCGTAAAAAGCTGACAGGCCTTGTTGCCCGTCTTGTCCAACGGCGTACTCCCGGACGACAGATACGGAACCGGCGTACGACCGTTATTCTTGTCGTACTTGTAGTCGGCTATCGACAACGGCAGACGCGGATCGTTGTGCGTCCACCACTCCCGGGTGAAACTGTAAACCACCTTCCAGTTCGCGGCATTGCGCCCCCGCTGCCCATCAATCATCTCCGCCGACACGCCGTTCCATTTCCCGATACGACCGGCCGTCAGATCGCTGTCCAGACTCGTCGGCGAATAGAACGAAACCTCGATCAGACTCTCTCCGGCATCCCAGATGCCGTTGCACGTATTGCGCCATACCGTCTCATAGTCGGGGATCAAGCGATGCTTCCCCGACTCGACAACCTGACGTGCCACCTTCACGGCCTCACCCCATTTCGTCTCGTCCCGGACAGGATAACCCGCCCACGTACAGTAAACCTTCGCCAGCAGCCCCAGGGCCGACCCCTTCGACATACGATAGGCATTCGTCGCCCGCTGCGTATCGTCCACTGCCCACGGAAGAACTTCCGCAGCGTATTTCAAATCCTCCTCAATGAAGGCATACACATCCCGCGGATCCGACTGCACATACTCCGTAGCACTCTTCTCCGCCTCCGAGGTCGTCTTGACCAACACGATGTTCCCGTACCAGCGCACCAACTCGAAATAAAACAGGGCTCGCAACGCCCGGGCTTCTCCCAGATAGATCGTCCCCAGCTCCTGATTCTTCCCGCTCCACGACCCGATGCGCGAAGTGACCGTCTCGATGAAATCGTTCGCATCGTAAATCGACGAATAGAGCTTCTGCCACGTCTCCATGATCTCCGACGTCGACGGATTGTGTGAATTGGTCGGAATCTCCCGAACCCCTGACGTCGAATTCCCCTCGCACTGGGCTATGTCCGACGATATGGTGAACAACAGTGACAGATGATACGAATACATGTACTCGTTGGTCAAATCCTTGTAGATACCCATCAGAACCGTCTCGGCCTCCGAGGCATCGTTCAGATAATTCTCCTTGCCGATCTCCGTGTATGACTCCTCCTCCAACAGATCGGAGCACGATACCCCCAAAAACATACCCAGCGTCGACATCCCGTATAATAAGATCTTTTTCATAGATAGTTCGTTTGCTTTTGTTGGTCTCACTTTAGAACGTCAGGTCCAGACCTACCGTATACACCTTGCTGCGGGGATAGGCTCCCCAATCCAGCGACGGAGTCATCGGACTCGATGCCCGCATGCTTACCTCGGGATCGTAACCCGAATAACCCGTCACCACAAAGAGATTCTGTCCCGAAACATAGATGCGCAACTTCGAAACCCAGAATTTCCGCGTCACATGCTGCGGAAGCGTATAACCCAGCGTCAAACTCTTCATCCGCAGAAATGACCCGTCCTCGATGAAGCGCGAATAGAGCTCGTTCTTCACGTAGCCGTCCTGGCGCGGAACCCGGTTCGAGGCATTCGTCGGGGTCCAGCGGTCGGCAATCTCCGACATCATGTTCGCCCGCTGGTCCAGCGTCTGCGATGCATACATGCGCGTGGCATTGTAGACGTCGTTACCGTAGTTGAACTGGAACATGAAACTCAGATCTATACCCTTGTAGGAGAAGGTATTGGTGATACCTCCGTACCATTTCGGGGTTCCGTTGCCGATCACCGTACGGTCGTTCGACGTGATCTCCCCGTCGCCGTCTATGTCCTTGTACTTCACAACTCCCGGACTAAAATCCCCCTCCGTATAGTGTTTCGACATGTCCACAACTCCCGGCCGCAGATGCATTTTGCCCGTCGCGGCATCCACCTCGAAATCCGACGACTGGTAAACCCCGTCGAAGGCATATCCGTAGATCAGACCCAACGACTGACCTACGAGGGCCACATAGTCGTCGTTCGTATACTCGGAGTTCCAGTCGGCATTCCGCCCCATCGACACCGAACCGTCGGCCAACGACAACAACTCATTGTGTATGAACGAAATGTTGAAATCCGTCGTCCAGGTGAATCCGCTCTTCGTGCTGAGGTTCGTCGAATTGATCGCCAACTCAAGCCCCTTGTTGCGGATCTTGCCCACGTTCCGCCATTGTGACTCGAATCCCGATACGTAGGCCTTGTTCGACTCCATGAGCAGATCCTTCGTATCCTTGATAAACAGATCCGCCGTAATATTCAACCGGTTGCGGAAAAGACCCACGTCTACGCCAAGATTCGTACTCTGGGATGCCTCCCACTTGAGATCCTCGTTCGGCAGCTGTTTCGGCGTAAGTACCGTGATCAGATTGTTCCCGTAACCGTACTTGCCCTGAGAATAGAGCGTCAGCGACAGGTAGTTCGTGATGCGGTCGTTGCCAACCATACCCCAGCCGGCACGCAGCTTCAGATTCGAAATCACGGCCTGATTCTTCATGAAACGCTCCTCGGAGATCCGCCAGGCCGCCGAAAACGACGGAAAGTATCCCCACTTGTTGTTCTTCGAAAAAACCGTTGAACCGTCCGCGCGGACCGTCGCCGTGAAAAGATAGCGGTCCTTGTAGTTGTAGTTGCCTCGGGCAAAGAACGATATCAGCATGTTGTCGGAACGGGACGACGTCACCTGACTCGGCGTGGCGCCCAAACCCAGGTTGTTGTTCCCCAGATTGTCGAACGGAAAATCCGTCGACTGACCCTTCACATACTCCGTACCCCGGAACGAGGTCTCCTGACCCAGCATCACGTCAAAAGCATGCCCGTTCTTCTTTTTATACTTATAGGTCAGATAGTTGTAATTCGTCCACCGCACGTCGCGCGTCATCTGGGTGGCACCGTACGGAGTCTGTCCGTTCCGGAATGCCTCCTTCGAACCTTCGTAGTAGAACTGATAGTAGCGCCGGTTGGTCGTATTGTACGACCCCGCCGTGCGAAAACTCCACCCTCTGCCCAGATCAAAGTTCAACGCCACGTTCCCGGACCACATCTCCGTCTTCGTCGTATTGGTCACGGATTCGGCCTGCTTGATCGGGTTCACCTGCGCCAGCGACTCCGAAGACTCCAGCTCCAACGGATCAATCGCGGAATTCAACAACTCCTCGTCGGTCATCCGCAAGCCGCCTGTCGGTCGGGCCCGCAGTATCTGACCCAACATGTTCAGACGTCCGTTATCCCCCGAGGTCCCCATACCCCGCTTGTCCGTAAAGGCATAGTTCACCGTTGCGTCGACCCGCAGCAGCTTCGAAACCTTGTGACTCACGCGCATCTTCGCCGTAATCTTGTTGAAGGCGCTGTTGCGGAAAATACCGTTCTCCAGAAAGTCCGAGAACGAAAAGGCATACGTCGTACGCTCCGATCCGCCCGATATCGAAACGTTATGGTCCTGTGACCACGTGGGACGGAAGGTCTCCCGCTGCCAGTCGATTCCCCCAACGCCGATATAGTCATCCAGACTCTGATACCGGTAGGGAATCCCATATTCGTCCTCCCCGGAACGGTAATAGGTCGTATTGAACTTGTCGGGCCACGCCTCAACCTGCAACTTCACAAATTCATAGGGCGTAAGCAGATCCAGAATCTTCGAAATCTCCCGATAGCTCGCCGATCCGTTGTAGGTCACAACCGGTCGACCCTTCTTTCCCGATTTCGTCGTAACCATCACCACTCCGTTCGCTGCCCGCGATCCGTAGATCGCCGACGACGAGGCATCCTTCAACACCTCAATCGAGGCTATGTCCGAATTCGACAGATAGTCGATGTTGTCAACCTGGAAACCGTCCACGATATAGAGCGGTGTGGTCTCGCCGTTCACCGATCCGATACCGCGGATCTTGATGTCGAAACCCGCACCCGGCGTACCGTCCGAGGCCGTGATCTGAACCCCCGCGATCTGACCCCCGAGAGCCTCCATCACCGATCCCGACTTGAATCCCTCGACATCCTCCGACGATACCGTCGCTATCGCGCCCGTCAGGTCACTGCGCTTCTGCGCCCCGTAACCCACCACGACAACCTCATCCATCACATTGGCCTCCGGTTCCAGTTTCACGTCAATCGTCGTCTGTGTCCCGACGGAAATCTCCTGCGTCTTGTAACCCAGGTAGGAGATCACCAGAACAGCTCCCTGCTTCACCGAGAGCGAATAATTGCCTTTCAGGTCCGTCGAGACCCCCTGCGTGGTGCCCTTCACCACGACGTTGGCTCCGATGGCCGGCTGTCCGTTCTCGTCGACAACCGTTCCCGTTATCTTGTTCTGGGCGGTGGCGACGAAGGCCACGACAAGAGCCAGAAGTGTCAGAAACCCTCTCAGCCCGAATGCCCGTTTTTTCATATATCTCATAACTGATTTCAGTCTCTTAGGTTAAAAATTCTCGTCGAACCAGACGGCCATGTGGATCGCGTTCTTCGTCCCCGAAGCATCCAGCTCCGCAAAGGTGCCCGTCGTCGTATAGGGCGCCTGGAAGATCAGAACGCCATTGGCATAGGCTCCGTCAAGCTGCCATTTGCCGCCGGCAATGTACATCTTGAAGTCATTGCCGCAATCGATGTAGCCGAGTTTGTTCGTCAGAGACGACGACACCGCAGGAGTCTGCAGCTCGTAATAGGACATCGGCTCCCGACTCCCCGCCGTGGGTGACGACTCCCATGTATAGGTCTCCCACATCCGGTAGATGAACGTGCTCTTGACCGGTGCATCCAATTTGCCGCTCTGGTGCGAGGCGGGCCCCCCGAAGTTGTAATAGTACAGGTCCCGCTTGAGCGTGATCATGAACCGCGACTTGTCGCCCTCGATCGTCGGAGCCGCCGAGTATCCGCCCGTACGCGGATTCACCCGGAACACCATCGGACTGTACATCACCACCTTGTCAATCGCCGACAGAACCCGCACGAAAAGATACGTCGTGCGCGTAACGGCCGTCTCGCCCGAACCGATCGTCGCATCGATCCGTACGATGGCAAACTGTCCGACCCGATCGTTGCGGAAGGTCAGGTGAACCGTGCCGTCATCCGCCACATAGGTCAGCGACGCCTTCGTCCGCAGAGGATTGTCATGGATCCGGGTCATCTTGAAGGTCACGGCCCGGTTGTTGAAGTCCTCATGAGCCACCGGAATCGCCACGGTCGTATTGTCGCTTGACGTCCCCTGCATGTCGAAAACATACTGGTCGGCCTGCGTCTGCCAATCCTCCAGACCCAGGTTGTTGCCGTAACGGAACGTCGTGAACATGTTCGGATTCGCGGCAACGGTCAACTGCAGCGTCGTCTCCGAAGATCCCTTCACATTCGTCACCGTCACCGGAATCGTATAGACTCCCGGATCGGCCATGATCTTCGACAGCGAGGTGATCTCTCCCGTCGCGGCATCGATCTGCAACTGTCCGGCCAGTGCCGCGGGAACCTCGCCCAGGGCAAACGTCACCTCATCCCCGATGAAACCATCCGATTTCGGCGCCTTGAACGTCGTGCCGGCAATCACCTCAACGGGAGAATAGGTGAAGCTCCCGGGATCGATCGGCGTGATGAACGCTATGACGGTCAGCGTATAGGCATTCTCGAAATCCGCCGAACCGTAACGGTTCGTAACCGTCAGATCTACCGTGTAGGTGGAACCCACCGAAAGCCCATTGCCTTCGGCTACGGTGAGAACGCCCGTGGATGGATCGATCCGGATCAGATCCGTCTCGGCACTCTCGGCGCCGGGGTGGACCGCCTTGATGGCCCACGTCACCTCATCGGGTGAACCCTTGAGCGTCGGCGTGGCACTCGTGAACGACCGGTCGGCCTCCATGCGTCCCGCCGACGGCGTATAGGAGACACTCAGCGGAAGACTCGTAATCCGGGCCGTGAGAACCTGCTCGAAGGTCTTCGTGCCGGCATAGGTCTCGATCTGCACCGACAGCGGATAGTTCCCCGGAAGAATCTCGCCCTCATACTCCGGATCAAGCGTGATAACTCCCTCGTCCGAAATGGTGAAATACGCGAAACCCTCCTCCTGAAGCAGCGAATAGCGCCGTATCGCAACCGACTCCCCGACGGGCGTCACCGTGACCTGCGCCTCACTCGTCGCCAGATCCCCGTAGGGTATCGTCAGCGTCGAAGCACTCAACTCAATCTCCGCCGGCGTCGAGGGAGACATCTCAACCACGAAAATATCCTTGAACGTATAGTGTCCTCCTCCCGCCTGGCACGCTATCGTCAGCTTGTAGATGCCCGGCTCCAGTCCCGAGGTGTTCGATATGCTGACCATTCCCGTATCGGCATTGATCGAGAAACTGTCACTGGTCATCGCCTCGCCGTCGAACGTGATGCCCGCTATGGAAAAACTCCCCGGCGTAGGACCATGGTAGGTAGGAACTCCCGACACGAAGTTCATCGAGGGCCCGATATCCACAACCGTCGGATAGTAGAGTTCCAGCGCTTCCGACGTCTCATCGTCCTTACACGACGTGAGAAAAACCGTGCTGATCAGACCCAGCAGCCCCAACACGGCAAGGCTTATATGGTGAAACCGTATTTTCATATCTGTTTGCAGTTTTAGGTTTACAGCGTATACGACAGTTCGTAGCTCTTGCCGTTGACCCGAACCTTCAGCGTGGCGCCCGTCTGAGACCACTCTCCCGGATCAATCTCGATCGGCGATGCGGTCGCGGCATCCTGCGTCGGAAGAAGAACCGTCACATAGCGCACGGCGGCATCCGAGGCACTCTTCTCGATGTTGAGCTGGTAGGCCTTCCGACTGATCTCCGGATTGGATGCCGTCACGATGTCGTAGGCCAGGAAGCCCTGCTTCTCGGCATAGCTGGAAGGCTTGTCCGAAACCGTCCGGACAAGCAGGTTGTTGCCGTCGGAAAAGTCCGTGTGGAACCCGAAATCCGCCGCATCAAGCACAACCTCGGAGTCCTCCCCGGCCGTGACGTTGAAGTTCAGATTCACGGTCCCCTCGGCCGTTCCGTATCCCTCGTCGAGAATCACGTAGAAACTGTCATTCACCAGAAAAACCGAACGCCGGTGCGTCAAATCCGAATAGGAGGGATTCTCCAAGACAAGCAACTCGTACGAATAGCTGGAATTCGCCCTCGTCTGCTGCTTCAGAAGCCGACCCGCACTCGACACATTCCGCCCGTCGAGCGTCAGCGTATTGTGGGCCGTCGTGGCGGCATAGCGGGAACGGATGGCATTCGACTCCGAAGACCCTCCATAGGATCCGGATCCCGAATCGGGGAAGAAATTCCGTCCCTTGACCCACAGTTCAAAGGTGTTGTTGTCCGACTGCCGGTGCCACTGATCCCCCTCCACCGAGGGCCGGTTCTGCAACACCATCATCTTGTCCTGCATCGTCCATCCCGTACGCATCACGTAATATCCCCCGTCGGAGAAACTCTTCACGCGCGTCTCGGGCATCGTCCCCTGTTTCCCTTCGGTCGCCAGCCAGGCCAGCTGCGCCTGGTCCGGAAAGAGAGTCTGGTAATTCGTCAGATTGCGGATCAACACGCTCTTGGTCCACGATGCGGCCCGCGTGTCGGCCATGTTCGGCACCGAATAGTCCGGATAGATCATGTTCACCACCACGTCGATCATCTTCTGCATCGACGAAAGATAGTTCGCCGGAAAATAACCCGACCCCTTGTTGAGCTGTCCCACCAGCAACGCCGTACGGAAATCCTCGATACTCGAAATGTGGTAGGACAGGTCCCCGTCCTTGAGCCACCCGTCATTGAAATACTGCTCCGTCATCTGCCGACTCAATACCTCCGGTCCGTTCACCCGCCACGTCGCGGAATTCTTCAACTCGGGAAAAAGCATCCCGGCAAAGGTCACGGCCCGCGACTGCGTGATCAGATGGTTCGATGAGGCCGAATAGTTCTGCATGATATGGTTCACCTGCTCGTCCAGATGCGTGAGCACCGTCGACAGCCATGACCCCGTCATCGTCGTCGAACCCTGGTAATACTCCAGAAGCCCGCACTGATCGATCACCCGCGCCGCAACGTCCAACGGCCGCCAGTTCGTCGAATTCGTCACATCAGTCCCCTGTTCGGGTTTGGGATTCTGTCGGAGCCAGTCGCCGTAGACCTCCATCCAGTTCTGGACGTATCGCTCGTCGCGAGTCGTGTTGTAGACCTTGCCCTGCATGATCATCCACTGGTGCCGGTGCAACTGGTAGCGCTGCTCCTGACTCCCGTCGCTGTGCTTCGTCCAGTCGATCCCGTCGCCCGCATCGTTCATGTACGAATAGGGCACATCCGTGCCAACCTGCGTGTCGAAGTAGTTCTTCACATAGAACCGATAGCCATTCTCCCGGAATGCGTAGTCCGCCCACCGTTTCTCACTCTCCGTGGCCGCATCCTCCGCATAGTTCACCCCGGGATTCAACCCGTGGGCCCGGGACCGGAAACTCTGCAACAACTCCTCCTGGGCCAACCGGTAATCCCCGGTCTGATAGGCCGTCGCAACCTTCGCCAAACTCCCGTATGTGAGATCGAGAATCTCGAAAACCGACGGGTCCAACCCCTCATTCATCGAGACCGAACCGCTTGCGACCCACTTCTTCGCATCCTTCATCTCCGGAAAGATCGTCCCAGCACGGTATACCGCATAGCTCTCCTGAGAAAGATCCGCTCCGGACTCCGCATAGTGATTCATCACGTGCGAAACCTGCTCCACCAGATTCGAAAGATACTTCGACAACAACTGTGGCGTAAAGTTCCTCGACTGCATGAAGTAATAGATCAGATCACACTGATCCGCAATACGGTACGAAACATCAACCGGCCGCCACGCATAGAGCACTTCCCGAACCTTCTCGGGTTGGCTCCCCGGATCGGCCGTGAAATCGTAATCCCCGTCGGGAAGCGGAAAGTTCTTGAGCCAGTCCTCATAGACCGTAATCCACGACTCCACGTACGTCTCATCGAGCGTCGTGCGGTAGGCCTTGCCCTGCGGAAGCATCCACGACAGACGATGCAGACGATAACGCTCCTCACTCTCGGCCGTAGAACGCGCCTTCCAGTTGATTTTCGTCGTGTTCTGGTAGGAATAGGGCTTCTCTCCATCAAGATAGCCCTCAACATAAAAACGATAGCCGTCCGTCTGGTCTCCCGAACCCGGAAGCGCCCAATCCGCACGGGCCTGCTCCTCGGGCGTGATCGTCGGGGAGATCAGATCAACGTTGCCGTTGACCAGCGTCCGCGTACGGTAGTAATTCAACAAGGCCTGGGCCGCCAGATAATACTGCCCCGACTCGTAGTAGGCCTTGACCGGAGCCAGCTCCGCAAGCTCCAGATCCAATGCCTCGAAAACCCGCGAATCGATCACACTGTTCCCGGGAATCGGTGTCTCGGTTCCCTCCGTATCCTGATTCCCCTGCGAGCCCATCACGTCGTCTCCCAGACACCCCGAAAAAAGGGCTGGAAGCACCACTAGACACAGCTGTGTAAGCCTGGTAAAGATTCGTCTCATATGGTAGTTGGTTTTAGGTTGTGCGCGGTTCAAAGTTGCGCGGGAGCAACCCCTCGCAACGAAAGATAGCGTTCGATTGCCTCCAGATAGTAATAGTCCGCATAGTTGATCGGTGTATCCACCTCGCTGTGCGCCGGAAGGTGCCCCACACTGTGCATCAGAAGAAAGCCTCCGTTGGTCCCGACACCGGCCAGATAGGCTTCCGTCGAGAGGGTCAGAAGCATCCGCTCGGCCCGGTCATAATAACGGCGACCCTCCGCCTCTGGAACCAGCGTCGATAACTCGAAAAGCGCCGAACTGATCACCGCTGCCGCCGAAGCATCCCGCGGTGCATCCGGAATCTCCGGAGCATCGTAATCCCAATACGGAATCAGATCCTCCGGCGTACGCGGATGATTCATGATGAACGAGGCTATGCGACGAGCCTGCTCCAGATATCGCTCCTCTCCCGTCTCCCGGTAGCACATCGTATAACCGTAAAGCCCCCATGCCTGACCCCGGGCCCAGGCCGACGTGTCGGAATATCCCTGGAACGTCCCGCGACTCTCGACCGTCCCGTCATCGTTATAGCTTACAACATGATACGAACTCCCGTCCTCCCGAAAATGGTTCTGGAGCGTGCGATCCGCATGCCGAATCGCGATATCCCGATATTTCGGATCGCCCGTCTGCTTCGAGGCCCAGAAGAGCATCTCCAGATTCATCATGTTGTCGATGATAACCGGGTAGTTCCAATCCCCGAAGTCCCACGAACGGATCAGTCCTACGGTCGAATCACAGCGCGATATGAGACTGTTCGCAGCCTCGACGATCACCTCCGCCGAATGGGAATCATGCAGCGTCCGCAGCTGCTGCCCATAGCTGCAATAGACCATGAAACCCAGATCATGCGTCCCTTTATAATATTGTATGCCTTCGAGCCGGGAGGTGAACTTCTCGGCTTCCGCCCGCAGATGTTCGTCGCCAGTCAGTCGATAGGCCTCCCACAGCGTCCCCGGGAAAAAGCCGCTCGTCCAGTCTCTGGCCTCCACGACCTTGTATTTCGGAGACAGCGACCGCGGGAATCCGGGCAGCGAATCGAACTCCGCAGCCAGATGAGTCAGTTGCGTACGCGTCACCTCCAGTGCGTGCTTCACACTGGCAAGTTTCGGATCGGGCTCCGTCGTGCAGGAACCCAGCATCAACAGGGAAAAGAGCCCCGAAAAAGTGAGGAGGTTTTTTCTCATGAATGGTTCAGGTTTTGGTTTTGGTTGTTTGTTGTATACAAAAGTACCGATAAGCTGGCGCCAAGACCCCGAGTTTTGAAGAATTGATTTTCAAAACCGCTCAAATAACCTTCGTTTTTGTCCAATACAATATCGTTTTTGTCCAAAACCCGACTCCGGAAACCCGCTGGAAGGGGCCCAACATGACCCGCTCCAATCGAAAAAGGGGGAGTCTTCCAACCCGGAAGACTCCCCCCTGAGGACCCTCAAATGGATGCTATTTGAGCGGCGAATCCGGCTCGCGGGCCATCACCAGATAGAACATCCTGTCGAGGAACGCCGGAGCGAATTTCTTCACGAAATGGGTCGCACGCCCCTCGATCTCCATCAGACAAAGTCGCTTGCGCCGCACGATCCCCCGCCCGACAATCCGCGCAACCTCCTCGGCCGTCATCATCTTCGACTCGTCGCGCGGGGTCTCGCCCTGCTGGGCCCCGTGGGCCGTCAGCGCCGAAAATCGCACGTTCGAGGCCGTGAAGCCCGGACAGGCGATCATCACGTGGAGACCCTTCTTCAGATTCTCGATGCGAAGCGTCTCCAGAAAACCCGTCATGGCATACTTCGACGCCGAATAGCCCGTACGCCCCGGCAGCCCGTGCAACCCCGCAACGGACGAGATCCCGACGATCGATCCGCGGGTCGCCTGCAGATAGGGCAAGGCGTATTTGCAGCAGTTGACTGTCCCCCAGAAGTTGACATCCATCAGGCGGTGGAGAACCTCCAGATCCACATCGTCGAAAAGCGCCCGCATCGAGATGCCGGCGTTGCAGATCAGCACGTCCAGCCGTCCGAATGTCCGGATCGCCGTCTCGATCAATGCGCGGCACTCCTCGGGTTTCGTCACGTCGACGCCGCAGAAGGCGGCCTCCCCTCCCCGTGAACGGATCTCGTCGGTCAGTTGACGCAGTTTCTCCTCGCTTCGCGCCCCAAGGACTACCCGGGCTCCCTGGGCCGCATAGACCTGCGCCATCGCCGCGCCGATGCCCGACGAGGCGCCCGTGATGACAATCACGCGATCTTTCAATGTCTTCATATTGTTGTTCATGTTTCAGTCTTCCAGTTCGATGGACAACGTATCGTAGGCCATCCTCACCCCCGCAGGAAGGGTCGGTTCCGTCTCGGCATGCAGCCCGATGTCGTGGGACATGTGCGTGAGCCACGCCTGGCGCGGTTCCACCCGGCGGATCAGGGCCAAAGCCTCCGACACGTTGAAGTGCGAATAGTGCTCCTTGAAGCGCAGCGCATTGACAACCAGCGTATCCACGCCCAGAAGCTTCTCGATCTCTCGTTCCTCGATCGTCTTGAAGTCCGTCAGATAGGCCAGTCGGCCGATCCGGTACCCCGTAACGGTGAATCGCTCCGAGTGATGGCCCCAGACGGGCATGATCTCCACGCCCCGGACGGTAAAGGGTCGCGTTACGTCAATCTCATGAAGTTCAATCTCCGGAACTCCCCGGTACTTGTCCTGCGCAAAGGCATAGTCGAAATCCTTCCGCACACAGGCCAGCGTCCGCGGCGAGGCGTAGATATCCACCTTGTGGATCGTCGGCGGATAATCCACGAAATTGAAGGCCCGGACATCATCCAGTCCCCCGATATGGTCCTTGTGTTCGTGTGTGAGCAGAATGCCGTCGAGATGCCGCACGCCCGTACGAAGCATCTGGTAACGAAAATCCGGCCCCGCGTCGATCACCAACCGTATGCCGCGCGTCTCGATCATCGCCGAAGTCCGCAGGCGATGGTCCCGCCGGTCGGGCGACGTGCAGACCCGGCACCGGCAGCCGATTACGGGTACGCCCTGCGATGTCCCGGTTCCCAGAAAGGTGAGTTTCATAGTTGCAAAGGTAAGTATTTTCAAGAAAATACTCGCATCTCCCGCCCAAAATCATCGACCCGAAGGCCCCTCACCGACAGGACTTCCCGCCATAGACTCCGATGCGGGTCCCGTCCGGAAGACATCGTAACGGCGGCCTCGTCTCGAAAAGTTGCAGAAACGGGATTTTTTCATTATTTTTACAAACCCGTAACGCGAACCTCAACCCAAACCCAAATGAAAAAAACACTGTTTCTCGCGGTGGCCCTTCTGTCTACCGCAGTCGTCTCCGCTCAAAAGAGCTACACCCTCTCTTCGCCCGACGGAAACCTCCAGACAACCGTCTCGCCCGGCAACGAACTCCTCTACGACATCGTCTACAAGGGAAGAACCCTGCTGGAACCCTCTCCCCTCTCGCTGTCGTTGGGGAACGGAGACTCCTGGGGGCCCAACGCGCGGATATCGAAGGCCTCGAGGTCTTCGGTCGACCGTTGGATCGACTCCCCCTTCTACCGGGCCGACTCCCTCCACGAACACTACAATGCCCTCACTCTCCGCATGAAGGGAGACTGGGAGGTCGAATTCCGCGCCTATGACGACGGAATCGCCTACCGGTTCGTCAACCGGACCCGAAAACCGTTCACCATTCTCAACGAACAGGCCGAATACCGTTTCCCGTCCGATTTCCAGGCCTCCGTGCCCTATGTGACTTCGGGGGAGGACGGCGATTTCGAGGCGCAGTTCTACAACTCGTTCGAAAACGTATACTCCGTGGCGCCCCTCTCCAAGATGAATCCCGGGCGTCTGGCCTTCCTGCCGCTGGTCGTCGACGCCGGGCAGGGAGTGAAGATCTGTATCTCGGAAAGCGACCTCTGCAACTATCCCGGACTCTATCTCTACAATCCCGACGGAAAAACGGCCCTGAAGGGTCGATTCGCCCAGTATCCCGACTCCCTCGAACAGGGCGGACATAACCGGTTGCAGATGATCGTCCGAGAGCGCAGGGAGCATATCGCCGAGGTCGCCGGACCCCGGAACTTCCCCTGGAGAATGGCCGTGGTGGGAAGCGATACCCAACTGGCCGCCTCCTCGCTGAGCTATCTGCTCGCTGAACCCTCCCGAATCGACGACATCTCGTGGATCCACCCCGGAAAGGTCGCCTGGGAGTGGTGGAACGACTGGAACATCTCCGGAGTCGACTTCCGCAGCGGAATCAATACCCAAACCTACAAATACTATATTGATTTTGCCGCCTCGCAGGGTATCGAATACGTCATCCTCGATGAGGGTTGGGCCGTCAATCTCCAGGCCGACCTCATGCAGGTCGTCCCGCAGATCAACCTGCCGGAAATCATCGAATACGGTGCCTCGAAAAACGTCGGAATCATCCTCTGGGCCGGATTCCACGCCTTCAACCGCGACATGGAGCAGGTGTGCCGCCACTACGCCCAAATGGGAGTCAAGGGGTTCAAGGTCGACTTCATGGACCGGGACGACCAACAGATGACCGCTTTCAACCACCGAGCCGCCGAAACCGCCGCAAAATACCATCTGGTGCTCGACCTGCACGGAACACACAAACCCGCTGGCATAAACCGGACCTGGCCCAATGTGCTGAACGTCGAGGGTGTACACGGCCTCGAACAACTCAAGTGGAGACCCGAATCCCACGACCAGGTGGAATACGATGTCATGATCCCCTTCATCCGGCAGGTCGCAGGCCCCATGGACTACACCCAGGGAGCCATGATCAACGCCACCCGCACAGGCTATCACCCCAACCACTCGGAACCGATGAGCCAGGGAACCCGCTGCCATCAGTTGGCGCTCTACGTCGTGCTGGACTCCCCGCTCAACATGCTCTGCGACTCCCCGACAAACTACCTTCAGGAGGCCGAATGCACGCATTTCATCGCTTCGATCCCTACTGTCTGGGACGAAACCCGGATCCTCGACGGCCGCCTCGGAGAGTATATCGTAACGGCCCGGAGAAAGGGATCCACCTGGTACATCGGCGCCATCACGGACTGGAATCCCCGCGATCTGAAGATCGACCTCTCCTTCCTGGGAGGTGAACGCTCCGCAGAACTGTTCCGCGACGGCGTGAATGCCGACAGAAAGGCCTCCGATTACCGCTGCGAGGAGCTGAGCATCGATACCGCGAAACCGTTCGCCGTCCATCTGGCTCCGGGCGGCGGATTCGTGATGAAGATCCGCACCGAATAACCCGAAGGCCGAAACGGCTTCCCGGCAAAAAAGCCCCTCGCCCGTCAGTCCGGGCGAGGGGCTTTTTCCGGTACCCGAAGGAACGGCACTCCCGCTCCGGGCTTCAAGGCCGGAGCGGGAGTGCCGGCCAGGTCGTCCGGAATCGATCAGAGACCCCCTTCAACGGTCCAGTAGAAGGCCCGCGAACCCTGCATCTTCGTGGCGGCATCCAACTCCCGGAGTGCCGTCAGCAGCGGTTCGAGCTGTTCGTCGTCGATGATGGTCAGAATCGAGGCGTTCATCGACGGCCAGGCATGCGTCCCGTAGTGGGGCTCGCCATCCACGGAGCCCCGGCCCTGGGTCAAGGCCCACTTCGTAAAACCGCGGATCCCCTGTTCGTCGAGAATCGCATGAACCCGGTCCGTCAGGGCCTGGTTATAGGATAAGAATACGGCTTTCATCTTCGTCGTCTATTTACACTTACTGACTCGTTCAATGCCTGCCGGCCTGATGCGCCGCCGAGAGCCGGGCCAGACGCTCCCGCTCCCTGCGCTGTGAACGGTTTACGAGGATCGAATAGAGCACCGGCACGATGAAGAGCGTCAGAATCGTCGAAAAGGTCAGACCCCCGATCACGGCAATACCCATCGGCTGCCACGTCTCCGAACCGGCTCCCGTGCCGATGGCCAGCGGAACCATGCCCAACACCGTCGTGAACGAGGTCATCAGAACCGGTCGCAGACGGCTCTTGCCGCCCGCTATCACCGCCTCGTAGACGCCCGAACCCCGCTCGATCAGCAGGTTCATGTAGTCCACCATCACGATACCGTTCTTCGTCACGATGCCCACCAGCATGATCGCGCCGATCAACGCAATGAGCGACAGCGGCGTCGAGGTCAGCCACAATGCCAGAAAGACACCTGTGAAGGCGAACGGAATGGTGAACATGATGATGAAGGGGAACTTCAGCGACTCGAACTGCGTGGCCATGACGATATAGACCAGGATGACGATCAGTACGAACAGGGTCAGCAGATCCGAAAAGGCGTCGCCCTGATCCTCCACCGTACCGCCCACCTCCAGATCCACGCCGTCCGGCGTCGGATAGTCGGCCAGCAGCGCATCGACCTCCTGCAGCACGTCGCCAAGCGCCACCCCCGCACCCAGCGTCGACTCCACGGCTATGACCCGCTGGCGGTTCTCGCGTTCGATCTCCGGGGCCGCATACTCCTCCTCGACACGTCCCACCTCCTTGAGCTTCACGGGGCGTCCCTGCGCATTGTAGAGCGTGATGTTCTCGACATCCTCCACCCGCGTGCGGAACGGCTCGGCGTAGCGAACCACAATGTCGTATTCGTCCCCGTCCTCGCGGTATTTCGACGCAACAAGTCCGTCGATACGGTTGCGCACGGCCTGCGAGGCTGTCGCACTGTTCATCCCGTAGTACGCCAGGCGCTCGCGGTCAAAGACCACGTTAAACTCCGGACGCAGATCATCGCGCGAAAGCTTTACGTCCCGAACACCCGGCAAGCCGCGCATCCGCTCCTTCAGATCGTTGGCAATGGCGTTCGTCTGGTCCATGTCATACCCGAAAACCTTGATGTTCACAGTCGACGATCCGCTCATGCTGCCCATCGAACCGCCCGGCGTCACCGTATACTGCCGCACCTCGGGAATGCGGTCCAGATCCTGCCGCAGCAGATCCGAAATCGCATAGATCGACCGCTCGCGCCCCTCAACGTCGGTCAGACGCAGGTTGTAGTTGATGATATGCGAGCCGGTGGTCTGCATCGCCGCAAAGGCATCGTCCGACGAACTGGCTCCCGATGAGGCCGAAACCAGGATGATCTCCGGATATTTCGCATAGATGATGCTGTCGATCTGACGCGCTATGCGGGCCGTATAATCCACGGCGATGTTCTGTTCGAGCTCGACCGTCGCGGCTATGCGGTTGTTGTCCGACGGCGGGAAAAACTCCGTCGGAACCTGCGTCAGCAGACCCAGTGACAACACAAAGACCGACATCATCGAAAAAACCGTGATCCTCCGGTGATGAACCACCCACTCGAGAGCCCGGGCATAGGCTCCGTCAAGCCACGTCAGGGCCCGGTCGATCGGTTTGTAGACAATGCCCAGTCCCTTGTAGTCGTGCTGACCGCCCTCGAGTTTGAGCATGTAGGCCGACATCATCGGCGTCAGCGTGATGGCCGCCGTCGTCGAAACGCACACCACGATCGTCACGATCCACCCCAACTCGCGGAACAGGATCCCCGCCATGCCCGGGATCATCGTCAGCGGCAGGAAGACCGCCACCACCACCAGCGTCGTGGCGATCACCGACAGCCATACCTCGTTCGTCGCATAGATGGCCGCCTCCTTGGGATTCGAACCCCGCTCGATGTGGGTGGTGATGTTCTCAAGAACAACGATCGCATCGTCGACCACCATGCCGATGGCTATCGACAACGACGACAACGAGATGATGTTCAACGTCGAACCCGTGGCGAAAAGATAGATGAACGAACAGATCAGCGACACGGGGATCGTCATGCAGATGATCAGCGTCGCACGCCACCGCCCCAGAAAGATCATCACAACCAGCACCACGAAGACAAAGGCATAGAGAACCGTCTCCGACAACGACCCGATGGCGTCGGTGATCTCCTGCGACGCTTCGTAGATCAACTCCATCTTCACATCCTTCGGAAGACTCCGCTGGATCTCGGGAAGCCGCTGCTGGATCTCCCGAACGATGCTCACCGTATTGGCTCCCGACTGCTTCTGGAACATCACCCGAACGCCCCGCTGTCCGTTGACCCGTTCGTCCATGGTCGCCTTCTCCAGCGTATCCCGGATCTCGGCCACGTCCGACAACCGGACCGTCCGACCTCCGGCATTCGAAACCACCACGTCACGAAGTTCATCCGACAGGCGGAACTCTCCGTCTGCCTTGATATTGAAGGTATTGTTGCCGATGTCGATCGTACCGCTCGGAACGTTGACGTTCTCCGCCGCGATGATCTGACCCAACTGCTCGACCGTCAGGTTGTAGGCCTCGAGCTTCGTCGGGTCGACGTTGACCTGCACCTCCCGCTCCGGGGCCCCGATCACCGAAACCGCACCCACGCCGTCAACGCGGTTGAGCACGTTGACCAGCTTGTCATCGAGGATCTTGTTCAGCGCCGGATAGCTTTCATCGGCCGTTACGGCCAGCATCATCACCGGGATCATCGAGGTCGAGAACTTGAATATCGTCGGATAATCGATGTCGTCCGGCAGAAGCGACTGAACGCGCGACACCACGTCGCGGATCTCGTTCGCCCCCTCGTTCAGGTCCGAACCGTATTCGAACTCCACGGTGATCATCGAGACGTTGTCCTGGGATTTCGAGGTCAGCTTCTTGAGGTTGCTCACCGTATTGAGGTTGTCCTCAAGCACCCGCGTGATGTTGGTCTCGATCTCCGAGGCGTTGGCCCCGGGATAGAACGTGATGACCGAAATCTGCGGAATCTCGATCTCGGGATACTGGTCCACGGCCAGGTTCTTCAGCGAGAACAGACCGAAGACAATCACGCCGACGAACAGCAGGACCGTAGAAATCGGTTTGCGGACCGCACTTTCGTAGATCTTCATCGTCTGTCGCTTTTAATCCTTCTTGATTTCAACACGCGCGCCGTCGTAGAGCTTCGACAAAGCCGTCACGGCCACCTGCTCCCCCGGCTCAACACCCCGCAGAATATCCATCCGGTTCCCGACCTGACGCCCTACCTCAACGGCCCGACGCTCGGCAATCGTATCCCCGAGAATGACGTACAGGTAGCGCTCCGCAGATCCCACCTGCTTCTGGATGGCCACGTCGGGAACAAGCACCCCCTGTTTCCCGCCCATGTCGAAGATCGTCCGGGCATACATCCCCGGCCGCAGAAGACCCTCGCCGTTCGGAACGCGAACCTCCACCTTGAAGGTCCGCGTCGCCGGATCCAGCGCCGGGTAGATCAACGACACGTGTCCCTCGAAATGCTGATCCGGAAAGATCTCAACATCCACACGAACCGGCATCCCCACCTTCACCTGCGGGAAAAACTGCTCCGAAATGTTGACGATGACCTTCAGCGGATCGATCTGCATGATGTGCAGAATGGGCTGCTGCGCAAAGAGATCCCCCGACTCGTAGTTGCGGGCCGTGACCACTCCCGTGATCGGTGAGTGGACCTCGATATTGCGCTTCAGGTTGGCCACCACCTCGCGCTGCACGTCCAGCTGCGCCCGCGCCTGCTCGATCTGCTGGGCCGAGATTCCCCCCGCCTCGTAGACCGGCAGCAGACGGTTGTAGTCGCTCTCGATGGTCTGAAGCTGGACCAGCTGCTGCGTATACTGCGTCGGGTCGAGCGAGACCACAAGCTGGCCCTCCTGTACCTCGTCCCCCACCTCGACCCAGATACGGTCGATATGCACGCCCGTGGCCGCCGGCGTGATGTCGTTCTCCCGGTAGGGCTCGATCTCCGAGGTGAACTCCTCCGTGAGGCGGATCTCCTCGCCTAGGGCCGCCTTGCTGCGCGTCAAAACCCCTTTCGTCTCCGATGCGGGGTCCGTACCCCGATTGCCCCGGCATCCGACAGTCAATGCGGCCGCGGCCAGGATCCACAATATCTTCTTCATGGTGCTACTTTTGCCGTTGGTTCGTTTTCGATATCAGGGTTCTCGCCCCACGATCCGGTCATACTCGGCCTTCGCCGTCAGGTAGTCGTAGATCGCCTGCGAAAAATTCAATTGCGCCTGGGTCTGCGCCAGCTGCGCACTGTTCAACTCCAGGATCGTACCGGCTCCCGCCCGGTAGCGCGTATCCGAAATCCGGTAGGCCTTGCGTGCCTGCTCGACCGTCAACTCCTGCGCGAACATCGTCTCCCGGGCCGTCATCAGATCGTTCAGCGCCGAACGCACCTGGACGTCGAGCTGCTGCCGCGCATAAAGCCGTTGCAGCGTGATCTGCGAAATCTGGTTCTTCAACTCCCGCGACTTGTTCATGCGCGTCAGTCCCCCGAAGATCGGAACCGACAGCTGCACCCCCACCGAAATCGGATTGGTCCAGAAGTAACGCGAGTCGTCGCCGTCCCCGAAACCCATGAAGGGCTCCATGTCGTTACCCGTCCAGGAGGTCGTGCCGAAGGCCGCCAGGGTCGGAAGACGCCCGGCGTTGGCCGCACGAAGCGAACGTCGCAGCAACTCCTCCTGCAATTCGAGCGAACGCAGGCTGCTGTTCTGCGAAAGATCCGACGTCAGACCGTCGGTCCCCGCCAGCACCTCGTCCCGCATCGAGTCCAGATTCCCCTCCACCTCGATCTCAACCTCCTCCGGTATCGACAGGTACATCTTCAGCATCAGTTTCGCCAGCTTGATCGAATTCTCGGTCTGAAGGATCGTCGGACGCAGGTTGCTCAACTGGACCTGGGCCGTCAGCAGGTCGTACTCCGACATCAGCCCGTGTTCGTACTGCACCCGGGTGTCGTCGACCGTACGCTGAACGGTCGCCTCCGATTCGCGCAGAACGGAAAGCGATTGTTCGGCCAGCAGAATGTTGTAAAACGACTTGCGGACCTCGGCCACCAGGTCGATCCGCGTCGCACGCGCCGATTCAACCGCCGCAGCTCGCTGTGCATCGTTCATCTTCAAGGTCCGGTAGACCGACGGCGCAAAAAGCGGCAACGTCAGATCCCCCTGCAGCGCGAAGGTGTTGTCGGCACCGAACGACAGGCCGCCCCGCATCTCCGACTTGACGATCGCCCGCGTATAGTTGCCCGACGCCGAAAGCTGTGGAAGAAGTGTGCCCCACGTCTGTCGGCGTACGTAGTCGTAGCGCTCGACCTCCATCTCCGCAACCCGGATGGTCGGATTCTCACTCATGGCCAGATCCACGGCCTGCTTCAGCGTCAGACGCATCTGACCTGCCGCATCCTCCAATCCCAGGCTGCATACCCCGACCAGGAGCGTGTACAGAATCTTTTTCATATCTCCAAGTTATCTTTTCCTCGTGGAGGCACCGGACTCTCCCGCCGAACCGGCCGGATCGAAACTCTTCCGATAGTCGTCGATCAGACGCGCCCCCTCGGGCGTCGAGATCCCCCGGAAAAAGTTGCTGACGATCTGCACGAAAGCCTCACGTTCGCTCATCCCCTCGGGCAGCAGAAGATCCTTGCGGTCCGTAATCGCCGATGCCGTATAGTACAGGACCGATATGGCCAGATCGATATTGATCGTTGCAACAAACAGACCATCACGGATCCCCTGTTCGAGCATCTTGCGCAGATCCTGACGGCTTCGGGCCGAACCTTCCCGCAACAACCGCTCGTGAACCGCCGGATAGAACTTCCGCAGATTGCTCTGCAAGCGCTGCACCGACTCCGAATCGTTCATCACGCAGACCAGCACCCGGAACATCGCCTCCAGCACATTCCGCGCCGAACTGCTTACCCGTTGCCGTTCGAGCCGCTTGCACTCGAAAAAATGCTCCATGGACAGGTACAGCAGACTCTCCTTGTCCCCGAACAACTCATAGAGCGTTCGCTTCGATACGCCCAGCTGCTGCGCGATGTCGTCCATCCGGACGGACTTGATCCCCTCCGAAACAAACATCTGCATCGCCTGGGCGATGATCCGTTCCTTTTGATCCATGGACTTGTGTTTTGAGTGTGTTGTCGATTACAAATATAAAAACAAAACCCGAAAAACCAAAAAAGTTTTCCCGTTTATTACGGGAAGGGGTAGAGTAAAGGGAGGGGTAAGGCCGGAAGACAATGGGTTGGCGGGCAGGTGCGGACAGGTGGCAGGCATGGCAGGCTGAGCGCGGATACGGGTGCAGGTGCAGGTGCGGGTCAGCGGACGAAGGCCGGTGGTTAGTGGCTGGTGGTTAGTGACTGGTTTGGAGGGAGAGAAAAGATTGGAAGGAATGGATGATCGGAGAACAGCCGTAGAAGGGGCCGCAGGGTCGACAAAAAAGCCCGGACGAAATATCGTCCGGGCCTCGCGTATCACAACGCCGGCATCAGGCCGCCGTCGCGTTTTCCAACTTGCGCATGATCGAGAAGATGAAGAGCGCCGAAAGCAGACACAGCACGATCAGCACGCTCCAGACCATCCACAGCGCCATGCCGCTGCCCCACAGATAACCGATCAGTGACGTGGCGTAGTTGCCGATGGCCGTGGCGGCAAACCAGCATCCCATCATCATACCCTTGTATTTCGGAGGTGCCACCTTCGAAACGAACGAAATACCCATCGGCGAGAGCAGCAGCTCGGCAAACGTCAGCACCAGATAGGTCGAGATCAGCCAGTTCTGAGATACGAACTGATCGCTCGCTCCGACAGCCTTCACCTCGGCCGGCGACATCAGCCCGACCGAACCGACCGTCAGAATCAAAAAGCCCAGAGCCGCAATGATCATTCCCATTCCGATCTTGCGCGGTGCCGATGGCTCCTTGCCCTTGCGGGCCAGAGCCGTGAAGATCGCAACCGAGATGGGCGTCAGACCCACCACATAGAAGGGGTTGAACTGCTGGAAGTCCGAAGGCAGAATGTGTACCGGATCCGGCGTGAGCGTATAGCGGTAGATCAGCGCTCCTACGGCCACAACAACCGCCGCTACCGAAATCAGCTTGCCGCGGCTCTTCTCCGACTGGAAGAAGCCGACCAGTCCGTAGACCCCGACCAGCACCAGCACCAGATTGAAGATATCGAAGCCCATGCGCGTTATGCCCGTCGCCTCGGAGGTCGTGTAGTCACGCGCGAAGAAGGTCATCGTCGAACCGTTCTGGTGGAAAGCCATCCAGAAGAAGATCACAACGGCAAAAACAAGCATCAGCGCCGTGATGCGCGACTTGGTCTGCGCCGGCGTCAGCTCGGCGGCCTTCACGCCGGCCGACGTTGCGGCTGCCGCCTGCTGCTTGGCCGTCACATCGGCGTGTTTGAACGTCCGGCGGAAGCCCACGTAGATCAGATAGGAGACCACCAGCGAGATGCACGCCACCCCGAAGCCCATGTTGTAGGCCGTCGAGAGTTTTTCGATATAGTGCTGCGAGAACTCGCCCAGATCCGTAATCGTCGTGCTCATCGAGGCTGCCAGCTCCTGAAGCTTCGACAGCGGCTCGGCTGGCATCTGACTGCCCAGTTCGAGGTACTGGTGGGCAAGGGCCGGGATCTGTCCGTTATAGACCAGACCGTCCTGCGCCAGGAAGTGGTTGGTGATCCATTTGGCCATACCCGGAGCGAACATGGCTCCGATGTTGATCGCCATATAGAAAATCGAAAAGGCATTGTCCCGTTTGGACTGGTAGGCGGGATCATCGTAGAGATTGCCCACCAGAACCTGAAGATTACCCTTGAAGAGGCCCGTTCCACACGCGATCAGCGCCAGCGCCCCGAACATCATGGCCTGTCCCGCAAAGCCCGTTCCCGTCGGTATGGCTAACAGCGCATATCCCGCAAACATCACGAAAATACCCAGCGTGACCATCTTCCCGAACCCGAACCGGTCGGCCAGGATGCCGCCAAAGAAGGGCATGAAATAGACCGCGGCCAGGAAAATACCGTAAATCTGGGTCGTTACAGCCTCGGTATAACCGAATTTCGCCTGCAGAAACAAGGTAAAGATCGCAAGCATGGTATAGTAGCCGAAGCGCTCGCCCGTATTGGCCAGCGACAGGGCATACAAACCTTTGGGTTGTCCTTTGAACATAGTTGATTGTGAATTAGAGAATGATTCGTTTTTTGTTTGACGACAAATTTAGAACTTTTTTCGAGATTTCCGAAGAACACGGGTTACCTCCCGATAAAAATATTGGGTCCGGATACACTTTTTTTGACAATTTTTTTGTCCTTTTCGAAAATCGGGACCCGCCGATCGCAAAAACTCTCCGCCAAAAATGAGCCTGCTCCCGAAAATTTCGTATATTTGTATAAAACCAAGCCACCATGGAAAAGCGTGAAACAAGCAGGTATCGGCTCCCGATCGTCGAACGTGACGAGTGGCTGCAGCCCGTCGAGGAGCAGATCAACGAGCGTCATGCCCGCTACGAAGCCAAAATGAAGGAGATTCTCCGCTCCGCAGACTCGATCGTCGACTACGCCAACGGATATCGCTACTTCGGCTGGCAGTGGGACCCCACGCTCGACGGGTGGTGGCTGCGCGAGTGGCTGCCCGGAGCGCAGGATGTCTACGTCTTCGGAGATTTCAACAACTGGCAGCGCACCGAAATCCGCATGCATCGCGATGCCGCAGGTGTCTGGAGCGCCTTCTTCCCCGCGGCCATGTACCGAGACCGACTCACACACGGCTCGCTCTACAAGATCCATGTCCACGGAGAAAACGGCTGGCTCGACAGAATCCCCGCATACGCCCGCCGCGTGGTGCAGGACGAACGCACGAAGAACTTCACCGCCCAGTTCTGGCAACCTGCAGAACCCTTCGACTGGCAGGGAGATGCCTTCGACCCTGCAAAACTCGGAAGCCTCCTGATCTATGAAGCACATGTCGGCATGGCCCAGGAGCGCGAGGGCGTGGGCACCTACCGCGAATTCACCGAGAAGATCCTCCCGATCATCAAGCGCGACGGATACAACGCCGTACAGCTCATGGCCATTGCCGAACACCCCTACTACGGGTCGTTCGGGTATCACGTCTCGAGCTTCTTCGCTCCCACATCCCGCTGCGGAACCCCCGAAGAGCTGAAGGAGCTGATCCGTCGCGCCCATGAACTCGGCCTGGCCGTCATCATGGACCTCGTACACGCCCACTATGTCAAGAACCTCAACGAGGGGATCAACGAACTCGACGGAACAGACCACCTCTATTCGAAATCCGGGGAGGCCGGAAACCAACCCTACTGGGATTCGAAACTCTTCGACTACGGAAAACCCCAGGTGCAGCACTTCCTGCTCTCGAACGTCAAATACTGGCTCGATGAATTCCATTTCGACGGATTCCGATTCGACGGCGTCACCTCGATGATCTATCACCACCACGGATACGTCACGTTCGATTCCCGAGACCGTTATTTCGATGCCGGAGTCAACGAGGATGCCATCACCTACCTCACCCTGGCAAACCGGCTGGTCCACGAATTCCGCCCGGCGGCCGTCACCATCGCCGAGGATGTCAGCGGCATGCCCGGGATGTGCATCCCGATCGACGACGGGGGCATCGGATTCGACTACCGCCTCGGAATGGCCATCCCCGACTTCTGGATCAAGCTGCTGAAGGATATTCCCGACGAAGACTGGAACATCTGGGAGATGTGGTCCGTGATGACCAACCGACTCCCCGAAGTCAAGACCGTAGCCTATGCCGAATCCCACGATCAGGCCCTCGTCGGGGACAAGACCATCGCCTTCCGGCTGATGGACAAGGAGATGTACTTCCACATGGACCGCGCCTCGCAGAACCTC
>CALUKK010000058.1 GCA_944321205.1 uncultured Alistipes sp.
GAAGGACAAGGCCGAGAAGGAGCGTATCGACAAGATCAACGCCGCCGACTCGAACATCTTCACCACGGAGAAGCAGCTGAAGGAGTACGGCGACAAACTGCCTGCCGACAAGAAGGCAGCCATCGAAGGTGCCCTTGCCAAACTGAAGGAGGCACACAAGAACGCCGACGTTGCCGCCATCGACACGGCGATGAACGAGTTGAACGCCGCATGGCAGGCCGCTTCGCAGGACATCTATTCGGCCCAGCAGGCCCAGAGCCAGCAGCAGGGTCCGCAGTCCAATGCCGGCCAGCAGTCGAACGCCGGGAGTCAGCAGGGCGGCAACAACGGCCAGCCCGAGGACGTGGAGTTCGAAGAGGTGAAATAAGGCGGAGGCCTTCGATACGAAGGCACCGTGAAAAGAGAGGAGACATCCCCGCGAGGGGATGCCTCCTTTTTTTTGTGTCGGGCGATCGGCTCGGGCGGGGGGGTGAGGGTGTCAGTTTTTTTCGGCACGCCACATGCCGAAGAGAATCAGGGCGGCGCCGAGCAAGGCTACGGGGGTGATCCGTTCGTTGATGCAGACTGCCGCGGTGAGGATCGTAACCAGGGGGTTGAGATAGATGTAGTTGGTTGTTTTCACGGTTCCGAGTCGGTGCATGGCGGCATTCCAGAGCAGATAGCAGAGCATCGAGGCGATGATTCCGAGGAAGAGGAGATTCCCCCAGACGAGGGGTCTGGCGAGGATCTCGCCCGTAACGTTGAAGGGTCGGAAGGCGAAGAGCGGAAGGATGGTGACGATTCCGTAGAAGAAGACCTTTCGGGTGATGAACAGGGCGGGATAACGGTTCGCGAGGTTTTTGATGGCCATGGAGTAAAAGACCCAGAGCCAGGCGGCTGCGAAAGCCAGCAGATCGCCCTTCGGTGCGAGATGGAGGACGAAACGCCCGTTGAGCACGACGAGTACCATTCCGGCGAAGGCCGTGGCGACTCCGAGCGCCTGACGGCGGGACATACGTTCCTGACGGTCGCGCAGGCTCATTACGATAGCCGTCCAGACGGGGGCCGTGCAGACGATCAGGGAGACATTCGAGGCGGGTGCGAATTCGAGAGCCATGTTTTCGGTCAGGAAGTAGATCGATCCGCCGCAGATTCCGGCCAGGAGGAGCAGGGCTTCGTCGCGCAGGTTGTTTGCGAAGCGTTTTCCGCGGGCCAGGGGAAGGATTCCGATGTAGGCCATGGAGAACCGCAGGAGGAAGATTTCGGCGGGAGAGAGGCCGTTCGAGATGAGGACTTTCGTGGAGACGAATGTTGCGCCCCAGACGATGACCGAAAAGAGAGCCGCGAGGTGAAAACGGTATGGGGAAGGATTCTGCATGCGGGGTCAAAAATAGTTATTTTTTTGCAAAACGCCTATTCTGGTTGCTTCGGGGTTGATCCGAGGAGGCTTTGCGGAAGGATAATTTTGTTTCGGGGTCTATTTTCTGCCGCTGAAAACGCGTTAATTAATACTTTTTTTCTATCTTTGCGTGCTATTGTGCGTAATTACATTGAATCAAACAACATAACAACTATTTTTTCCAAATGCAAAGTAAAGGTTTCATCAAACTCATCGCGGTCCTTTTGGCCCTCGCATGTGTTTACCAACTCTCGTTCACGTTCAAGACGCGGAGCGTAGAGAAGAAGGCTGCGGCCTACGCGGCCCAGTTCCCGCTCGACGAGCAGTCGGCAGCGGAGCAGCATTACCTGGATTCGATCCAGAACCTTGCGGTCTACAACGTGGGCTTCAAGAAGTTCACCTACAAGGAGTGCAAGGAGAAGGAGTTGAACCTGGGTCTGGACCTGAAGGGCGGCATGAACGTCATGCTGGAGGTTCAGGTAGAGGATGTCGTGAAGGCGTTGGCCGGCGACAGCCAGAATGATCCGGCCTTTCAGCAGGCCATCGCAGAAGCCAATGCAGCACTGAAGGATGGTTCGTCGAACGATTATATCGGCGATTTTGTGAAGGCCTATTCGCGGTTGTCGAACGGTCGTCCCATTGCTGAGATCTTCGTGAGCCCGGACCGCAAGGACATCACCCTGGAGAGTTCGGATGCGGATGTGGAGAAGATGCTCAAACGGGAGACGGAGGCAGCCATCGGGGCGTCGTTCAACGTACTGCGCAGCCGTATCGACCACTTCGGCGTGACGCAGCCCAACATCATGCGTCTGCCCAATTCGCACCGTATTCTGGTCGAGCTCCCGGGTGTGAAGGAGCCTCAGCGTGTTCGCGACCTGTTGCAGGGCACGGCCTCGCTGGAGCTCTGGCTGACATACGATGCCCGGGAGGTTCTTCCGATGCTGGTATCGGCGGACAAGCTTCTCAAGGAGGAGTTGACGGCCCAGCAGGCCGCAGCTCCGGCCGTAGAGAGCGAGCCGGCATCTGCCGCAGAGAGCAGCGCCTCGCCCGCCGCTGACGAGGGTCTGATCGGCGAGATCGGAGCCGACTCGACGGCCTCGGCCGACGCCGTCCAGACCGGCAATTTCGATCAGACGCAGAATCCACTCTTTGCGGTGCTGGATCCCAACTATGCGGGAGGTGCCGCCATCGGTGCCGCCTACAAGGCCGACATCGCTACGGTGAACGAATACCTGGCCCGTCCGGAGGTTCGCGAGCTCTTCCCCGCGGACATTCTCTTCAAGTGGGGCGTGAAGGGTGACGACCACATCAACGGCCGCTACTACCTCTACGCCATCAAGGTGACGACTCCCGACGGCAAGGCTCCGCTCGACGGCTCGGTCGTAACGGAGGCCTTCGAGCAGTATGCGCAGCGTGGAGCCACGGCCGAGGTCTCGATGACGATGAACGCCGAAGGTACGCAGGAGTGGGCCCGGATGACGGGCGAGAACATCGGCAAGTGCATTGCCATCGTCCTCGACGGTTACGTCTACTCGGCCCCGCGCGTAAATACGAAGATCGACAAGGGACAGTCGCAGATCACGGGCGACTTCACGATCCAGGAGGCTCAGGACCTTGCCAACGTGCTCAATTCGGGTAAGGTTCCGGCTCCGGCGAAGATCATCCAGGATACGGTCGTAGGACCGTCGCTGGGACAGGAGTCGATCAACGCCGGTATGCTGTCGTTCGTCGTCGCCTTCATTCTGGTGCTGCTCTACA
>CALUKK010000059.1 GCA_944321205.1 uncultured Alistipes sp.
GCATTGTAGCGCAGCATCAGGGCCGGATAGTAGAAGGGAGATTCGGCATCGAGCGTCCGATCGAGAATCATCTCTTCGTCGGGAACCCGGCCGGCGGCCGCCAGTGGGAGAAGCAGTACAAGCATCAGAAGTCGTTTCATGTCGGTCGTTTTCCGATAGGAACGCAAAATCAGCGCAAATCGTATCTTTCGATCAGGCTTTTGAATCGTTCACGCAGGTGTTGTGTCCCGGCTACAAGCGGCAGACGCATCGTATTGCCGATGCGGCCCATGACCGAGAGGGCGCACTTCACACCCACGGGATTCCCCTCCTCGAAGAGTGCCTTGACAGCCTCGTCGAGCGCTTCGTATTCGCGGTCTGCGGCCTCAAAGTCTCCGTTTTTGGCGTGGTTGATGCAGCTCATGAATCGCTCCGGAAAGGCGTTGGCCGCCACGGAGATCACCCCGTCACCGCCGCGGCGCATCAGCTCGATGGCCATTCCGTCGTCGCCCGAGAGCACGAGGAATCCTTCGGGACGGTTGTCCAGAATACGTTGCATCTGCTCGATGTTGCCCGAAGCCTCCTTGATTCCGATGACGTTCTTGAAGTCCCGGGCACAGCGCAACGTCGTCTCGGCCGTCATGTTGACTCCCGCGCGTCCCGGGATATTGTAGAGGATCACCGGCAGCGGAGAGTGTTCCGATACGGTGCGGAAGTGTTGGTAGAGCCCCTCCTGCGAAGGCTTGTTGTAATAAGGCGTCACGCTCAGAATGGCATCGGCACCGCGCAGGTCGAACTCCCGCAGCTGATCCAGCACCTCCGAAGTGGAGTTCCCGCCGCACCCCATCACCAGCGGAACCCGTCCGGCGATCTGATTGGTGATGAACATGGCGATCACGGCCCGTTCGGGCATGTAGAGGGTGGGGGTTTCGGCCGTTGTGCCCAGGGCCACGATGTAGTCCACACCGCCCTCGATCACATAGTCGACCATTCGGGCCAGTGCTTCATAGTCGACTTTTCCCTCCCGCGTGAAGGGGGTGATCATGGCGGCTCCTACGCCTGCGAGTTTGTGCTGTAGCATGGTATTCTTCGTTTTGTCGGTAAATTCTGTCTTTTTGAGGTCTACGGGATCCGAACTTCAGAAGAGTTCGCCCTGCCGGGCTGCGGGCTCTTCGTTGCGGGAGGTCGGGGGTGTCGCTTCCGGGGTTGCGGGGCCCGTATCGGGATTCGCGGAGTCGGCGGCCGACGGGGTCGGGGACGTTTGGACGGACGATGTTCCCGCATCCGGGGTTGTATGTCCGTCGATCATCTGCAGGAACTCCTCCTCGGAGAGAATCCGGATTCCGAGTTTTTCGGCCTTTTTGAGTTTGGCAGGGCCCATCTTCTCGCCGGCGACGATGTAGTCGACATTGCCCGAGACGGCCGCCAGGTTGCGTCCTCCGTGGGCCTCGATCAGCGCCTTCATCTCGTCGCGGCTGCGCGAAAAGCGTCCCGAGACGACGAAACTCTTCCCGGCCAGCGCCTCCGAAGCCAGTTCGCGGTCCGAAACCTCGAATTGCAGACCTGCGGCCCGCAAGCGGCGAATGATCTCCTGATTGGTCCCGTCGGCAAAATATTCGATGATGGCGTCGGCTATGCGCTCGCCGACCTCGTCGGCTTCGACGAGCTCTTCGCGCGAGGCGTGCATCACGGCCTCCAGCGTGCGGAAGTGTTCGGCCAGATATTTGGCCGTGGTTTCGCCCACGAAGCGGATGCCCAGCCCGAAGAGCACCCGCGGGAAGGGAACCTCCTTCGACCGTTCGATCGAGCGGATGATGTTTTCGGCCGACTTCTCGCCCAGCCGAGGCAGCGGGGCCAGCTGTTCGGCCTTGAGATCGTAGAGGTCCGCCACGGTACGCACCGGTCCGTTGTCGTAGAGCAGTTCGACGGTCTCCTCGCCCAGCCCCTCGATGTCGAGGGCCTTGCGGCGGATAAAGTGGATGATGCGTCCGATGATCTGCGGCCGGCAGCCGCTCTGGTTCGGACAATAGTGCTTGGCCTCGCCCTCGTAGCGCACCAGCGGCGTGCCGCATTCGGGACAGCGGTCGATGTAGCGGAACGGCTGGCTGTCGGCCGGACGCTGCGAGAGGTCAACTCCCGTGATCTTGGGGATGATCTCGCCCCCCTTTTCGACGTAGACCATGTCACCCGGGCGGATGTCGAGCCGCGCCATCTGTTCGGCATTGTGAAGCGTCGCCCGGCGGACGGTGGTGCCGGCCAGCAGCACGGGTTCGAGATTCGCTACGGGGGTGATGGCTCCGGTTCTTCCGACCTGGAACGAGACGCTGTCGATGCGTGTGAGGGCCTGCTCGGCCTTGAACTTGTAGGCCACGGCCCACTTCGGGGCCTTGGCCGTGAAGCCCAGCTGCCGGCGCACGGCGAAGTCGTTGACCTTGATCACCACGCCGTCGGTCGGGAAGGGCAGCGCATGGCGGGCCGTATCCCAATAGCGGATGTAGTCGTCCACTTCGGCCAGGTTGTGGCAGATACGCATCCGGTCCGAGATCTTGAAGCCCCATTCTCGAGCCTTCTGAAGGCTCTCCCAGTGGGTCTTGAAGGGGAGGTTGTCGCCCGCCAGCTGGTAGAGCGTGCAGTCCAGACCGCGCCGTGCCACGACGGCCGACGACTGTTGCTTGAGTGTTCCGGCGGCGGCGTTGCGCGGATTGGCGAAGAGCGGCTCGCCGTTGGCTTCGCGTTCGGCATTCAGACGGTCGAACGAGGCGTAGGGCATGAGGATTTCGCCCCGGATCTCGAAGTGGGCCGGCCAGTCGCCATCGCGCAGATGCAGCGGTACGGAGCGCACCGTACGGACGTTGGCCGTAACGTCGTCGCCCTCCACCCCGTCGCCGCGCGTGGCGGCCTGCGTCAGCACGCCGTTGTCGTAGGTCAGCGAGATG
>CALUKK010000060.1 GCA_944321205.1 uncultured Alistipes sp.
CGCACGGAGCAGCCCGACATCATCGTCACGGATCTGATGATGCCCCGAATGGACCGTAGCGAGCTGAGCGACAAGGTGCGCCATGACTTCACGCTGAGCCAACTGCAGATCATCATGCTGACGGCGCGCCACTCGCCCGACGACCGTGTGAAGGCGATGGAGTTCGGTGCCGACGGCTACATCACGAAGCCCTTCAGCATCGAGCTGCTGCTGGCGCGTATCGACAACCTGCTCACGCAGCGGCGGACGTTGTTCGAGCGTTTCTCGACGCAGTCGGCCCGCAACAAGGTGGTCGAGCTGTCGGTCGAGGATGTGGTCGTTACGGACCGCGACGAGGAGTTCCTCAAGGAGGTGATGTCGTGGCTGGGAGCGAACATCGAGAATTCGGAACTGACGATCGACCAGCTGGCTTCGCACCTGGGGGTGGGGCGCACGACGATGTACAACAAATTGAAGAGTCTGACGGGCAAGTCTCCCGTCGAGCTGATCAAGGAGTACCGCATCACCAAGGCCCAGCTGCTGTTGCGCACGGGCCAGTTTTCCGTTTCGGAGGTGGCCTACAAGGTGGGATTCTCGGATCCGGGCTACTTCAGCCGCTGCTTCCGCGAACAGTACCACATGTCGCCTGCGGAGTACCTCAAGACGCATCATTTGAAACAGAACCAGGATAAAGAGAGCAAAACATCATGAAACGACTGTTGATGGCCGGAGCCGTGCTTGTGGCCGGCGCCTGCTCCCCGGAATCGGGAGCCTTGTACGATTCGTCCACGTCGCTGGCCGTGCGGATGGCCGAGAGCGAGATCGCGCGCAATCCCTCGCCGACGAATCTCGACGGCATACCGGCCGGGAAGGTGAAGTGGAACTATACGACGGGTCTTGAACTGCTGGCCATCCGCGATGCCGGGGAGGCGTGGAACCGGCCCGATTTCGTGGCCTACGCCGACCGCTACTACGATACGATCGTACGGCCGGACGGCAGCGTGCTGACCTACGACAAGGCGAAGTACAACCTCGACCATATCTGTCCGGGCCGCGCCCTGTTCGGACTCTATGCCCGGACGAAGGATCCGCGTTATGCCCGGGTGCTCGATACGCTCTATTCGCAGTTGCGTTCGCAGCCGCGCAACGTCGACGGAGGTTTCTGGCACAAGGCCGTCTATCCGCACCAGATGTGGCTCGACGGCCTCTACATGGCCGAGCCCTTCTATGCCGAATATGCGATGAAGCACCTGACGGGTCCGGCGCTTGATGATGCCCTGGCCGACATCGTCAACCAGTTCGTCACCGTGGGCAAGCATACGTGGGACCCCGCGACGGGGCTCTACCGCCATGCCTACGACGATTCGCGCGAGATGTTCTGGTGCGATTCGATCACGGGACAGTCGGCCCACGCCTGGTGCCGGGCCATGGGGTGGTATGCCATGGGGATCGTCGAGACGATGCAGTATCTGGGCAAGAGCGACGCCACGCGGCCGATGCAGGCCATCCTGGAGCGGATTTACGACACGCTGCCGAAGTATGCCGACCCGGCGACGGGAATGTGGTACCAGGTGCTGGACCAGCCGGGGCGCGAGGGCAACTACCTCGAGTCGACCGGATCGGTGATGTTCGTCTATGCGCAGCTGAAGGCCGTTCGTCTGGGCTACCTGCCCGAGGAGATGCGCAAGGAGGCGCTGCACCGCTACGAACAGTTCGTCGACCGCTTCATCCGCGAAAATCCGGACGGCACGATCTCGATGACGGACTGCTGTGCGGTGGCCGGACTGGGCGGCAAGCAGCGGCGCAGCGGCACGTTCGAATACTACATCTCGGAGCCGGTCATCGAGAACGACTGCAAGGGCGTGGGTCCCTTCATCTGGGCCTCGCTCGAATACGACCTCGCCAAGGGACGGCTCTGACCCCCCCCTCTCCTTGTAAAACGCTTCGTCCGAACTCAGAGAAAATCCTCCCGGCCGGGAGGATTTTTTATCGGTGCATCGCCCTCCTGGGGCCTGGGAGGCCGATCGTGCGCATTTGATAAAATCTCCATGAGAAGTGATAAAAATTACCATTTGAATCCTTGGGGACGATTTATTTTTGTATGGGGGAAAGCGGAAGTTCCCACCACAAGACGGAAAAAGAACGAAACCTAATTATTAACCAAAACCTTTTTTATGAAAAACTTTACGCTAAGGTTTGCCCTGACGCTCCTGTTGGGACTGGGGATGGCTACCGCGGCCATGGCCCAGCAGCTCGGCGGAGTGGTCAAGGATTCGGCAGGCAATCCGGTGATCGGCGCCTCGGTGGTTGTCGACGGCACGACTTTGGGAACAAGTTCGGGAGTCGACGGCACATGGTCGTTGCAGGTTCCCGACGCGGCGAAAAAGACGCTGGTGATCTCCTTTATCGGCATGAAGACACAGCGGATCGCGATCGGGACGAAGAGCAGGATCGACGTGACGCTGGAGGTTGAGTCCACGGCCATGGACGATGTGGTTGTGGTGGGCTATGCGGCGGTGAAGCGTCGCGACGTGGTCGGTTCTGTGGCTTCGGTGAATGCCGAGACGCTGACACAGATGCCGGTGAATTCGGTCACGGAGGCCTTGTCGGGACGTATGGCGGGAGTCTCGGTGACCTCGACGGAGGGTGATCCGGATGCGGAGATCAAGATCCGGGTGCGCGGCGGCGGCTCGATCACGCAGGACAATTCTCCGCTCTACATCGTGGACGGATTCCCCGTGGAGAGCATTTCGGACATCCCGGCCTCGGACATCGCCTCGATCGACGTGCTGAAGGATGCCTTTTCGACGGCCATCTACGGAGCGCGAGGCGCCAACGGTGTGGTGATCGTGACGACGAAGAGCGGAGAGTCGGGACGCATCACGGTCAACTACAACGCCTACTACGGCATCAAGAAGTTTGCCAACCAGGATGCGCTGACCCCGATGACGCCGTATGAATTCGTGCAGTATCAGTACGAGGCGGCGCTGGTCGAGGGCGATCTTGCCACGAACTACTATCCCTATTTCGGAGGTTTTGCCGACATGGATCTCTATGAGAAGTTGCAGGGGATCGACTGGCTCGACCAGACCTTCGGACGTACGGGCACGACCTTCAACCACAACCTGAGTATTTCGGGCGGCGGCGACAAGTTCAAGTGGACGGCCGGCTATGCGCACATCGACGAGCGGGCCATCATGGTCGGTTCGACCTTCAAGCGGAACAACCTCAACTTCAAGGCCAACTACAAGCCGACGAAGAAGGTGGGCTTTGACTTTTCGATCCGTTATTCGGATACGAACGTGCGGGGTGCGGGCTCGAACTCCTACAACGATTCGGGTTCCACGTCGGGCAACGGACGCGTGAAGCATGCCATCCAGTATCGTCCGTTCCCCTTCACGACGGCCGTTTCCGGGGATGACGACGAGACGATGGCCGGAGACAACGTGAATCCGTTGATCGCCACGGCGGACAACGACAGCCGCTACGAGCGCAAGAACTGGAATGCCAATGCCGCCTTCCAGTGGGAGATTGTCGATGATCTGAAGCTTCGGGTCGAGGCGGGTCTTGACAGCTACGATCAGACGAAGGACCGGTTCTACGGCATGACGACCTATCTGATCTACAACTCGAACCGTCCGGGTCCGGCCACCCAGTATACGGATTACACCCGCAACAAGATCCGCAGCACGAATACGTTGAGCTACGATTTCAAGAATCTGATCGACAACGAGAACCATTCGTTCAACGTGCTGCTGGGTCAGGAGTACATCATCACCCGATCGAATACGCTGACGACGTGGTCGTATGATTTTCCGGACTTTTATGATTCGATGATGGCCTGGCAGATGATGAGTTCGGCCAAGGGGACCCGTTCGGTCAACAACTTCTACGATCCGGACGATCGTCTTTTCTCGTTTTTCGGGCGTCTGAACTATGATTACCGGGGCAAATACATGTTCTCGGCGACGATGCGAGCCGACGGATCGTCGAAGTTTGCCAAAGGCAATCAGTGGGGCTATTTTCCGTCGGCCGCCGTGTCGTGGCGGTTGTCGGGCGAGGAGTGGATGAAGGATATCACGTGGCTCGACAACCTGAAGATCCGTTACAGCTACGGAACGGCCGGCAACAACAACATACCGTCGGGTCTGATGCTTCAGGAGTTCTCGGGCTACGACAATCCCGACAACTGGTGGTTGACGGACAACTGGTGGGCCTTGTCGAAGGATGACGACGGGAAGATCGTGATGTCGAATCCGGATCTGACGTGGGAGACGACCTATTCACACAACCTGGGTCTGGACTTCAGTTTCCTGCGTGGGCGGATCAACGGTTCGGTGGATCTGTACCAGAACAACACGAAGGATCTTCTGATCAAATATCCGTTGACGGGCAGCGGCTACGAGTACCAGTACCGCAATCTGGGCGAGACGCGCAACCGCGGTATCGAACTTGCCGCCACGTTTGTCGTTCTGGAGAAGCCGAAATACGGCCTGACCTTCACGGCCAACGCCAGCTACAACCAGAATCGGGTGATGGACCTCGGAGGTCTGGATTTCCTGGACGGTTTGCAGTCGGGCTGGGCGTCGAGCGAGATCGGCACGGATTACCGGGTGACGGTGGGCAGTGCGCTGGGTCAGATGTACGGTTACGTGTCGGACGGACGCTACGAGGTGGAGGACTTCAACTACGTGAACGGGAAGTGGGAGTTGAAGGATGACGTTGTGGATTGTTCGGCGGTGATCGGCGACGAATACCTCCGGCCGGGAGCGATGAAACTCAAGAACGTGGACGGCAGTGCGGACAACAAGGTGACGACCGACGACCGGACGATCATCGGCAATGCGCAACCCACCTGGACGGGCGGTTTCTCGCTGACGGGTTACGCGTACGGATTTGATTTTGCGGCCAACTTCAACTGGGTCTACGGCAACCAGATCTACAACGCCAACAAGGTAGAGTTCACCTCGGAGCGTGGCACGAAGAACAACTTCCGGAATCTGCTCGACATGATGGCAACGCAGAACCGCTGGACGAACGTCGACTGGCAGACGGGCGAACTGATCACCGATCCCGTGACGTTGGCGGAGGTGAATGCCGGGACGACGATGTGGTCACCGCTGATGTCGTCGGCGGTCTTTACGGACTGGGCCGTGGAGGATGGATCGTTCCTGCGGCTGTCGTCTGTGACGTTGGGTTATACGCTTCCGGAGCGGTGGATGCAGAAGTTGCGCATCAAGAAGTTCCGGCTCTACGTGACGGGGACGAATCTCTTCTGCTGGACGGCCTATTCGGGCTATGATCCCGAGGTTGACACGCGGCGGGCCACGCCGCTGACTCCGGGCGTGGACTATTCGGCCTATCCGCGGAGTCGTTCGGTGGTTTTCGGTGCGAATCTGACCTTCTAAGACCAACAAAGCAAAATTCAAAGAGAGTATGAAATCATTGATCAAATATATGTTCGTCATGTCGGGAGCGGGTGTTGTCGTCTCCTGCGCCGACATGCTGGAAACGGAGAACAAGTCGTCGTTCGAGTCCGAGATGGTCTTTTCGAACTACGAGTTGGCCGAGGGCTGCAACTACGGAATCACGCAGGCCCTGCTGGAGAAGGCGAATCACCGGGGACGTTTCCATCCGTACGTAGGGCTCAACAGCGACATCGAATGGGCCAACAACTGGAGCAACGACAACGACAAGGCGAACAACTCCGACCGCCAGGCCATCTATGGCTACAATCTGTTGCCGACCAACAAGGAGATGAATACTTCGGGGTCGAGTGCCGATGCCTATTCGCCCTACTATACGGCCATCGAGCGAGCCAACCTCAACATCAAGAACCTTCGTCAGTACGGCGACGTGGAACACAGTGCCGACATGGCCTATCTGTTGGGCGAGGCTTTGACGTTGCGGGCCGTGATGTACTACGATCTGGTTCGTACGTGGGGTGACGTTCCCTTCCGAACGGAGCCCATCGGGGACGACATCTACATTCCGAAGACGAGTCGGGACGAGATCTTCAAGCAGCTGCTTACGGATCTGGAGGAGGCGTGGGACTATCTTCCGTGGCCGGGTCAGGGCCATGCCACGACGACCGACCGGGTGAGCAAGGCCTTTGCCAAGGGACTCTATGCCCGTCTGGCATTGATGGCCTCGGGTTATGCGCTGCGTCCGGCCGACGGAGCCGTCGGGACGGGGGATCCGGGATCGGTCCGGCTGTCGACGGATCCCGCGCTGCAGAAGGAGGTGCTCTATCCGAAGGCCCTTGCCGCCTGCGTGGATGTGATCCGCAACAGCGGCATGTCGCTCTACAAGGATTACGAACAGCTGTGGCGTGATCTGAACAACTTCGACCGCTCGTCCACGGGCACGGGCCGCGAGGTGCTCTGGATCTTCCCCTACGGCAACAATCGCGGACGCTGGAACTACTCCTTTGCCATTCCGCATCCGGGTACGGACCAGTATGTCGGCTCGACGGCGGGCACCAGCGGCCGAGGGGGCAATGCGGGTCCTGTTCCGACGCTGTGGTTCGAGTACGAGAAGCAGGATACGCGCCGGGACGTGAGCTGCGTGAACTTCGAGTGGGAGTATGTTTCGGGTACGACGTCGGCGCCGCAGCTGGCGGGGATCGACCGGTGGTATTTCGGGAAATACCGTTACGAATGGATGGAGAACTATCCCTACGGCGGCGGGAACGACGACGGTTTCAAGCCTCCCTACATGCGTTTGTCGGACATCTATCTGATGGCCGCGGAGTGTGCGATCCACGAGTCGTGTTCGAATGTGGACGGAGGGGGTCTTCCCAATGCGAAGACGTATCTGCTGGAGGTTCGCAAACGGGCCTATGCGGGTAACGAACAGCAGGCCGAGGCCTATGTCAATGCGTTGGGTGCGGATGCGATGTTCGATGCCATCGTCAAGGAGCGTGCCCTGGAGTTCGTGGGCGAGATGCTTCGCAAGACGGACCTGATCCGCTGGAACCTGCTCAAGACGAAGATGGACGAGACGAAACGGAAACTCCACGATCTGAACAACTGGACGGGCGACTTCAGCTATCTGGCCGAAGGGGGCGGTTATGTCTATTACAAGGTCGACGGCACGACGCTGCAGATGTATGGATTGGCCCCCGACGAGCAGAAGGCCCCGAACGCCTCGTGGCAGCCCTATACGGATTCGAACGGCGAGGTTTCGCGATATGTTCCGTGCGCCACGGATCCAAAGACGAAGACTCCGAAGTTTACCGATGCGGAGATCGACCGTATCTACGATCAGGATCCCGATACGCGGCAATACTGGCCGATCTTCCAGAGTGTGGTGGACAACTCGCAGGGCAAGATCCGCAACGATTACGGTTATTAACGGAAACAAGCACCAAACAGCAAAACAGAGAGAACGATTATGAAAAGCATATTTCGCAAATGGATGTCCGGACTGCTTCTGCTTGCCACGGCAGGGCTGTTCGGCTGTTCGACCGATCCGGCGGGGGTCAATGACGAGCTGGTGCTCGAGCGGGCTCTGATGCCGTTGAATTTCAAGGGTACGGTGCTGTCGACGGGCAAACAGGTCCGGCTGACGTGGGATGTCCGCACGACGGACACGTACGAAGTGGTGTTCTATACGGACCAGGCACTTCAGGAGGTTTTCAAGACGGTGAGCGGCATAGCTCCCGGGGATGTACCTCTGACGGTGGATCTGGATGCCGAGAAGGAGTATTACGTGACGGTCCAGGCCTTCAGTTCGAACGAGATATCGTCGCCGTCGAAGGTTGCGATCGCGGGTCCGATGGCGACCTATGTTCCCATGTCGTCGCTCAATCCGACGATTACGGACCGTACGTCGACGACGGTGACGCTGGCCTGGGATCAGGATCCGTATGTTTCGCATCTGAAGATCACGCCGGTGACGTCGACCACGCTTACCGAGAAGCGCCAGGATCTCACGGAGGCGGAGATTGCCGCGGGAGAGGCTACCGTTGAGGGTCTTCAGCCGTCGACGGAGTATCTGGTAACGCTCTACTACAACAATTCATCGCGCGGCGGCCAGGATGTATGGACGCGTCCGGATCTGTCGCAAACGACCCTTATTGAGAGTGTCGAAGCCCTCATGCAGGCGTTTGAAACGGGCGGCAAGTACGAACTGGCCTACAGCGAAACGCCGTACGTGGTTCCGGACTATGACGCGGGGACGACGAACCCGGCCTCGAAGCTGGCTTCGGACCTGACGATCTACGGCGCGACGACGACCGACGGGAAGAAACCGGTGATTGTCGGCCTGGGTATCGGGCTGAATCCGGGCATTCAGAATATCTATCTGGAGGATCTCTCGTTCGACAACGGAGGGGATGTATCGGCGTTGATCGAGGTCAAGTCGGGTCTGGAGATGAATTCGGTGACGGTGAAGAACTGTGACGTGACGGGATATCGCAGCATCTTCTATGAGAACAAGACGGGTACGAAGATCCAGACTCTGCTCTTCGAGGGGCTCTATGCACATGATCTGGGGAATTCGGGCGGAGAAGTGTTTGACCTTCGCCTGTCTCAGAACGGATCGTTGACCATCTGCAACTCGACGTTCTACAAGGGCGGACGATCCTTCCTGCGGACCGATACCGGTGTATCGTTCGAATCGATTTCCGTCCGGAACAACACGTTCTGCAGTATTGCGTTGAACGATAAGGGACTTTTGTATGTCCGGACCAAGAATTCGACCTATGAGTATACGAACAACCTTCATCTGAATCAGACGGGCGGCAGCGGCCATTTCATCGCCAATGACAACACGACGCAGCTTCCGACGACGATCAAGATGAACTATTTCTTCAATTGTGACGAATCGTTCTTCGAGTCGAAGATCATCGACAGTCAGGAGGTTACGCTTGCGACGGCCACGCAGGGCGGCGGCAAGGAGCTGACGGAGGATCCGTGCCAGAAGTCGGCCGGCGGGAAGTTCTATCTGGTGAACGAGGAGATTGCTTCGGAGCGGATCGGAGATCCCCGGTGGTGGAATGCCGTGGCGCCGGTTGTTCCGGTTCAGACGGAGTTGATTGCCATCACGGAGGCCACCACGTGGAATCTTGCCGACAAGGAGCTCTTCGAACCTCAGACGATCGAGGAGACGGTGATTCTGAACAACCTGCAGTTCCTGGTCAACGATGCGGAGTCTCCGATGAGCCTGTCTTCGGGTGGAACGATCTATTTCTCGGCGGCTTCGGGCATCTCGGGCGCGAACGTTCCGGAGAACAATGCCCTGGCCATTCGGGTTGCGACGGCGGGGTCGTTGGTACTGACGCCGTCGAATGCCGGGATCGGCACGCAACTGGAGATCATCGCCGGTACGGACCGTTATACGATCCCGTGTGACGGCGTGGAGCATACGGTGGCTCTGGGAGAGATTACGGGCGACACGTACGTCTACATCACGACGACGGGATCCGTCGAAATTTCGGCGCTGGCCTGGACGACGGAGACCTCGGTGGATGGCGATCAGAAGACGCTTGCCACGCCTGCGGTGACGATCTCTGCGGAGACGGTGGCTTGCGGTGTGGCACAGGAGGTCACGCTGACGTGGGAGTCCGTGGCGAATGCGGCCACCTACGAGGTGACGTGGAACGGTCTGGAGCCGGAGTCGATCACCGCGACGACGTGGGCGATTCCCGCGGAGACGGTGGGAGCCCTTCCCGCCGGCACCTATCCGATCGAGGTGGTGGCCAAACCGGTGAAGACCTCGACGAAGTACCGGGCGTCGGAGGTTGCGAAGGTGGAGCTTGAGGTGAAGACGCCGCCGCTTGCAGCGCCTCAGGTTACGGTAACGCCGTCGACGGTGAATGTGGGCGAGCAGCAGGCCGTTGTGATCGAATGGCCGGCAATCGAGGGGGCCTCGTCGTATGACGTGACCTACAACAACATCACGACGAACCAGCCGGGAACGACGCTGACGCTGACCGGGGATGTTGTGGCCGCCCTGACAGCGGGTCGTTACGAGATCACGGTTGTTGCGAAGCCGACGGATACGGAGCACTATGCGGATTCGGAGCCCGGAGCCGGTGAGTTGCAGATCTATGATCCCGCGACGGGCGGCGGTACGGCCTACAGTTGGGGTGCAGCCGATTTCGAGGCGATCAAAGCGGGCTTCGGCTCCATCGATGAGGTGAATTCCGGGGCGTTGGCTTCGATGACCGAGACTTCCGATCTGAAGAAGAATACGGATGGTTTCACCTATAAGGGTCTGGAATTCCTGTTAGGCGGCGGCAAGTTCAAGTTCGCGGAGAATATGAATGCGGACGGCGTAAAAGCCATGCGCTTCCAGTTCGGCGGCAGCGGTTCGTTGACCAAGCAGTGCGTATCGTTCACGGTGGACGCAGCCGGAACGCTTGTCGTCGAGGCCGCATCGAGCAGCAGTTCGGCAGTACGTCCGTTGGTCGTAAATATCGACGGTGTCGAGCAGTCGCAGGATACAGAAGGCTCGGCTGTCCGGTATACATTTGACGGCTCGGCGGCCCAGGCCGGCTCGAAGGTTGCGATTTACAGTGACAACGGAGGTATCAATGTCTTCTCGATCACCTGGACGCCGGATAAGAAGGTAGAAAATCCTACATTGACTTCAGAGGATATCCAGACCTTGTGGGAGACAGGTTTCCCTGGAGCGACGAGTAATACGGACATAGACGTGACCGCCATAACGGGCATGACTACGACGTCGGAGATTTCGAAATCGGATGACAATGAGAGCTTCTCTTACAAGGGCTTTACGTTCGTGACGGGTGGAGGTAGCAACAAGTTCAAGTTTGGAACGACGAACGATCGGACCCGCATTCAGCTGGGTGGATCGGCGAGTCCCAAGGACAATATGCCGACCAAGCAGTATGTTGTTTTCGAGGCTCCGGGCTCTGGAACGCTGAAAATCGATGCTGCAGGGGATGTTGATCGGCCTTTGACCGTTTCAGATGGAACAAACCTGTTGGGTGCTCAAAACACCACCACTTCGATTGCGACTTATACGTACGACTGTTCGAATGTTTCGGCCGGGACAAAGATCTACATCTATAGTACCAATAGAGGAATCAATATAGCATCGATTCTCTGGCAATAGGGGGATTTCTTCCGAAGGTGTATGAAACGGGGCGGCGATCAAGCCGTCCCGTTTTTTTGCGGCAGGGTGTTTGGAGGGATCGTGTGTGAAATTGCAAATAAATTATTAAATTTGCCCGGATATTTTGCACACAATGGCAGAGAACGAAAAAGAGATCCTGGAAAATCTCGGAGAGCAGGAATATAAATACGGCTTTACCTCGGCAATCGAGACCGAAACCCTCGGCAAGGGGCTTTCGGAGGAGGTTGTTCGTCAGATTTCGGCCAAGAAGGGCGAACCGGATTGGATGACCCAGCGCCGTGTGGCGGCCTACCGTCATTGGCTGACGCTGGAGCCCCCGACATGGGCACATCTCCGGATTCCGCAGATTGACTTTCAGGATATCATCTACTATGCGGCGCCGAAGGCCCGCAAGACGTTGGGATCGATGGACGAAGTCGATCCCGAATTGAAACGCACGTTCGACAGGTTGGGCATACCGTTGGAGGAACAGATGGCGTTGGCGGGTGTGGCGGTGGATGCCGTGATGGACTCGGTATCGGTGAAGACGACCTTCAAGGAGACGCTGGCCGAAAAGGGGATCATCTTCTGTTCGATCTCCGAGGCGCTGCGCGACCATCCGGATCTGGTGAAGAAGTATCTGGGAAGCGTCGTTCCTTATACGGACAACTTCTACGCCGCCTTGAATGCCGCGGTCTTCTCCGACGGATCGTTCTGTTACATACCCAAGGGTGTGCGGTGCCCGATGGAGTTGTCGACCTACTTCCGCATCAATGCGGCCGGGACGGGACAGTTCGAACGGACGCTGATTGTGGCCGACGAGGGTGCCTACGTGAGCTACCTCGAAGGTTGCACGGCGCCCCAGCGCGACGAGAACCAGTTGCACGCCGCCGTGGTGGAGATTGTCGTCGAGCGGGACGCCGAGGTGAAATACTCCACGGTGCAGAACTGGTACCCGGGGGACAAGGAGGGCCGGGGCGGCATTTACAACTTCGTGACCAAGCGGGGCCTGTGTCGCGAGAATGCCCGATTGTCGTGGACGCAGGTCGAAACCGGCTCGGCCATCACGTGGAAATACCCGAGCTGTATCCTTGCCGGGGACAATTCGGTCGGGGAGTTCTATTCGGTGGCGATGACCAACAACTACCAGCAGGCCGATACGGGTACGAAGATGATCCACATCGGCCGCAATACGCGGAGCCGGATCGTCTCGAAGGGCATCTCGGCCGGACAGAGCGAGAACTCCTACCGGGGTTTGGTGCGCGTGGCCAAGGGGGCGGAGCATGCACGGAACTATTCGCAGTGCGACTCGCTGCTGATCGGAGACAAATGCGGGGCGCATACCTTCCCGGTGATCGACAGCCGCAACCGTACGGCGGTGGTCGAACACGAAGCCACGACATCGAAGATTTCGGACGACCAGCTCTTCTACTGCAACCAGCGGGGCCTGTCGACCGAGGATGCCGTGGGGCTGATCGTCAACGGTTACGCGCGGGAGGTGCTGGCGAAGCTGCCGATGGAGTTTGCCGTTGAGGCGCAGAAACTGCTGGCCCTGCAGCTGGAGGGCACGGTCGGTTAGCAACGGCCGGGGGCCGGGAGGCTGATCATGGGGGCCGAGGGCTGATCATGGAGACCGGCGATAGCCTGGAATAGACGCCCAAGGGCGCGGGTAATGGCATCGGGCCGTGGAAAACCGAATGAAAAGGAGAAAAAGATTATGGAAAACAATATGTTAAGTGTCAAGAATCTGCATGCGACGGTCGAGGGCAAGGAGATCCTGCGGGGCATCAACCTTGAGGTGAAGGCCGGCGAGGTGCACGCCATCATGGGCCCGAACGGATCGGGTAAATCGACGCTGGCGTCGGTGCTTGCCGGCAACGAGAAGTTCACCGTCACGGAGGGCTCCGTGGAGTTTCTGGGTCACGATCTGCTTTCGATGTCGATCGAGGACCGGGCGCGTCTGGGGCTGTTTCTCGGCTTCCAGTATCCGGTGGAGATCCCCGGGGTGACGATGGCCAACTTCATGAAGCTGGCCGTCAACGAGCAGCGCAAGTACCGCGGTGAGGAGCCACTGTCGGCTGCGGAGTTCCTGCGCCTGATGAAGGAGAAGAGTGCCGTGGTGGAGCTTTCGTCGAAACTTACAGCCCGGGCCGTGAACGAGGGCTTCTCGGGCGGTGAGAAGAAGAAGAACGAGATCTTCCAGATGGCGATGCTCGATCCGAAACTGGCGATCCTGGACGAAACGGACTCGGGACTGGACATCGACGCGCTGCGGATCGTCGCCACGGGTGTCACGAAACTCCACACGGCGGAAAACGCCACGGTGGTCATCACCCACTACCAGCGATTGCTGGACTATATCGTTCCCGACGTGGTGCATGTGCTCTACAAGGGGCGGATCATTTATACGGGCGACAAGACGCTGGCGCTGAAGCTCGAACGGGAGGGCTACGACTGGCTGATCAACGAATACGACAGGTGATGGAGCGGGTTCTGGAGATTATCGGAGCATTGCGCAAGGCGGGTCCGGAGCTTTTCCGGGTCGAGACGCCGGTTCCGCAGGCCTATGCGGCGGTGGATCCCGACCACCTGCGGGTGGAGCTCGCGGCCGGGGCCGCGGCGCAGCTGGTGGTGCTTCATATGAAGGCGGAAGTCACACGGCTCGATGTCGAACTGGCCGACGGGGCGCAGTTTGACCTGACGGAGATTTTTCTGGGAGAGACTTTTGCTGAAATAGCCTTGAAGCAGGAAGCGCGGAGCTGCTGTCGCGTGACGACGGTCTCACTGACGAGCGCCAATGCATCGTACCGCATCGATCTGAACGGCCGTGGAGCCACGAACGAACTGAACGGCGTCTTCCTCGCTACGGGAAAGGATCATTGCGTGGTCCGGCTCCATACGGCACACAACGTGCCCGACTGTACGAGTGCCTCGTGTGTGAAGGGTGTTGCCGACGACGAGGCGGTGGGTGAGTTTTCGGGATTGGTCTACGTGGCTCCGGATGCCCAGCAGACGGATGCGCGGCAGCAGAGCCGCAACGTGCTGTTGGGTGAACGGGCGCGTATCGAGACGATGCCGCAACTGGAGATCTATGCCGATGACGTGAAGTGCTCGCACGGCGCCACGGTCGGGCAGATGGATTCGGATGCAATCCTCTACATGCGTCAGCGCGGATTGAGCGAGGCACAGGCCCGGGCCCTTCAGATCGAGGGTTTCGTGGGAGACATCGTGCGCCGCTGCGGGGTTGAGTCGCTGGGCGAGGCGCTCATGCAGTTGGCCACGGAGAAACTGGAACGATAAATGGAAGCAAAAGAGATATTCGACGTTGAAAAGATCCGCGGGGAGTTCCCGATCCTCGAAGAGAAGGTCTACGGCAAGCCGTTGATCTACCTCGACAGCGGTGCCACGTCGCAGAAACCGCAACAGGTGCTCGACCGGGTCGACTGGCTCAGCCGCCACCTGAATGCCAATATCCACCGGGGGGTCCATCTGTTGTCGGAGGAGGCTACGGAGCTCTACGAGGCGGCCCGGCAGCGGATCGCCGACTTCATCGGAGCCGCCGAAAAGGAGGAGGTGGTCTTCACGGCCGGTGCCACGGCTTCGCTCAATACGGTGGCCTACGCCTGGGGCGATGCCTTTGTCGGAGCGGGGGACAATATCGTGGTGAGCGAGATGGAGCACCACTCGAATCTGGTTCCGTGGCAGCTGGTGGCCCAGCGTCGGGGTGCCGAGGTGCGGATGCTTCCGATCGACGACGAAGGGGCACTGCGCATGGATCTGCTTCCGACGCTCCTGGATGCGCGCACGCGCGTGGTTGCCGTAGCCCAGGCGTCGAATACGCTGGGTACGCGGCCCGATCTGCGACCTCTTGTCGAGGCGGCGCACGCCGTCGGGGCGGTTGTCGTGGTTGACGGCTGCCAGGGGGTGGTCCATGGCGGCGTCGACGTGCGGGCGCTGGATTGTGACTTCTACGCCTTCTCGGGCCACAAACTCTACGGCCCGACGGGCATCGGTGTCCTGTACGGCAAGCGGGAACTGCTTGAACGGATGCCGCCCTTCCTCGGAGGTGGTGACATGGTCGACCGGGTGACCTTCGCCCGCACGACCTACGCTCCGGTTCCGCTGAAGTTCGAGGCCGGCACGGCCAACTTCATCGGAGCCATCGGACTGGGCGAGGCCATCGGGTTCCTCTCGCGGTTCGATGCCGCGCAGATCGAGCACCACGAAACGATGCTCCGGCGCCGCGCCGAGGAGCTTCTTTCAACCATCCCGGGACTGCACATCTACGGCCGGACGGCGGACAAGTGTGCCATCGTGTCGTTCAACATCGAGGGTGCCCACCATTACGACGTGGGGATGATCCTCGACAAACTGGGCATTGCCGTCCGGACGGGCCACCACTGTGCCGAACCGGTCATGGACCACTTCGGTGTTACGGGCATGTGCCGGGCCTCGTTTGCCCTGTACAACACTCCGGCAGAGGTCGATGCCCTGGCCGCCGGAGTGGAACGGGCCGTGAGAATGCTGCGCAACTGATCCACCGGGGGGGGGAGTGGACAGGAGAGGTCGGAACAGGAGAGGTCGGAACAGGAGAGGCGATCGGAACGAGAGAGGACGGAATAAGAGAGAGAAGGACGGAACAGGAAAGGACGGAATAAGGAGAGGGCTGAACCGGAGAGTTTGGAGAGGATTGATTGAATAGGGAGAGAATGAACCGGGCGTCCTTCCCGAATGAATACAACACGGAAGCAACAACAAACGAAATAAACGGTAGAAGCCTATGTTCATCGTACTCGAAGGTCTGGACGGGGCCGGCAAGTCGACCCAGATCGGGATGTTGCGCCGACTCTTTACGGAGCGTGGCGTGGCAAGCGAATATGTCCATTTTCCACGCTTCGACGCGCCGGTCTACGGCGATTTGATTGCCCGTTTTCTGCGGGGGGAGTTCGGTGGAGTGGACGAGGTGAACCCCTATCTGGTGGCACTGCTCTATGCCGGCGACCGGGCCGAAGCAGCCGCGATGATCCGCGAGTGGCTCTCTGCGGGCAAGGCGGTGATCGTGGATCGTTACGTCTGGTCGAACGTGGGCTACCAGTGTGCGAAACTTCCGGCCGGGGAGGAGCGCGACCGGCTTGCCCGATGGATTCTTGATCTGGAGTTCGGTCACAACGCGCTGCCGCGTCCCGACGTCTCTCTCTTTCTTGACGTGCCTTTTGCCTTTACGGAACGGAAACTCTCCCAGACGCGCGAGGGTGCGGACCGCGACTACCTGCACGGGGCCCGCGACATCCATGAGGATGCGCTCGACCTGCAACGTCGGGTTCGCGAGGTCTATCTCACGATGGCGTCACGAGATGCTTCGCTGCGGGTTGTGCCGTGCGGCGATGCGGCCGGGGCGATGGAGACGCCGGAACGCATCTTCGAAAAAATCCGTGGATTGCTGACCCCGATAATGGAAGCGCGATGAGAAAGACGAGGACATTCAAAATCGTGGCGAACATCTGCCGGCTGATTCTGGCCTGCACGTTCATCCTGTCGGGCTTCACCAAGGTGATTGATCCGTGGGGCACGGCGCTGAAGGTCAACGAGTACCTTTCGATCTACGGCATGGAGTGGCTGCAGCCTGCGGCGATGACCTTTTCGATCTGGCTGTGCGGCGCCGAGCTGATGATGGGCTGCATGCTGTTGTTCAAGGTCCGCATTCGGCTGATTTCGATCTTTGCGGTGCTGTCGATGCTCTTCTTCACGGTGCTGACGCTGCTGAGCGCCACGGTTTTGCCGGTCGAGGACTGCGGCTGTTTCGGCGATGCGCTGAAGCTGACGCCGTGGGAGACCTTTGCCAAGAACATCGTTTTGTTGCCGATGGCGGTGGTGGTATGGTGGCGTTACCGTCCGGACCGGATTTTCGCCTTCAAGCCCATGGAGATCCTTCTGACCTGTACATTCTTCTGCCTGTCGATGTATCTGGGCTATTACTGTTATGTCCACTTGCCGTTGATCGACTTTTTGCCCTACAAGGTGGGCGTGAATATCTATGAGGCGATGCAGGCTCCGACGGTCTCTGCGGGGGAGTCGGAGACGGTGCTCATCTACCGCAACCGGGCAACGGGCCGGGAGCGGGAGTTCTCGCTGGAGGATCCCGAGTGGCAGGATGACACGAAGTGGGAATGGGTCGATACGCGCACGACGAGCGAAGAGCCGTCGATCCGGCCGCTGGTGAGTGAATTTGCACTGCGCGACGCTGCGGGCAACGACGCCACGCTGGAGGTGATTACGCGTCCCGGGCGAGTCTACATGCTCTGCGTAACGGACTTCGGGCACCTGTCGAAACGCTGCGCCCGCCGCATGTCCGAACTGGTAGCACGGGCCCGGACGGAGGGTGCGTGGGTGGTCTGCCTGACACCCGATCCGCTATACGGACATCTGACTCACGATTTCGGTTCGGGAGAGGTTCCGTGCTACAACATCGACGCTTCGACGATGAAGACGATGCTGCGGGCCGAAAACGGCCTTGTGACACTCGACGACGGCACGATCACCGCTAAAAAGAACTGTCGCGATATTCGTCC
>CALUKK010000061.1 GCA_944321205.1 uncultured Alistipes sp.
GGAAGCCCTGTTCGAGGGCCTCGTGCAGACAGGGTTTCCCGTCGTACCAGTACCAGTCCCAGATCAGCACGTCGATACCGCTCTGTTTGCAGAGGCGGTTGTAGACCTCCCAGGTCGAAGGAAGGCTCTCGTCGAGTTCGCCCAGCAGCGGGGTGCGGGGTTGCTGATGTCCTTCGAACCAGGGTCGGGCGCTTCTCGTCAGATTGTACTCCGTCCATCCCGGGGCATAGAGCTTGTTGTGAAGCGCCGAGGCGTGATAGTTCGGGAAGGTATAGCATGCTACCGTCAAATTCTCGGGTTTGCGCAACAGCGACGAATCCCCGACAATGGTCATCAGATCATCGGGAAGGGTCAATTGAGGTTGCGGAGGCGCTGAAAAGGCCTCCGCGCTGCCAATGAGCCACACAAAACACATCGACAGCAACGAATCGAGCAAAACGTGACTTCGTTTCTTCATAAGCATTAGAATTTAAAGTTACAGGTATTCGAACTCCGTATATGATATGAGGTCTTGTGAAGACAACCTCGACAACCGATCAATCGAAAATCCGTTTCCCGGAACAGACCGTATCCAAAGGGGTGCCTCCCCCTTATCACAAATATAGCCAGAAGCAAGGGTCCTCGCTTTCAGCTCCTGATCTAAGAATTTTACTTTTTGACAAAACCGGAATCGTCTGTAAAACAACATGAAATGGTGTTCAAACTGTCCGATTCCGGATTTTGATTCCGCAAGAGAGTTCCGATCAGATCCGTCGGAACGGGAAATACCGTCTCGAGCCGGGATGAGGCCCGAGAATTCGGACCCTCTTCCGACAGCAAAATATCAGATGAACCTTCCCCTATTCCAGCAAAACCGGGATCCACGTACCCGGATCCTGCTGCGACGTGTTCGAGAACGTGTCGGTTCCATATCTCGAATCCGACAAAAGGGCATGGAACAGCAACTCCTCATCCTGCTCCGACATGCCAAGGAGGCTCTTCGGGACCGACAGCTCCAACACACATCCACCCTGTTCGGGCATTGTCGTCCGTGCATCGGTCAGCCGGCCGGCGGACTTCAACAAATCCGACCCTGTATCAACCCATTCCCCCGCCGAAAACCGGCTGACCGACTGGATGTCCCGATGATTGAACCGTACTCGGAGTGCCTGCTCCGGGATATCCTCCGAAGAGGTCATCCGACACATGGACACGGTAAGACAATCCGACACTGAAACATTTTCATCCAGCACATCCACACAGACATACACATTCTCCCGATCGTGCGTAAAGCGGAAAGTCCCCTGAACCGGAGATTCACTGCCGATAAACAACGCCTGATCCACCTCCTTCCACTCCGAATTATCCCCGTCCACGGAAACACTCCCCGCCGGAGCCGCAACCCGATGATTCAACACACATTCACCCACCATGATCCGGTTCTGTGAACCGGAAGCATGCATCGACGCCATCAGGCTGTGTGTTCCCGACACCTCCATCGTCCCCCAATATCCGAAGCCCGGGAAAGGCCGATAGGATTCCCGGAAGTTCCGGGCCGCGGAATCGCCCAGTTTGATATTCAGCAAGGACTCCGAATCGTTGTAGGAAAGAGCCGTCTCTCCCGACGGAAACTGAATAAGATAACCGCCCGCTCCGACAAACAGGTTCGACATCCGATCCGCAGGACCGACATCATTCCCGGTCAAATGTTCCCAGTCGTTCTCGGCATACGCCATCGTGATCCAATAGGATCCGTCGGCCAGACACGACTCCAGTACGGCGGCAAGAGTCTTGCCGTCATTCAACAGAATGGCACACGGCATCTGATCCGTATAGACGGGTTCGTCAGCCTCGTATTTGGTAATTTGGCGGATGATCTTGTACGGAGGATTCCCCAAGCCGGGGGTCCAGCTCGCACCGTTGTCCTGCGATTCAAGCAGGGAGGTTCCCGAACTCCAAGTCCGCGTATCGGCATCCGTAAAATACAACTGGAGCTTCCCTGAAGGCAGCTGCAAAAGATACGGCTCCCAGTTCGAGCCCTGATAGATGATTTGCTCCTCACTCCAGGACCGACCGTTATCCCGACTCCTGCGCATCATGATTCCGTTGCCGGCCGGATTCGTGTAAAAGCCCAGATTCGTCCGGAAAGAACTAACCGCCAAAAGATCCCCATTCTCCAACAACAAGGCATCGCACGTCGCAAAACAACGATCGTCCGTATTGTTCTCCACGCGACAACTCGAAAACAGCTTCTTCCCACGGCTCCAGACCTTTCCGTCGTTACTCAGCGAGTAGTAGATATTCCAGCCGATATGTCCGTCCTGATAAAACAGGATGTAATGATCGTTGGGGAGCCGTTTGATGCGCGGATAGGTAACCTGGTCAGCACCCAGAATATTCGCTTCGATCTCCACATAGGTCCGGTAATTCATCTCGATATTGGAGCGGTCCAGATCCGAAGCATGGGAATTCAATTCATGCGAATGGGTGTTGAGTGTCGAGATCTCCGAAACAACAACCTCCCCAAGCGGTTCCTGAGGCTCCGGAGAACCCCCTTCGTCAGACACGGTCCGATCACATCCCAACAAAACCATCAACGTCAGAAAAATCATAAGGAAAGCGCGTTTCATACAACAGATTCGTTTAAAGAGGAGGCTTTTCAAAGATAAAGTTCACCCGCTACAATCTCTTTCATAAATTGATTTTATCGTATCACAAAAAGCCATTCCCCGGAGCACATCGCACAAAGACGGGCTCCGTCATTCGAAAAAGGTGCTTGTCAGACAGTAAACAGAAAAAATCGACAGGGCAGTCCCCTTTACCGACAGATCGATCTCTGCACACATGGGATGAAGATTGCCGGCATCTTGCAATTTCAAGGATTGTTGCCGTTTTTGCTCCGAATTCATGAATTCTTCGTATCTTTGTCGTCTGAACCTTGAAGTCTGGCATGATGGCATTCGAGATCGTTGAAACCCTTTTCCGCGGGATTTGCGTAGGCATCGCCGCCTCCATCACCGTAGGTCCCGTGGCCGTACTCTGCATTCAGAGAACGCTCTCCAAAAGCAGACGTTCCGGAATCGTTTCCGGAATCGGAGTCGCCTGTGCCGATACCTTCATGGCCATGGCCGCCCTCTTCTTCTACTCGATGCTCCAAAACCAGATCGAGCAGTACAACACCCTCCTCAGAGTCATCGGCGGAATCTTCGTCGTCATCGTCGGAGTATTCATCTTCGCTCAGAACCCCGTCCCGCAGATCCGTAGAAACCGTGCCGGAAAAACTTCCCTCTGGCAGGATTTCGCCTCCATATTCGGCCTTACGATCGCCAACTTCATCATGGTGATCCCCTACATCCTCGCCTTCTTCGCCGTCTTCAAGATTTCGAGCGGTGACATGACCGATCATTCCGTCGGCGGATTCTTCCGCGCCGTATTCGTCATCGCGGGGTTCTTCTGCGGAGCTTCCGCCTGGTGGACCCTCCTGGCCTGTGTCATAAACCTGTTCCGGAGGCGATTCCGCCCCCGCCACATGCTGACTATCAACCATGTCGCCGGTCTGATCATCGGCGTCCTGGGTATTTATACCATTTTATCCACCTTCTTTGACATATTCCCCAATGTCGGTCACTAAACCCAAAAACAAAATCATAATCGCCGTCGACGGCTTCTCTTCCTGCGGCAAAAGCACATTCGCAAAGGCCATCGCCGCCCGGCTGGGATACATCTTCATCGATACCGGAGCCATGTATCGGGCCGTAACCCTTTACGCGCTTGAACACGGTGCCATACGCTCGGGAATCGTCGATGAAGAGGCCGTCGTCAAACTCCTGCCGCAGATCTCGATCACCTTCCGGTTCAACCCCGAGCGCGGCGCCAGCGACATCTATGTAAACGGAGATCTCGTCGAGGGAAAAATCCGAACAATCGAGGTCTCGAACTGTGTGAGCCAGGTCAGCGCCATCCCCGAGGTAAGGCACAAACTCGTTGCCATGCAGCAGGAGATGGGACGTCGCAGAGGGGTGGTCATGGACGGCCGGGACATCGGAACCGTTGTCTTCCCCGACGCCGAGCTGAAACTCTTCATGACGGCAGATCCCGAGGTCCGAGCCGTCAGACGATACAAGGAACTCAAGGAGAAGGGCATGCAGGTATCGCTCGAAGAGATCGAACGGAATGTCCGCGAACGGGACAAGGCCGACATGAGTCGGGCCGTCTCGCCTCTCCGCCAGGCCGAAGATGCCATCGTCCTGGACAACAGCCACATGACCGTCGAAGAGCAGATGTCGTGGCTGCTTGACCGTTTTGCCGAGGTGACGGGGACAAATCCGGCTCATTAAAAACCGCCCGGGAAGCCGGGGGGGGGTGAAGAGGGAGAGTAAAGAAAAAAGGAGAAGAAAGAGCCGGAAGAGCAACGGGCCGGAAGAGGAAGAGCAACGGGCCGGAAGAGGAAAAGCAACGGCAAGAAGTAGTAGAAAAGGAAAGCGCCTCGGAAAGAGGGGTGAAGAGGGGAGGGGTAGAAGGGAAGAAGAGAGCGAGAGTCGGAAAGGAGAGGGGAGGGAGAGACTGGAGAGGAAGAATGACAGAGGAGGGAAGACAAGGGGAGGAAGAGACTGGAGAGGACAGAGAAGGAAAGACAAGGGAGGAAAAAGAAAGAAAAAAGTAGGAAAAATCTCGGAAAAGTGACAGTTCCGTAACAAATCCGAAACAACGAGATTTATGCACATCGAAATAGACGATAAATCGGGTTTCTGCTTCGGCGTGGTCCGGGCCATCTCCCAGGCCGAGGAGGCCCTCGCCGAGGGTGGAACAGTCTATTCACTCGGAGACATTGTTCACAACCGCATCGAGGTTCAACGACTTGAACACCTGGGTCTGCGAACCGTGACCCACGCCGAAATGCCGGCAATAGCCGGCGGAAGACTCCTCATCCGTGCCCACGGAGAGCCCCCCACAACCTACACCGAGGCCCGGAAGATGGGAATTCACATCATCGACGCCACCTGCCCGGTCGTGGCCCGGCTCCAGCGACGGGTCAAACAGGCCTATGAGGCCATGCTGCCCGTCAATGGACAGGTCGTCATCCTCGGAAAACGCGGACACGCCGAAGTCGTCGGCCTCACAGGACAGGTCGACGGTCAGATCCTGGTCATCGAACAAGCCGGAGATCTGCAGATGATTGACTTCTCCCGACCGATCCACTTCCTCTCTCAGACCACCCAGAGCATCGCCCTTTTCGAAGAGCTGGGGGCCGAGATGAAGCGCCGGGCCCTGGATCCCGAACAGGTCCGCATCGACGACACGATCTGCCGGCAGGTTGCTAACCGAGAGCAGTATCTCACGCAGTTCGCCGAACGCTTCGATGTGGTCATCTTCGTCTGCGGCCGCAAGTCCTCGAACGGGAAGGTCCTCTCCGAGGTGTGTCGCCGGGCCAACCCGAAGACCCATGTGGTCGAAGAGCCCGCCGAGATGGAAACCGCATGGTTCGAAGGTGCCGGAAGCGTCGGAATCTGCGGAGCAACCTCCACCCCCAAATGGCTGATGCAACAGGTGGCCGAAGCCGTCGAAAAGCGGCTGGGACGACCTTAAAAAACAACCAACCGGCCGGAAAACCGGACGCCGAACGCAAAACAGACCTCGAAAGAACTGCCGAATGCCATACCCATGGGGCTGAAGCGAAAAACAACCGAACAATAAACGAATGCAAAAAACAGTGTTGGTTCCATGAAATACTTCATCCGATCGTTAAAATATTTTTGCGCCTTGTGCGTTCTCTGTGTGGTGATCATGTATCTGAACCGCCTCGCCGGGACCGCCCGACTGACCATTGAAGAGACCTTTCAGGTAATGTTTCACACCCCGCGGGGCATGATGCTCCCCGTGGCGATTCTCCTGCTGTCGGCCTTCTACCCCAAATTCGGCTTCGTATGCCGACAGGTCGAAGGGGATATCGAGGAGAATCGGCAGCAGATCCTCAACGCATTCCGCTCGGAAGGGTTCTCCCTCCGCAGCGAAAAGGAGGGCGTGCTGACATTCCGAGCCGACAACTGGGTAAAAAAACTCCTCCTGCTCGGCGAGGATGAACTGAAAGTATCACAGTATGGACAATGGATCCGGATCGAAGGAATTCGCCGCGGCGTAGCACGCGTCCAGTATCGACTCGATTCCTATATGCAGATGATTCATCATGATGAGAATGAATAGAAAATACCGCCGCTGGGGCGTGGCTGCAACCGTCGTCGCAGCCGCTGCCGTCACGATCTTCGCAGCCCGAAACGACTTCGGGCTCGGCCGAAACATGGAGATCACCGTCAACATGATGCGTGAACTCGCTCTCAATTATGTCGATCCGGTCGATCCCGACCGTCTTATGGAGGGGGCCGCGGCCGGGATGGTCAGCGATCTGGACCCATACACGGAGTATATCCCCGAAAAGAACATGCAGGATTTCGAAATCCTCACGACCGGCAAGTACGGAGGTATCGGTGCCCTGATCCGCCAGAAAGAGGATTACGTCCGTATCGCACAACCCTATGAGGGCTCGCCCGCCGATCTGGCCGGTCTCAAAATCGGTGACAAGATCCTGGCCATCGACGGAAAAAACGCCAAGGGTTTCTCCACGGAACAGGTCTCCAACCTCCTCAAAGGCCAGCCCGGCAGCAAAGTCCGGGTCACGGTCCAACATCTCAACGGGGAGCAGGAAACTCAAACGATCCGTCGTCAACGAATCGCGATCCCCGGCGTACCCTATGCCGGATGGATCGGGGACGGTATCGCATATATCCGTCACAGCGACTTCACCGAAGGCTGCTACGAGGAGATGAGGGCCGCCATCGAACGGCTGCGGAACCAGGGTGAACTCAAGGGCCTCGTCCTCGATTATCGCTCGAACGGTGGCGGAATCATGCAGGAGGCAGTCAAGATCCTCGGCATGTTCGTCCCAAAAGGCACCGAGGTCGTCAGCACCAAAGGTCGCACCGAAGAGTCGAAACAGATCTTCCGGACCAACACCGAACCCGTACTCCCGGATCTCCCCCTGGTCGTGCTCATCAACGCAAGCACGGCCTCGGCGGCCGAAATCGTCTCCGGAGCCCTGCAGGATCTCGATCGCGCCGTTCTGATCGGTCAGCGCAGTTTCGGGAAGGGGCTCGTACAGTCAACACGCCCGCTGGGATACAACACCATGCTCAAACTCACCACCGCCAAGTATTACATCCCCTCGGGACGATGCATCCAGGCCATCGACTACTCCCACTCGCAGCAGGGCGATATCCGGACGGTTCCCGACTCGCTGATCTCCGAATTCTCGACACGGGCCGGGCGCAAGGTCTATGACGGCGGGGGAATCATGCCCGACATCCGCACCGAACCCGAATACATTTCGCGTTTCGCCGTGACGCTCTACGCCCTGGGATTCATCGAAGATTTCGGTGACGAATATACCCGGCGCAATCCCGACCGGAAGATCGATATCCGCACCTTCTCGATCTCGGAGGCCGACTACGACGATTTCGCCGCCTTCATGAAGGATAAGGAGGTCCCCTATGAATCGGATACCCGCCGGGCCCTGAAAGCCCTGAAAAAGGCCGCCGAAGAGGATCGCTTCGCCGACCTGAAAGAGCGCTTCGAAAAACTCGAGGCCGAATTGAAGGACGATACCGGGACCAATCTCGAAACCTACCGCAAACAGGTCATCGACGCCATCAACAACGATATCGTCATGCGCCACGGATACCAGGCCGGCGTGATCGAACACTCGCTGCCCCGGGATGCCGAGGTACAACGGGCCGTCGAACTGCTCGGAAACCCCGAAGAGTATCTCCGTATCACCTCGCAGCAGGATACGGATCGCAAATAACCCCCGTAAACAACGGACCGGCATGAAATTCCACGCGAAAAACTTCTCCTTCCGGAATCGGGTTGTCGTCATCATCGTCGGGGTGGTGCTCGGATCCCTCTCGCTGCTCTATACCAACGAAATGGCCCGAAAACTCAAGGACAAGGAGCAGCACGACGTGGCTCTCTGGGCTCATGCCATGGAGCGGGTCAGCAGGGATGTCATGGGTACCATTCAGGATCCCCTGGTCGCGGATATCATGTCCACGGGGAACAACATACCCTTCATCATCACCAACGAAAATCTCGAGGTCGTAAACTCGCATCTCATCCCGGAAAAAATCATCGATCACCCCGATCGTCTCCGCAAACAGATCGACAAGTTCATGGCCGAGAATCAACCCATTCCCGTACGGTTCCGCTTCTCCACAGAGCACTATCACCTGATCTTCTACGGAAAATCGGCCCTGCTCAAGTCCCTGTACTACTTCCCCTACATCCAGATTCTGGTCATTTCGGCTTTCGTGGCCCTGGGGTTCATCGCCTTCCGCTCGTCGAAACACGACGAACAGAACCGCGTATGGATCGGACTGGCCAAGGAGACCGCCCACCAGTTGGGAACCCCCACCTCGTCCCTGCTCGGATGGATCGAGTACCTCCGCTCGCAGGATATTGACCAGACGGCCGTCGAGGAGATGAACAAGGATCTCGCCCATTTGATGAAGATCACGGATCGATTCTCCAAGATCGGATCCGAAACACCCCTCACACCCGAAAACATCAACGAAGTGGTCGGCGAATCGGTCATGTATTTCCGGAAGCGGATCCCCCGCAACGTGACGCTCGACTACAACGGTCTGGCTATTGCCCCCGTTCAGGCGAACATCAACGCCGCGCTGTTCGAATGGGTCGTCGAAAACCTCATGAAAAATTCTCTCGACGCCCTCCAGGGACACGGAGCCATCGACGTGCGGATCTCCTCCGATGACAAGCAGGTCATGATCGATGTCAAGGATACCGGAAAGGGGATTCCCAAAAGCAACTGGAAACGGATCTTCGAACCCGGATTCACCACCAAAACCCGCGGATGGGGACTCGGACTCTCCCTCTCGCGCCGAATCATCGAGGAGTATCACCAGGGCAAAATCGCCGTCATCGACTCCGAAATCGGAAAGGGAACAACCATTCGGATCACGCTGAAACGCGTCTTTGCGGGATGAGGCTGGAAGCGGCACATAGCGAAGAGGTGGGGCTGCTCATCGAGGGGGATTCCTCCCGGACCGGACAAAACGGCGCCCGACAGGATTTTCAACGGCAGACCTTGTACCTGCAAGACGGGGAGGGAAGCAATCGCATCGTAACGGCCCACACACACCCGCTGACCGAAAAGGCGGTTTCCGGACGGGACTCCCTGGCCGTAAAGGCCGATTCCCTGCAACGCATGATCGATTCGACCTATGCCACCGGGGTGGGGACCTTCCGATTCTCCCGCCTGGACTCCATCCGTTTCGGCTGGTCCGACAACCCCCGACCCCGGACCGATGCCGGAACCGTCTGCTGGCGCGACACCTCCGCCCGGGCTCTCTTCGGTGCCGAAACCATCACCGTACGCCCCGAACGCTTCGAACGCCCCGTCGGCGCCTCGTTGACCGACAATGCCGTATTCCAGGGTTTCGTCCTGCTGCTGGCGGCCACCTATGCCACGCTCCTCTATCGAAATCTCGGTGACGTCAGGACCCTGTTCAACCGGATCTCCCGGGAATCCGCCTCGCCGGAGCGGCTCGCAGAAGAACCCGGAGCCAGCGGATTCTCCCGATTCCTGAATGTCGCAACGGCAATCGGCATGCTCTTCATGGGGGTGATCGTCGTCAAGTACGGGGACACGCTCATGCCCCCCGAACTCGGAAAGGCCCTCTCGCATGCCGCGGTACTCGCCCTGAGTCTGCTGGCGACTCTCGCCTGGGGCGTGATCATCCTGTTCCAGTCCTCGGCGATCCGGATTGCCGGGGCCATCACCCTCTCGCAACCGTTCGTCGCCCAACTCGCCCTGCTGCGCAGAACCTATTTCGCACTCGCCGTCATCATCGCCTCTCCTCCACTGCTGCTCTTCGCACTGTGTCCCCGCGGTACCGGTGGGGTCTGGTTCATCTGCGGAGCCGTCGAATTGATCATTACGGCCGTTTTATACCTTAAGGAATCCTTGAACCTCTTTATTTCTAAAAAAATTTCGATTTTGCATTGGTTTTTGTACCTTTGCACCGTGGAAGTCTTCCCAATCAGCCTCTTATGGCTCCTTGCGGCAAGATGACAAACCATGATCAAACTAAACATCCGCAACGTTGAAAGTTAAGAGTGTATTGGTTTCGCAGCCCAGGCCTGCAGTCATCGAAAAATCCCCGTTCTACGAACTGGCCCAAAAATACCAGGTCCAGGTGGCCTACAAACCCTTCATCCGGGTCGAAGGTGTCTCCCTGAAGGAGTTCCGCGCTCAAAGAGTCGAAATCCTCGCTCATACGGCCGTCATATTCACCTCCCGGACCACCGTCGACTGCTTCTTCCATATCTGCGAAGAGGCCCGGATATCCGTCCCCGAAACCATGAAATACATCTGCCAGACCGAAGCCGTAGCGCTCTATCTCCAGAAGTATATCGTCTATCGGAAACGTAAAATATCTTTCGCCGACGGATCCTTCACCTCCCTGGTCGAACTCATCATCAAACACAAGGAGGAGAAGTTCCTCCTCGCCCTGAGCGAACCCCATAAACCCGAACTCCCCGAAACACTGGCAAAACTCCAACTCGCCGTCGATCCCGTAATCCTCGCCCGAACGGTTGCCAGCGATCTCGAGGCCGTCAGAATGGAGGAGTACGACCTGCTCGCACTTTACTCCCCGTCGGATGTCAAGGCGCTGGTCGAAAAGTTCGGAACAGAAGGCCTGCCGCCTGTCGCCGTGTTCGGGGACGGAACGCTCAAGGCCGCACTCGAAGCCGGATTCACCGTTTTGGCCAATGCCCCCACGCCCGAGGCGCCTTCGATGGTCAAGGCCATCGACCTGCTCATCCAGAAGATCCAGAAGGGTCTGGAGATCGCTCCCGTAGAGCTTGTGACCGATGCCCGAAAGGAGGAGTTCATCCGTACGCAACAGCACAAACTCGCCAAGAAAAGCCGAGTTCGCCGCAGCGCCCCCTCTGAAAAATAAAACCCCGCAAAAGACCGGCAACATGGCCTCGCATTCGCTTCCCCGAAACGAAAGACTCCGATCGCTCGGGGCCGTGCGCCGTCTCTTCGACGCCGGAGAGAGCGGGTTTGCATTCCCGTTCCGGTATGTCTGGTTCGCGGAGCCCGATACGGAACGAAGCGTCGAGGTGCTCTTCTCCGTTCCCAAGAAGTTCCACAAAAGAGCCAACAAACGTAATCTCCTCCGCCGCAGAACCAAAGAGGCATACCGGCTGCAAAAACAGATCCTCGCAGAGGGGACCCCGCAGAATCTCGACCTGGCGCTCATCTACTCCTCCAAAGAGGTCCTTCCCGCCAAAACCATCGCCCATGCCGTCCAACGAATTCTGGAAACGGTCGCTGAACGTCTGTAAGCGGATTTGCGCCCTGCCGTTGATCGTCCTGGTACGATTCTACCAGCTCTGCATCTCGCCATTCACGCCTCCGTCGTGTCGGTTCACCCCCACCTGCTCGCAGTATGCCCTCGAGGCCCTGCGCAAACACGGGCCCCTCAAGGGGCTCTGGCTGACAATCCGACGCCTGGCCCGCTGCCACCCTTGGGGCGGAAGCGGATACGATCCCGTACCCTAATAAAACCTCTCTCCGATGGTGATGAAAAAGGCCGGCTTGTCTCCAAACCGGCCCGAAAAGTTGCGTCACCCTCACTGATCTCGAATTCGTCTTCTCTCGGACGCAAAGATCGTGCCTCTGCCCCGAATAAACAATCCCGACCCCAACTATTCGGATCGGGATTGACATAAAATCCACTTTTTGGATGATCGCGCCGCGGAATCAGTCCGAAAAATCGGAACAGCACTCCGCCGGAGTCTCGAATTCCAGCGTCACATGCGGAATCCCCAGATCGTGGAGCATCTGTTTCAGATCATGCTTGATGCGCTCCTGGGACCCGAGGTCCGTCACCACGACATGGGCCGTCAAGGCATTCTCCGTCGTACTGAGTGCCCAGACATGAATGTGATGAACCGCCTGCACACCCGCAACCCCCGACATCCGGGTCGCAAGGTCCGAAATGTCGATCCCTTCGGGCACTCCGTCCAGCGACAGCCGCAGGCTGTCACGCGTCAGCGACCAGACCGAAGCCACAATCACACACGCCACGGCAAGTCCGACAATCGGATCGATCAACGTCCAGCCCGTCCACGAGATCACCACACCCGAAAGCAGCACGCCGATCGAGACCAGTGCATCGGCCGCCATGTGCAGATAGGCCCCCTTGACATTCAGATCCCGGTCCTTGTCCTTCATGAAAAGCCATGCCGTGAAGCCGTTGACCACAACGCCGATACCCGCCGTCCAGGCAATCGCCCCGCCAACGACCGGCTCGGGATGCAGCATCCGCCCGATACTCTCGGCGATGATCACCCCGACGGCAATGAGCAGAATCACCGAATTGAGCAACGAAATCAACACCGTGCTCTTCTTATATCCGTAGGTATAACGCGAAGTCGCATGGACCTGCGCCAGACGGAAGGCCAGCATCGCCAACAGCAGGCTCGCCACATCCGAAAGGTTATGTCCCGCATCCGAAAGTAGACCCATCGATCCGTAATAAAGGCCGACGGCGAATTCGATCAGAACAAAGCCCGCATTGAGCGAAATTCCCCACAGAAAAGCCCTGTTCAATGAGGTCAGCGTGTGGGTGTGATGGTGATGATGATGAGGTTCCTGACTGGGTTTCATGGCTGCTGTATTTATAGTTCCGGAAGGGTCTCCCTGATCTCGGAAAGTTCAACCAGTTTATTCACGATGGCGTAGATCGTCAGACCCGCCGCCGAGTGGATCTGCAACTTCGAGGCGATATTCCGCCGGTGGGTTATCACCGTGTGGGCCGAAATACAAAGGGCCTCGGCGATCTGTTTGTTCGTCATTCCCTTCACCACGCACACGATGATCTCCTTCTCCCGGGCACTCAGCGCCTCGGATTTCGGGGCCCGGGGACCCTGCGCCGCAAGACGCTCCACGGCCGGCACAAAGATCTCGTCCTCCACGGCATTGTGCGAGGCCAGCTCCTGCTCGCACGTGAAGATATCGAACAAAACCCCGTTCAGCTCGTTCGTACTCCCCGAAGGGTAGTATTTGATGATGATGTTTTTCAACTCCCCCAACTTGGCATCGACCTGGTCGTGTTGCCGGCGGAAGATCTCCATCGAATAGTTCCGGTTCTTCTCCCCCGCAAGCAACGACTCCACATAGGGAAAAACCGTCTCCTCTTCATAGGCCATGTGTCGCTGGACCTCCGCGACATATTCATCGAAGAAGCGCAGAATGGCGAACGACACGTCGCTCTGCGAACAGTCCACCGCCTCGATCAGTTTGCGACGGATCGCCGGAAGGCGGAAGTTCAGAAAATAACCGTGCGAATTGTGCAGATAGTCCGTCAGGGCCCGGACCGAAACCTCCCCGACAAACTCATCCCCCAGACCGTAATTCATCAGCAGATTCACAACGGCCAGAAATGTCGCCGTATCGACCTGATTGTCGGCACAAACCTCCGCAATGGTCTTGTCTCCGAAACCCAGTGCAATGCCGAAACGGCTCATCACCTGCAAAACCGCATAACGATCACAGACCAGATCGCACATGCGGTCATCACCGCCATATCCCCCGGATTTATACATATAATCAGGTATTTTTCATTCGCTGCAAAGATAATCCGACAATCCCCATGCCGCAATACCTATTTCCCGGTATTCTCAACGACGCCCGATATCCGTATAGGTCGTCTGGAGCATCGTGCGCCCGACATCCAGCAACTCGGGATTCGTCGACGTCACAACCCGGTCGCTCGTGGCATCCCAGACCACCGTGCCCAACGAATCAACCACCCCGAAACCGTCATTGAAGGTATAATAGGCGAATTTCCGCGGCGGGGCCGGAGCAAAGAGATCCTTGCTGTAATCGAACGATGCGTGCGAGACATCCATCTGCCCGAGCAGCGTCGCAGCAAGGTCGATCTGCGAAGCATACGTCTCCACAACACCCGGAGCGCAGACGGCCCCTCCCGTCCAGATCATCGGAATCCGATGACGCAACGGTTCGTTGTAGGTCAACGTCCGCGGATAGGGATACCCATGGTCCGCAACCAGTATCACCAGCAGGTTCCGCCACGCCGCAGACGCCTTCAGCCGGTCGAGCATGCGACCCACACAGTCGTCCGAAAAGGCCATGGCATTCAAAACCGGATCCTCGAACTTCGAATAGGGAACATCGAAGGGCTTGTGACTGCTCAGAGTCAGCAGACCCGCCAGGAAAGGACGCCCCTGGGCATCGAGCGAAATCACCCGGTCGGCAAACCAGGCGCACATCAGCGAATCGTCATAACCCCAGTCCGAAGGCCGGGCATCGAAGTGCAGATCCTTCTGCCAGATCAGCTCCTGCCAACCCGTGGCATACATGTACGAGGCCTGGTCCGTAAAATTCAGATCCCCGCCATAGGAGAAGCTCGTCGAATAACCGACCGAATCCAACGACCGCGCAAGAGAGGGCAGACTGTGACTCTTGCCCGGCAGCTTCATGATCGACATGCGCGTCTGAGCCGGGAATCCGCTCAGAAGAGCAACCTCCCCGCGATCCGTACGATACGAATTGGCAAAGAAATTCTCGAACCAGATCCCCTCCCGTTTCAGTCGCTGCATGTTCGGCATCACCCACTCGCCGTCGACCTTCTCGTCCATGATCGTGCGGGCGAAGCTCTCCAGGATCACCAGAACCACATTGGGGCGTGTAGTCGTCAGAACCCTCCGCGCCGGGCCGGCAACGTCAGGACCGTTGCCCCGCAACGACTCAAAGCGTGAGGCTCGTTCCGTCTCTTCGTAGAAGGGATATTCGGACGTGTAATCCACGTTCTGCTCCCCCAGACTCGAGAGAAACGAAAAAACCGGATTGGTCGCCGCATGATTCAGGAACATCGTGGAGCTGAAATAGACCTTCGAGACATTGGCCGTCGAGGCTCCCGTGCCGCCTCGGATCGCCAGAAAGTCAAACCCGGCCAGCAGCAACATCGCCACACTCCCGACCGTCGCAGCTCGCCATCCGACCCGCTCTCCGTCGTAAAGGTGTAAAACCCTCCGGTAAAGTACGATCATCAGCGCCGCATAAACCCCCGCCAGCAGCGTCTGACGAACCCCGAGCCAGAAATCAACACTCGCCATCGCCTCCTTCGGATCCGCCAGGTAGATCAGGATCGTAGCGTCCAGACGAAAACCCCAATGCTCATAGAGCGCAACGTCTACCGCAAAAATGACCGCCGTCAGAACGGATACCAGCACGAAATAGAGCGTCAGAAGCCGCCGCCACAACCGCGCCGGAAGAGACACCCACAGCGAAACAAGCATCACCAGCAACGGCACGACCGTCACATAACCCGCCACGGTCATGTCCAGGGATAGCCCGTGCCACAACACCTCCAGCCATCCGACAAAGCCCGCTCCGGCTGCCTCCGCGGCATACCACGCCAGAAAAACCGGCTTCTGAAGTGCCATCACCAGGACCGTGACCACAAAAACGGCCACAACAAATCCGAATTTCCGAATCATGCCCGTCAGATTTTCTCCCCGTAGGCCAGGTCTCCGGCATCTCCAATGCCCGGAACGATATACGAACGCGATGTCAACTCCTCGTCGACCACGGCCGTCCAGATCGTCGTGGTCTGATGCGGCATGTGCTTCATCGCATAGTCGACTCCCTGCTCACTGGCGATCACCGCCGCTACGTGCGTACAGGCCGGAGTCCCGCCCTTCTCACACAGCGCATTGTAGGTCAGAACCAGCGACGATCCCGTCGCCAACATCGGATCGACAAGCAGCAACGTCTTCCCTTCAAGACTCCCGCAGGAGATATATTCGACCTTCACCTTGAATTTCCCGTCCTTCGTACTCTTGCGATAGGCCGAAACAAAGGCGTTCTGCGCATCGTCGAAATAGTTCAGAAAACCCTGGTGGTACGGCAAACCCGCACGAAGAATCGTCGCAATGACCAACTGATCGTCAATAACCTGAACCGTAGCCTCCCCAAGTGGCGTCTCGACAACCTGTGGCCGATAGTGCAGGGCCTTCGAGATCTCGTAGGCCGTGATCTCGCCGATGCGCTCCATGTTCCGCCGGAAACGCATCGAGTCCTTCTGGATCTCCCGGTCCCGGATCTGGGAAAGAAAGCGATTCAAAACCGTGTTCTGCTCTGAAAGTACGTGAAGTGTCATAATTCCCGTGTGTTGGTTGGTCAATAGAGAAAGTTGTTGAACGGATAACGCCCGGCGTGAATCTCGCGCACCATCCCGTACAGATCCGAGCGGAATTTTTCCAGGTTGATCTTCTGAAGCGCCGAAAGAAAGATACACGGCGTATTACCCCGCGCAATCCAGCTCCGCTTCAACTCCTCGAGCGAAAGATTCTCCCGAGTCGGGGCCGTCAGGTCATCGGCATCCTTCTCGACCCATCTATAGGCGTCCACCTTGTTGAAAACCAGATAGACCGGCTTGTCCCCGGCTCCGATCTCCTGCAAGGTCTGTTTCACCACCGCGATCTGATCCTCGAACTGCGGATGCGAAATGTCCACCACATGGACCAGCAGATCGGCCTCCCGAACCTCGTCCAACGTCGACTTGAACGACTCGATCAGTTCCGTCGGCAACTTGCGGATGAAGCCCACCGTATCCGACAAAAGAAACGGGAGATTGTCGAAGACTACCTTGCGTACCGTCGTGTCCAACGTTGCAAAAAGCTTGTTCTCGGCAAAAACATCGCTCTTCGAGATCAGATTCATCAACGTCGATTTCCCCACGTTCGTATAGCCGACAAGGGCCACTCGGACCAACGAGCCGCGATTCGATCGCTGCACGGCCATTTGCCGGTCGATCTTCTTCAGATCCTCCTTCAACTTGGCGATCCGGTTGCGGATGATCCGTCGGTCGGTCTCGATCTCCCGCTCTCCGGCGCCTCCTCGCGTTCCGGTACCGCCCCGCTGCCGCTCAAGGTGTGTCCACAGACCCGACAACCGGGGCAGCATGTACTCGTAATTGGCCAGCTGAACCTGCGTCTTGGCATAGGCCGTCTGGGCCCGGGAAAGAAAAATATCGAGGATCAGACGCGTACGGTCCAACAATCGGCACGGCAACTCCTTCTCGATGTTGCGCGTCTGAGACGGACTCAGTTCATCATCGAAAATCACCACGTCGATCTCCTGCTCCCTGCAGTATTCGACGATCTCGGTCAGTTTCCCCGGCCCGACGTAAATCCGAGCCGACGGCTGCGGCAACCGCTGCGTAAAGCGCTTCACGGCCCGGATGTCGGCCGTCTCGGCCAGAAACTCCAATTCGTCGAGATATTCGTCCGTCTGCCGGGCATCCTGATTGTCGCGGACTACGGCGACAAGAACGGCCCGTTCCCGCGGATCCTCCGGGGTCTCTTTCGTCTGAAACGTGTGTCTGTTCTCTTCCAAAATCAATAAACACTTGTCGCCCGTCCGAAAAAACGGATACCTCTCACTTGTCGAGACGGGCTGAGTCCATATTACGATAAGGTATCCTCCACAAAATTACAAAAAGGGTATCCTCCACGAAGCAGGATACCCTATATTTATTCCCCGGATCCGAGGTGCCGCATCAGTTGGCAACGCGGAAATCCACCGGCAGCGTATACTTCACACGTACAACCTGATTACGCTGTTTGCCCGGCGTCCATTTCGGCGACTTGCTCAGCACGCGGATCGCCTCATCGGAAAGCGAACGGTCCGGAGTCTGCAGCACCTGGATATTGGTCAGACGTCCGTCCTTCTCGATCACAAACGACAGAACCACACGTCCCTGGATACCGTTCTCGAGGGCAATCTGCGGGAACTTCACATTCTGCTGAACCCATGCACGGAACGTATTCAGGTCGCCGCCCTGGAACGAGGGCATCGTCTCGGCGATCAGGAACGGCTGGTCGTCCTCGACAACCTCCTCCTCAACACCGACCGTCTGTACGACCTCCACATCCTCGTCGAACTCCGTAAAGTCGACCTCCGTGGTGATCTTCGTATCGTTGGTCACGACCTGAAGCAGGTCGGCGATCACCTTCACCTCCACCTTTCTGGGAGACTCGGGCGGTTTCTGATCCTGACGCGTAATCTCTACGATCTGCTCCTCGACGATAGCCGTCTGCAAATCGACCTTCTCGATCCGTTTCTCCTCCGGTGTATACGAGAAGGCTGCGATCACGAGCAGAAGCGATACAACAAGACCGATCTCAAGCAAAAGGCCCCGCTTGTTTTTCAGGTCCGCTTTGGGTGATTTTTTGATTTCCATATTTCAAGTTTTAATTGTTCCGTCAGTGTTGCGGGTTCCACCCCCCCCCTCAAGGTTGTGGGTTTCATTTACCCCGCCCCGTGTTGCGGGTTCTACGTGCCCGTCAAGGTTACAGGTTCTACCTACCCCATCAAGGTCGCGGGTTCTACTTACCCCCCCCCCCACAGCGCCCAGCTGTTCCGGGCCTTTTCCAGGGCTCTCCCCGCAAACAAGGCTTCCCCCCCCCGAAACAGACACGCTATGCACCCCAAATATAGAGATAAAAATTCAAAATTGAATGCTGCAGGAATAAAAATCTTCATTTTTTGCCTACTTTTGTCTCCGGAAACCATACACCTCCCGAGAAAAATGACCGGTCCGGAATCGTTATACGGAAAAAACCTCGATGAACTCGCCGCTCTCTGCAGCGAGTGGGGAATGCCTCGCTTCTCGGCCCGGCAGATCGCCCGCTGGCTCTATGTCCGGCATGTCGAGGATCCGCTGCGGATGACCGATCTCTCGGCTGCCAACCGGCAACGGTTCGCAGACCACTTCGGGACAGTTCTCTCCGCGCCCGAACGCGAATCCCGTTCCGCAGATGGCACCAAGAAGTATCTCTTCCGTACGCTCGGCGGGCACTTCATCGAATCGGCCTACATCCCCGACGGCAACCGCGCGACGCTCTGCGTCTCGTCGCAGGCCGGATGCCGCATGGGGTGCCGTTTCTGCGCAACGGGACGCCAGGGGCTGCAGCAGTCGCTCTCGGCTGCCGAGATCCTCAACCAGGTGGTCTCCCTCCCGGAACGCGACCGACTCACGAATCTTGTCTTCATGGGGATGGGCGAGCCGCTCGACAACGCCGACAACGTCCTGCGCGCACTCGAGATCCTCACCGCAGAGTGGGGCTTCGCCTGGTCGCCGACCCGCATCACCCTCTCCACGGCCGGCGTCATCCCTCAACTCGAACGATTCCTCAACGAATCGAAGGTCCATCTGGCCGTGAGCCTGCACAACCCCTTTCACGATGAACGGGCCGAGATCATGCCCGTCGAGAAGGTCTGGCCCATTGCCCGGGTCATCGAGATTCTGCGCCGACACGACTTCTCCCACCAGCGCCGCGTCTCGTTCGAATACATCGTCATGAGCGGATTGAACGACTCCCCGCGACACATCCGCGAACTCACACGACTGTTCAACGGGATCAAGTGCCGGATCAATCTGATCCGTTTTCACAAGATTCCCGATTCACCCTACTTCTCACCCGATGACGAGGCGATGATCCGATTCCGCGACGCCCTGACGGCCCGCGGTATTCAGACCACGATCCGGGCCTCGCGCGGCGAAGACATCCAGGCTGCTTGCGGGCTGCTGAGCACCCGCGAAGCCGAAAGCCGGCGGGGATAGTCGGCAAATCCCCCGGGTCGGAAAACAAAAGGTGCGGTTTTTGCAGACGGAAGGTCAAAGGCCGGACATAATGGCGAAGCCGGAACCTTACGGATTCAGCCGACACCGGACCCTGCAGCCGGAAACGGCCCGAAAAGATTTCATTTGGTATGAAAACTGCGCTGAAATGGGCCCTGCTGGGCCTGCTCCTGCTGGCCGGAGGGACCATCCAGGCCCAGGTTCGGTTCGAAAGCGGTTCGACCGACGCCCTGCACGAAAAGGCCCTCAAACTCGGAAAACCCGTTTTCATCGACCTCTATGCCGACTGGTGTCAGCCTTGTCGATGGATGGAGCAAAGGGTCTTCGCCCAAAAGGAGGTCGGGGACTTTATCAACAGCCGGTTCGTCGCGGCCCGTTACGACGTCGATCAAACAACGGGGCAGGCGCTGATGAAGCGTTATGGGAGCGGATCAATCCCCCTGCTGCTCGTCTTTTCACCCCAGGGTGAACTCCTCGGTCGAATCACCGGAGCCTCGTCGGCCGAAAGGCTGCTGAAGGATCTGCAACGGTTTCTCGACGGAAATCCCGAATCTCGTCCTGAAAACAAACCCCGAAAATAGATCCGAGAACCGTCCGGCAGACGGCACAGGTCTCGGCAAAATCAGATCCGCGGAGTATAGACCACCTTCTTCGTCTCGAAGAACGGGTCGTCGAAAAAGTCCGAAATCGCATAAAGCGTCCAACGTCGGCCCGTGCGGGCCAACTCCTCGGCAAGATCTCCGCCCTTAAGATAAAGAATGCCGTTGGGCAGCGTGCCATGCCGCCCCCGCTCGAGCTTCGGCCACACCCACTTCACGCACTCCGGCATCGCCGGCACGGCCCGCGATACCACGTAGTCGAAGCGTTCCGGAAGCGTCTCGACCCGCACGCAACGCGGCGTCAGGTTCGCAAGCCCCAGGCTCCGGGAGACCCCCTCGACCACCGTGATCTTCTTGCGGATCGAATCCGCCGCCGTGAAGTGTGCCCCCGGGAAGAGAATCGCCAGCGGGATGGAGGGAAATCCCCCGCCGCATCCCACGTCGAGAATCCGCGCCCCGGCGTCGAAGCGGCACACCTTCGCAATGGCCAGCGAGTGAAGCACGTGGCGCACGTAAAGCTGGTCGAAATCCTTGCGTGAAACGACGTTGATCTTCGCGTTCCAGTCGGCGTAGAGATCATACAGGGCTGCCAGCCGCTCGCGCTGCACGGCGTCCAGTTCGGGGAAGTATCCGTAGATTTTTTCCAGATCGTTCATTCTCTTTTCGGGTTTTCGGGTCTCTCCGGCCGCAGTCACCGGTTTTCACCCTCGGCTATCAGCCGGCACATCTGCTCCCGCGCCCGGTGGATCTGCGTCTTCACCGTCCCTAGCGGCAACGAAAGTTTCGCCGCGATCTCCTCGTAGGAATATTCGTCGAAAAAGCGCATCTCGATCAATTGCCGGTAGCGCGGAGAGAGCCGGTCGAGATAGTATTCGATCTGCGTCCGCTGCTGAAGGTTGATGACGCTCTCCTCGGGGGTCGGGGCGCTCGAGGCCGGCGAGGAAAAACGATCGTCGATCGACAGGTCGTCCTGACGCCGCCGGACGAAGTCGATAAACGTATTCCGGGCAATCGTATAGACCCACTGCCCAAAGGTATACTCCTTGCTGTAACGGTGCAGATTGATATAAACCTTGATGAAGGTCTCCTGCAACAGATCGTCGGCATCGTTCGTTCCGCCGAGCCGTTGCACGAAAAGACGGTGGATCGCATCCCGATAGCGGTTGAACAGATACTCGAAGGCCGTGTCGTCCCCCTTGAGCGTCCGTGTCACCAGATCCCGGTCCTCGGCTACGATATAGTCGACTATCTCCATACCCGTTCGTCCCGACGCAACAGCATCACACCAAGAGCCGCTGCCCACAGCGGGCTCAGCAGATCATACAGAAAATAACGCCCCAAAATGCCCTCCTCGCCCAATCGTCGGGCGATGCGGCGGACCTCCCAAGCCACGACGGCATAGCGGATCACCACCAGCAGCGCCACACCGAGCTTGTATTCAACCGGCATCACGACAAGCCCGCAGAGCGCCGTCACGAAAAACAGACTCCGGGACCCCAACTCCCAGCGAACGTAACTCTTGACCGCCCGGGGGTAGTAGCGGAACGCCGAACCGTAATAACGCAACTGGCTCATCCACCAGCCCATGCCGCCCCAGGTCTTTTCCCGAAGAGTCGCTCGCGGAGAAAGAATCACGCTCACATTCTCCCGGGTCATGACCCGCTGCATGAAGAGATCGTCTTCGCCGATATTCATGTTCAGGTGGTCGAAGCCGTTGACCCCGAAGTAGAGGCGCTTGGTGAAGCCCAGGTTGTGAAGCGTTCCCCGGTAGGCGCGGTTCCGTACCGCACGGGCTATCCAGTCGACCGAATGCATCATCCGCCACGTCCGCATCAGGTAATTCGTAAAGCCCTTGCGCCGTTCGATGCCGCAGTACCCCACAACGATCTCCCCGCGCATGAAGCCCTTGGCCATCAACGACAGCCAGCGGTCGGTCTGCGGAATGGCGTCCGTCGAGGTGAAGATCAGATGCTCGTAGTGTGCCGACTTGATCCCCACGTTGAGCGCCATCTTCCGTGAAATCGGGAACCGGGGATCCAGGTGGATCTTCGTCGTCGTAATCTGCGGGAACGACTGCTTGAGACGGGTCAGATCCTCGTAAAAATCCGTATCGTGGCCCACATAGACGATTACAACCTCAAAATCGGGATATGCCTGCGCCAGAATCAGCGGAAGACGCTCCTCGACAAACGAATAGTCCTCCGAAAACAACGGAACTATCACCGAAACCGAAGGCTCCGTCTCCAGTGTCACCGCACGACGGTTGTTCTTGTATCCGGAAATCCGCCCGTAAAGAAATATGTAGTAGTAGAGCTGTACGCCGAACATCAGAAACAGGGATCCCGCAAGCGCAAGCCCCTCCCAGCCATAGCCGACCAGAATTTGTTCGAAGAATCGCATATTGACAAAATATGCGCAAAGATACGAATATTTTGTGTATTTTTGCCGAAT
>CALUKK010000062.1 GCA_944321205.1 uncultured Alistipes sp.
CCCAGTTACCCTGGCAGTCGATCAACAGGTCCTTCTGTCCCAGCTGCACCAGCGCATCCTTGATCGAGGCGTCGCCGTGCGGGTGGTACTGCATGGTCTGGCCCACGAGGTTGGCCACCTTGTTGTAGCGGCCGTCGTCGACCACCTTCATGGCGTGGAGAATACGCCGCTGGACCGGTTTCAGACCATCCTCGACATGCGGAACGGCTCGCTCCAGAATCACGTACGAGGCGTAATCCAGGAACCAGTTCTTGTACATGCCCGTCAGTTTGCGCACGTCGCCCTCGTCCTGCGTCAGCCGGTCGAACTTCCCCGTGCGGCGCGATCCGCCGCCGTTTGCTGCGGATTCCCCGGCTTCGGTCTCTGCCTCCCCGTCTTCCGCCACCTCGTCGTCCGTCGCCCCGTCGTCCGTTACCCCGTCGTCCGTTACCTCTTCGTCTCCGCTCTCCTCGGTCTCCTCTCCCCCTTCGGTCTCCTCTCCCCCTTCGTAGTCCGATTCGGGCGTCGAGGCATCCTCGTCGAAGGCATCCTCCGAAAGCAGCGGCTCGTCGTCTTTATGCTTGTTCTTTGCCATAATTCGTCAGTTGATTTTCAGATCCTGCTCCACGAGATCCTCCTCGATGCGCAGATTGTCGATGATGAAGCCCTGCCGTTCGTAGGTGTTCTTGCCCATGTAGAACTCCAGCAGGTCGTGGATCGGGTCATCCTTCGTGATGCGCACCATGTCCAGGCGCATGTTCTCGCCGATGAACTCCCGGAACTCGTCGGGCGAAATCTCGCCCAGACCCTTGAAACGCGTGATCTCGGCGCTCGCGCCCAGTTTTGCGATCGCACGCAGCCGCTCCTCCTCCGAGTAGCAATAGATCGTCTCCTTCTTGTTGCGAACGCGGAACAGCGGCGTCTGCAGCACGAACAGGTGTCCCTGACGGATCACGTCGGGGAAGAACTGCAGGAAGAAGGTCATCATCAACAGCCGGATGTGCATGCCGTCAACATCGGCATCCGTCGCAATGACCACCTTGTTGTAGCGCAGGTTGTCCATGTCCTCCTCGATGTTCAACGCCGCCTGAAGCAGGTTGAACTCCTCGTTCTCGTAGACCACCTTCTTGGTCAGTCCGAAGCAGTTGAGCGGCTTGCCGCGCAGCGAAAAGACCGCCTGTGTACGCACGTCGCGGCTCTTGGTGATCGATCCCGAAGCCGAATTTCCCTCCGTGATGAAGATCATCGACTGCTCGGCCCGTTCGTTCCTGTCCGTGCGGTGGATCTTGCAGTCGCGCAGCTTGCGGTTGTTGAGCGAAACCTTCTTGGCCGTCTCCCGCGCCTTCTTCTGCACGCCCGAGATCGCCTTGCGCTCCTTCTCGTTCTCGACGATCTTCCGCTGCAGGATCTGAGCCGTCTCGGGGTGTTTGTGCAGGTAGTCGTCGAGGTGCTTGCCCAGGAACTCCACCACGAAGTTGCGGATCGTCGGGCCCGACTTCGACATCTCCTTCGAGCCGAGTTTCGTCTTGGTCTGCGACTCGAAGATCGGGCTCGAAACCTTGATCGAAATGGCCCCGATAAACGACGTGCGGATGTCCGACGGGTCGTAATCCTTGTGGTAGAACTCGCGGATGGTCTTGGCAAAGGCCTCGCGGAAGGCCGCCTGGTGCGTTCCGCCCTGCGTCGTGTACTGGCCGTTGACGAACGAGTAGCAACTCTCGCCGTAGCCCGTGCCGTGGGTGATGGCCACCTCGATGTCCTCGCCCGAAAGGTGGATCGGCGGGTACAACGGCTCCTCGGACATGTTCTCGTTCAGAAGGTCCAACAAGCCGTTCTTCGAGGCGTACGACTTGCCGTTCAGGCGGATCGTCAGACCCCGGTTCAGGTAGGTGTAGTTGCGCACCAGCTGCTCGACATACTCCAGGTTGTAGGCGTAGGGGCCGAAGACCTCCTCGTCGACCCGGAAACGGATCTCCGTACCGTTCTTCTCCGCCAGGCCGCTCTCCCACCGGTCGCTCTGTTCAAGACCCTTCTCGAAGTAGACCGTATGGGCCTCCCCGTCGCGCACCGACCTTGCCCAGAACTGACTCGACAGGTAGTTGACGGCCTTGACGCCCACACCGTTCAGACCCACGGTCTTCTTGAAGGCCGCACCCTCCTCGTCATCGTCATACTTGCCGCCCGTATTCATCACGCTCACGGCCGCCGAGAGTGAATTGAGCGGGATACCGCGCCCGTAGTCGCGCACCGTCACCAGTCCATCCTCCACCGTGATGTCGATCTGGTGGCCGAAACCGTTCATGTACTCGTCGATCGAGTTGTCGGTCACCTCCTTGATCAACACGTAGATACCGTCGTCGGGCTGCGTACCGTCGCCCAGTTTGCCGATATACATGCCCGGACGCAGCCGCACATGCTCTCGAGGTGTGAGCGTCCGGATGGCGTCGTCGCCGTAGTTGTTTTGGTTCGTATTGAGTAAATCTGCCATAGTCTATCGTTTTTGACGGATCTCCGCCAGCGCCGCACACATCGAATCGTGCACCTCCTCCATCAGTTCGTGCGGATCCGTCGCCGCAACCCGCTCCGCAGGAATCGGAGGCAAAACCCGGATCGTGATCCGGTTGCCCCAGTTGAACAGGAGGTTCGGCCGGATGAGCGTCCGCGTGCCGTCCATCACCACCGGAAGGATATCGACGCCCGCCTCGCGGGCCAGCGTAAAGGCTCCCGCCTTGAAGCGGTGGATCTCCCCATCCTTCGAACGGGTCCCCTCCGGAAAGATCGCAATCGACGCCCCACGCGATATCCAGCGCTTCCCCTCGTGAACCATCTGCTCCAGCGCCGCCGTCGCACGGCCCCGGTTGATACAGATGTCTCCGTGCAGAACCAGATACTGTCCGAAGAAGGGGATCTTGAAAACCTCGCGTTTCGAAACCCACCGGAAATTGAGCGGCAGGTAGTACAGCGTCGGAATGTCGATCACCGTGTTGTGGTTGATCACGATCACGTATTGCTTCCGCCGGTCGATCTGCTCCCGACCCTCGACCCGCTGCCGCCACCGCAGCGGTATGAAAAAGAAAATGCGGACCAGAATGCGCGACAGTTCGTGTACAACCCGCCGTCCTCGGTCAAACGGATAACACACGACCAAGGCTACGGCCGACAGAATCATGAACACGGTGCACAGCAGCACCAGAAATACGTAATACAATGCGCTCAACATAAGGCTCCTGATTTCCGTTCGGAAGGGTCGCCGAATGTCGGCTGCAACCCTATCAACCTGCAAATTTAGTGATTATTTCCCGGCTTTCCTACCCTATCGGCGATCGTTTTTTCAACAAAATTTCTTGTCCCGCCCTTTTTTAGAAAAAGAGGTACTCAGAATTATTGCAAACAACAGGTACTATGCGTGACAAAATACAAAAATTTTTACATATCTTTGCCTCACAAAACAAACAGGCGCTTATGCCAGAACGTTGCACCCGATCATGAAAAAATGGATTTTGTGGATACTGCTCACCGGAGCAGCCGCCCCGCTTACGGCAGCAAGAATCTCCCCCGCTCACGGCCGCGTTGTCGATGAACAGGGTAAGGCCATCGAATATGCAACGGTCGTCCTGCTCCGGCAGGACCGACAGATTACAGGCATGGCCACCGATGCCGAAGGCCGTTTCCAACTGGAGGCCGCACCCGGCGAATACACCCTCCAGATCCAGTTCCTGGGATTCGAACCGCTCAAACAGGAGATCCGCATCGCGGAGAACAGCGATCTGGGCGACTTCATGCTCCGGAGCTCCCCGACCCGAATCGAAGGGGTTGTCGTCGCGGCCCGGCTCGTCCGGCGCGAGGCCGACCGTTTCGTCGTCGACGTGGCAAATGCCCCCGCGGCCATCGGAAAGGACGGCATCGAACTCCTCGAACAGGCCCCCGGCGTCTGGATCGACGGCGAGAAGATCTCCATCAACGGCAAAAGCGGTTCGAAAGTCTACGTCAACGACCGCGAACTGAAGATGGACAACGAACAACTGCTCACCTACCTGCGTTCGTTGCGTGCCGAGGAGATCCAGAAGATCGAGGTCGTCCCCGTCACCGGTGCCGACTACGACGCAGATTCGGCATCGGGCATCATCCGGATCACGCTCCGCAAACGCCGCGAGAACGGTCTGAACGGATCCGTCGCCTTCAACTCCACACAGAGTTACTACATCCATTCGTATGACCCCTCGGCCAACATCAACCTCCACTCCGGAAAGGTCGACTTCTATGCCTCAATCTGGGGATCACTCAGCGACTCGAAGACCATTTCGGACGAGAATACCCGCTACCTTGCATCCGACAAGGCGCTCACGGCCCGCTCCTCGGACATCGACCGCAACCGCAACTACGGCATCAATGCCGGCAGCGTCCTGGAGATCGACCCCCGGAACAGCATCGGCGCCGAACTCTCCTTCTGGCACAACCGCACGTCGGGCCCGACCGACACCTCAACGGATCTGGACGACGGCGCGGCCGTGGTCAACACCCGAAGCCGCTTCGACAACCTCGGCCGTTGGGACAACTACTCGGCCACGTTCAACTACATCCACAAGCTCGACACCCTCGGTTCGACCCTCAAGGTGCTGGCCGACTACACGCGCCGCTGCTCCGATTCGCAGAACGACAACGCGAGCCGCATCACCTCCGGTCCGACCGTCGTCGACTCGCTCTACCGAGATAACGCCGTGAGCATCTACGACGTCGCAACCGCCACGCTCGCCCTCGAGAAGCAGTTCTCTCCCCGCTGGACGCTGAAGGCCGGCGCCAAGTACACCTTCAACGACATGCACAACGACGCCCTCTACGAATACCGCAAGGCGGACGCCTGGCTGCGCAACAACGGGCAGAGCTACACGGTCAACTACACCGAAAACATCGCGGCCGCCTATGCCGTCGCCTCGGCCCGTCTCGGGCGCTGGAGCCTCACAGCCGGCCTGCGCGGCGAATACACCTTCACCCACGGCAAAAGCGGAGGGCTCCGGCAGAACTACTTCTCGCTCTTTCCCAACGCCAACATCTCCTATACGCTGGCTCCGAAAAAGGGACACTCGCTCATTGTGCAATATGCCCGTACGATCCAACGTCCGAGCTTCTGGTGCCTCAATCCCCAGCGGTTGCAGATCTCCGACTACACCTATCAGACCGGAAACCCGTCTCTCGACCCCGCCTTCCAGCACGACGTAAATCTGACGCTTGTACTGGCCAACCGGTTCACCCTCACGGGCGGCGTGCAGATCGTCGACGGCGAGATTCAGCAGACGATACTCTCCGATCCCCGCAACCCCGACATGCTCCACATCGACTGGGTCAACTTCGACGCCACGACCAGCTGCTATGCGACGGTCAACCTTCCCTTCCAGCCCGCCAAATGGTGGCAGGTGAACCTCAACGGCGTCTACATGCGCCGCGGCCAGCGCATCGAACAGCACGGGCAGCAGCAATCGTACAACTGGGTATTCGCCAATGTCTCGAACACCTTCACCCTGCCCGCCCGATTCTACATCGACTGCGCCTACTACTACCAGGGGCGCATCGACCTGGGGACCATCTGGCTCCTGCCCAACCACATGCTGCAGGCCGGCATCAAGAAGCGTTTCGGAGAGCGGTTCCTCGTCTCGTTCTCCGTGCGCAACATCCTCAACCTCGATCAACGGATCGGCGCCGGAGGCGACAACGACGGCTTCGTCCGCATGATGCGCATGCGGCAGTCGTGGAACAAGATTCAGTACCGGTTCGGTGCAACGTGGAACTTCCAGAGCGGCAAGGCCTTCCGCGCAAAGGAGGTCGAGGCGGCATCAGCCGAGGATCGGCAGCGGCTCTCGAAAGGCTCCGGATCCGGATTCTGATCCGAGGCGTCACAGAGACCGACAGCCCCTCCGGCAAGGGGGCGGGCGAAATGGCACGCAAACAAAAATCGTCGGATGAGCTCCGACGATTTTTTTGTGGCTGGAAACGGTCGTGTGCAGGCACCGCCCGACCGGACGTGGGGAGGGGTCAATGCCGGTGGTGGTGAAGGTGCGGCAGCGGCAGGTGCCGGGCCCAGCGGAGAGCCCAGCGCGGCAGGTGCGGACGTCGCATCCAGCGGGCCAGATGCGTCACCGAATTGGGGATATGCAGCGACTGCCCCGCAATGATCAGCGTCACGGCCGCCAGGATCAACAGAACCCCCGTACCGATACGCAGCGTGAAGGCCTCGCCGAAGACCACAACTCCGAAAAACAGCGCCGTGACGGGTTCCAAGGCTCCGAGAATGGCCGTCGGTGTCGAGCCGATGCGGCGAATCGCACCGGCCATCGTCACCAGCGAGATGATCGTCGGGAAGAGCGCCAGCGAGATGGCGTTGATCCACAGCACCGGCGACGGAATCGGCTGCAGATCAACACAGCCCCGGAGCCGCACCACATAGACCAGCGACCCGAAAACCAGACAATAGAAAGTAAGTTTCTCGGTCGGCAGCTCCTTGAGCGACGAGCGGTTGATCCCCACGATATAGACGGCATAGGAGAGCGCCGAAAGAAAGACCAGCAGGACTCCCGTCAGATTGAGTGTCGTGCCGTCGCCACCCCGGTAGAGCAGCGAAATACCCACACAGGCCAGCACGATCGAGAGTACCGTAACAGCCGTAACCCGTTCGTGGAACCCCACGGCCATGATCACGGCCACCATCACCGGGTAGACGAAAAGGATCGTCGAGGCGATGCCCGCATCCATGAGGTTGTAGCTCTCGAACAACAGCAGCGACGAGGCCGAAAAGAGGACCCCCATCACCACCAGCGGCACGATGTCACGCCGTCGCAGAGCGAACGACTGCCGCCGGATCAACATCAACGCCCCCAGCATCACGACCGCAAGCACGTAGCGGTAGAAAAGAACGGAATCCGCCCCAAGACCCGCCCCGTAAAGCGGCAGGGCAAACAGCGGATTCAACCCGTAACTGGCTGCGGCGATGGCTCCCAGCACATAGCCGCGCATACGTTCGGAGTGCATCTCAGAAATTCACCTCGGGAACCGTGGCGCTACCCTCCGATGCCTCGAAATAGGGTTTGCGCACAAAGCCGAAAAGCCCCGCAACAAGATTCGTCGGAAAACGTCGGACCGTACGGTTATAGACCTCCGCCGCTCCGTTGAAATCCTGACGGGCAACCGAAATCCGGTTCTCCGTACCCTCGAGCTGCGCCTGGAGCTCCAGAAAATTCTGATTCGCCTTCAGATCCGGATAGCTCTCGGCAACGGCAATCAGCCGTCCCAGGGCCGAGCGTACCGCAGACTGGGCCTGCTGGTACTCAGCCAGACGTTCGGGGGTCAGATCCTCGGCCGTGAGGTTGAGCGACGTGGCCCGGCTCCGCGCCTCGGTCACCTCCGACAACGTCTGCTCCTCGTGAGAGGCATAGCCCTTCACCGTATTGACCAGATTCGGGATCAGATCCGCACGGCGCTGGTATTGCGTCTCCACATTCGACCATGCACTCCGGACCCGCTCCTCCTTGCCCACAAGACCGTTGTACGAGGCATAAAAGAAGAGGGCTATCACGGCGATCACGCCGATCCAAATCCATTTTTTCATCGTTCCGTTTCTTTATTGTGATGAATGTTGTTGCTTGTTCCGAAGGATCGGTCCGGGGGAACACCCGATCCGGAGCCGCGACGCTCACCAGCGCGAACCCGCACCTCCGCCACCGAACGAACCTCCGCCGAAACCTCCGCCGGAAGAGCCGCCGAAACCGCCCCAGCCGCCAATGATCATTCCGCCGCCCGGACCCCGGAAGTGGTCGTCGCGAGATCGTCGGAACCGGCGACGGAACCGATAGCCGCAATGCGAACAGACGAACTCACACTCCTCGATCCGATACTCCGGAGTCTCCCCCACTACCTGTTGCGAGACCTGTTTGAGTTTCCATTTTCCGCAATTCGGACACCGGTGTCGGGCATAACGGTTGATCAGCCACATGCCCAGCGGAAAAATCACGAAAATCGTCCCGAGAAGGATCAGGATATCCCACCACGTGAAAAAACCTCGCGGCTCTTCACCCAGATCCGGCGTTCCTCCCTCGAGCACCTGTGCCGCCGCTTCAACCCCGGAGACCATTCCCGCACTGTAATCCCCCTCCCGGAAGAAGGGAAGCATGCGCTGCATCTGGATCCGTTTGCAGAGCGCGTCGGGAAGGATCCCCTCAAGCCCGCCGCCCGTGACGAAGCGGATCTCCCGGAGATCCTTCACCAGCAGGATACCCAGACCGTTGTTGCTCCGGGCCGAGCCCACTCCCCACAGGCGGAACAGCTCGATGGCGAACGAAAAGGTATCGTTCCCGGCAATGTCGTCGACGGCCACGACAGCCACCTGGGCCAGTCCGCGCGTCCGCAGCGTGGCACAGATCGAATCGATCCGACGGGTCGCCGCCTCCGAAAGAATACCGTCGGGATTCGAGACGTAGCGCCGTGCATCCAGGCGCTGCACGTTCGGAATCTCTTCCGGACGGTAGTTCCGTCCCGTCACCGAGGCAAACGTCGCTACGGCAAGCAGGCTCGTGAGTATGATTCGTGCGATGGTCATCTTCTCGGAGCAAAGATAGCGAAATATTCGGCTCGTGCAATCCCCGGTCCGAACTCCCCCGGCGGGCAAACGAGAAAAGCTTGGATCCGCGCCTCAAAAAAACGACGGCCTGCCATCGGGCAGACCGTCGGATTCATCCTTCCGCAGAGCGTCGGAACCGGCTCAGAAGCGGAAACTTACGTAAAAACGCATCGTGTGCGTCTTGAACTTGGTGTCCGCAGTCTTGATCTGATCCAGCACATCGTCAAACGTCGGATCCTCGCTATCGCCCAGAGACTCATCGTCGAGATCCAGACCGCTGAACGACAACCCGTTGTACTTGGCCGTACCCCATCGCCACTCGACACCCAACGAAATGGTCTTCCACGCAACGGCACATCCCGCATTGAACATCGTCACATAGTGATGGTGGAACGTCTCGTCCATGTATAGCATCGAATAGGAGGGCGTAACCCGGAAATATCCGCTCACCTTCAGGTGGTGGACCGGATTGATCGTCAGCGACGGACCGAACTGCATGCCGATCTCCGCCTGATGCATCGGAGTCGTATAGGCCTCGTCCGTATCCGGATCGAGCGTTTCCCAGGTCGACTTCGCATAGTTGATGTCCAGCCACGACCAGTCCAGTCCGAACTTGATCATTCCAACGATCGGCTTCTTGTGAAGATAGTAGGTCTTACCGTTGCTCAGAAATACTCCGAAATCACTCTTCACGTCGAAACCCATCGTCTTGTCCGTCAGCGTCTGGTTCACGTAGCCGATATTGAAATACTTCGCCCGGTCCTTCCAGATCCTCCGGTTGAGATCCTCCTGCTTCTGGGTCTCGACGCTTGTCGTCAACTGGTTCACCACCTGCTGCAGCGAATCCAGACGCCGCGTCGTCGCATCGTCCGTCGACTCCTGGGCCCGCACGCCCGTTGCCGCCAGCAGCAAAGCTGCCAAAAAGTAAATCTGTTTCATCATCCGTTTTTTTATTGGTTTTTCGCGCTTTCTCGCTCCCCATTTCACACGTCCCATTTCACACTCCTCCTTCACGCCCCCCTTCTCACGCCCCCCCCCTTCACGCTCCGGGCGCAAGCAGAGTCCTACGCCCGAACTTATTGGGCAAATATACGAATTTTTTCCCTTTTCCGTCCACCTTCTTACCTTTTTCGTTCACCGGGTCAGGATCCGGTAACTCCACGGCTCCATATCCTCCTCAACCCGGCCCCGAAACTCATAGGCACATCCCGTCATCGCGTCGGTATACATCCCCGCATAGATCCCCGTATAGTAGTCGGCATGGATCCGGTACGGCGAGAGGTTCATCACCGCTATCACCCGGTTCTCCGCAACCTCCCGCACCAGAATCAACAGGCAATCCTCCGCATTGTTGCGGATCTCGAGCAAACCCCCGCCGCGGCCCCCCGACGCCAGGGCCCGATTCGCATGTCGCAAGGCCGTCAACCGCCGTAAAAAAAGCGTATGCTCGTTCACGTGGTAACGTTCCGCCGGAATCGCATCCCGGTCAAAAAACGAAAACGAATGGTCGTAGCCGATCTCCTGTCCCGTGTAGAGCAGCGGAAGCCCTCGCGGAACCACAAACGTGAAAACCGTCATCGCGGCCCGGGCAGCACCCAGGCGCGTGAACTCCGTACCGTTCCAGCTGTTCTCGTCGTGATTCGTCGTGAAGGCCAGACGCATGGCCCAGTCCGGATAACGGCCCCGGTCCGCATAGAGATAATCCCGAAGCGATGTCACTCGGACCCGCTGCGCCGCAACGTCGTTCATCAGGTGGTGCATCTCCCACGCATAGCACGCATCGAAGGCCCCCTGCTCGAACAGATTCTGCTCCTCGGCCTCCGCCAGCAAAAACAGATCCGGCTTCACGTCCCGCAAACGCCGGGCCGTCTCGTTCCAGAACGCTACGGGGACAAGCATCGCCATGTCGCAGCGGAAACCATCCACGGCATGATCCCGGATCCAGAAGAGCATCGATTCTGCCTCCCCCTCCCAGACCGCATGATTCGCATAGTTGAGTTTGGCCGTATCCGTCCAGTCGCACGGCACGACCGGAACCCCCGAGGCATCCCGCTCGTACCACGCCGCCGGACGCTCGGCAAGCCACCGCGCATCCCGCGAAGTATGGTTCGCAACCCAGTCAAGCAGCACCTTCAGACCCAGACGATGCGCCTCCTTCACGAAGGCATCGAAATCCGACATCGTCCCCAACTCCGGATTCACCGCACAATAATCCCGGATCGAATAGTAGGATCCCAGCGTGCCCTTGCGCGAAACCTGTCCGATCGGATAGATCGGCATCAGCCAGATCGCATCCACACCCAGCTCCTTCAGAAACGGAAGCTTCGACTGTGCCTCTCGCAAGGTCCCCTCCGACGTCAACTGACGCACGTTCATCTCATAAATCACTCCCTGATAACTCCACTCGGGATGAACCATTTTTCTCTGATTTTATGTGTTTTAACATTCATTCATACTACCGGATAGTCCCGGTCTACGATGTCCGACAAACCGCATGCCCCGGATCACCGCTCAATCCGTTTCTCCCACAAATCGGTCCCTTCAAAACAGCCGGAACGATCACTTCTGTCTTTTTCGGATCCCAAATATACGCTTTTTTTCCGGAAAATGCGTCCCATACCCCTCTCTCCCAAGAAATAGCACCTCCGAAAAAATACGTGTTTCCGGATTTTTCACTATCTTTGCGCACGTATCATACCAAATGCCTATTTTTTTCGATATGAACAACCTATGCCGCTTCGTCGCAATCGCCCTGTGCGGTTTCCTGCTCGCTGCCTGCTCCGCCCAAAAAAGAGTCTGGTATCTCCAGGACGTCCAGCCTGCAACCCCCGAACAGATCGCTCAAAACGGCCAGATCCGCATCAAGCCCCTCGATCGGCTCATCATCGTCGTAAACAGCAAGGACCCCGAACTCGCCGTGCCGTTCAACTCGTCGACCGCACTCAACTCCCTCTCCGGGACTCCGTCGTCGAGTTCCAGCACCCAGTCGCTCCAAACCCGTACCGTCGATGAAGAGGGCTATCTCGTCATGCCCGTCATCGGAAAGGTCAAATGCGAAGGGCTTACCCGCAACGAACTGGCCAGATCGATCGCCGACAAAATCAGACAGGGTGGATACATCAACGACCCCTCCGTCAATGTCCAATTCTCGGACATGAAGTTCTCCGTCATCGGCGAGGTCGCCCGTCCGGGTTCCTTCGATATCGACCGCGACCGGATCTCGATCTTCGATGCCCTGGCCATGGCCGGCGACATGACCGTCTACGGAGTCCGGAACGAGGTCATCGTCGCCCGAGAAACGGATGGCATACGAACCTTCGAAGTCCTCGACCTTACCTCAAAGGACCTCTTCAACTCCCCGGCTTTCTATCTCCAGCAGAATGACGTGGTGTACGTCAAACCCAACAAGTACAAAGCCCAATCGGCCGAGATCAGCCAAAACCGAAGCTTCTACCTCTCGCTCGTCAGCACGGCAATCTCCGTCGCAACACTCATCGTCACCCTTACCAAATAACCGCATTCCATCATGACTGAGCTTCAGCCGAACAACATACAGCCTTCGCAGATCTACAACGACGATCAGGCCGGTGTCATCAACCTTCATGACATCATCCGAATGATCGTCCTGAACTGGTATTGGTTCGTTCTCTCGATTCTCGTCTGCCTCGGGGTCGCCTACTACTACCTGGCCAAAACCCCAAAGATCTACAGCCGCACGGCTACCATCCTCGTCAAGGACTCCCGAAAAGGCGGAAATCTCGAACTGACGGCCTTCAGTGACCTCTCGGGATTCCAAACCCAGCGCAGCGTCGACAACGAAATATTTATCCTCCAGTCCCGACGTCTCATGTCCGAAGTCGTCCGGAGACTCAATCTGGCGGTCAACTACTCCGTGCGGGAACGACTCCGGGACAAGGATCTCTACGGGCAGTCTCCGATCGACGTCGTATTCGTCAATGACAATGAGAACCAGTCGCTCTCCATGTTCATCACCCCCCTGGACGAAGAGCAGATCCGGATCTCGCAATTCCAGGACGGATTCGTCTCCAAACAGGAGAGCCGATCCGTCATCACCGCCCAGTACGGAGACACCATCCCCACGCCCGTGGGTGAAATCGTCGTGCACAAGACCCTCTACATGACCCCCCATTACGACAAGGTTCCCATCCACGTCGTAAAAAGTTCTCTTAAAGCCACAACCGACGCCTATCGAAATGCCGTCAAATGCGATGTGGCCAACAAGCAGGCGTCCGTCGTCACCATCTCGATGAACAACGCCGTCGCCAAACGAGCCGAAGACATTCTGAACACCCTGATCGATGCCTATGAAAAGGATGCCATCGACGACAAACGCAGAGTCTCCGTTACAACCGCGGAATTCATCAAGGCCCGACTCGAAGTCATCGGCCGCGAACTCGGAGACGTGGACAAGGATATCGAGAACCTCAAAAAAGACAACCAGATGGTCGACATCGCCTCGGAAACATCCCGAAGCGTTGCCGAAAGCTCCCAATACAAGGCCGAAGGTCTCTCGCTCGACAACCAGATCAATGTCTCCCTGTTCATCCGAGACTACCTCAACGACCCCTCGAAAGCCGGCGAACTGATCCCCGCCATGGCCTCCGTCACCAACAGTGCCGTGACCGCTCAGATCGAAGAGTACAACACCTCGATCCTGCAACGCGAAAAACTCCTCGAAAACAGCTCCGAAAACAGCCCCGTCATCCGCGACCTGGACAACCTCCTGGCGGCCGTAAGACGTTCGATCATCGCTTCGCTCGACTCCCACATCTCCACCCTCGAGATACAACGGGACGCCATGCGCCGCGAAGAGGAGATCGCAAACCGGAAAATCTCAACCATGCCCTCTCAGGAGAAGGTCATACTCGGAATCACCCGCCAGCAGAAAATCAAGGAGGAGCTGTTCCTCTACCTGCTTAACAAACAGGAGGAGACCCAACTCAACTACGCCGTCGCCGAAAGCAACTCCCGAACCATCGATCTGGCTTACGGCAGTGCCGTTCCCGTATCTCCCCGTCCGACGATGATCCTCGGAATCGCTCTCGTCGTCGGGGTGGCAATACCCTTCGGACTGCTCTTCCTGATCAGCATGCTCGATACCACCATCCGCGGTCGAAAAGATATCGAAGACAACCTCAGCGCCCCCTTCCTCGGGGATATTCCCTATCACGAAGGTGTCGACAAGGACGGGGTCGTCGTCCGTGAAACCGGCAGAGATGCCATCTCCGAAGCGTTCCGGATCCTGAGATCGAACATGTCATTCATGGGGGTATCCGCCGGAAAAGGCATGAAGGTCATCCTCTTCACCTCCTCGAATCCCCATGCCGGAAAAACATTCGTCGCCATGAATCTCGCCATGACCCTCGCCATGGCCGGAAAACGCGTCGTGCTCATCGACCTCGACCTGCGACGACACGCCCTCTCCTCGCTGATGGGGCACGGCAAAACCCGGAACGGAATCACGGGATACCTTGCCGGAACGATCCCCTCGGTCGACGCCCTGATCAACAAGACGCAATACCACGAAAACTTCGACGTCATCTACGCCGGCGTACAACCCCCCAATCCCACCGAGATGCTCCTCTCCGAGAAACTCGACAAGCTTATCGCCGAATTGCGGGATATGTACGACTACGTATTCCTCGACAGCACGCCCGCCATGTCGGTGGCCGATGCCGTGATTACGGACCGCCTGTCCGATCTCTGCATCTACATCGTACGAGAGGGTGTGCTCGACCGTCGTCAACTCCCCGATATCGAACGACTCTATCGCGAAAAGAAACTCCACAACATGTGCATCGTCCTCAACGGCGCTCGCTCCCGCAGACACGGATACGGATATGGGTACGGTTATGGATATGGGTACGGATACGGATACGGATACGGTGACGGTGACGAGTATCACGACGAAAGCTACCGGAAACGTATCAAGAATTTCCTGCTTTCGCTGATCCGTAAACCAAAGAAAGAGTAAGATCCATGGCTATTCGAGATGCTGTCATCGCCATCGATTTCGACGGAACGGTGGTGACTCATGCCTACCCCGAAATCGGGGAGGATGCCGGGGCTGTCCCCGTTCTCAAGGAGTTGACCGACAACGGTTGCCGTTTGATCCTCTATTCGATGCGGCATGGCAAACTGCTGGATCGTGCCGTGGAGTGGTTCCGGAAAAGGGGAATCCCGCTCTATGCCGTCAACGAAAATCCCGAGCAGAAGCGTTGGACCTCCTCGCCGAAGGTTCATGCCGATCTCTACATCGACGACAGCAATCTCGGATGTCCCCTGCGTTTTATCGACGGAGAGAAGCGTCCCGTAGCTGACTGGGTCCGCATTCGTGAGCAACTCGTCCGCGAAGGGTTTCTCGACTGAACAGCGTCCGGCTTCCAGCCGTTCAACCTCCCCCGGTTTTAACCAATGCCCGAACCCCGCAGAAGCCCCAACGGAAGCCCAATCTGCAACCCCACCAAACAGCGACCCCGGACGGAGAACGTCCGGGGTCGCTGCTCAAAACGCGCACCGCACAACGGCACGCCGTTCTATCCGGTTATTTCCACAGATTCCGAGGGTATTTTCCCTCCGAGATCATCTTCTCGATGGCTGCCATCAAGGCCGGCTTGTCCTCCTTGTAGGTAACACCGTGCCACTGTGCCGCCGAACGAAGAACGCGCAACGTCGCCGTGCCGTCTCCGATCAGTTTATTCACCATCGTCGGAATGTAGAACTCCGCCTTGATGTTATCGCGGTTGGCCTCATACCACGTCTTGAAATAGTCCTTCGAATATCCGAAGAAATCGGGCGTGAAACCAAACAGATTCATCGATACCGGCGTATCCTCGGCAAGCTCCTCGTCGGCTCCGCCGTCGTGGAAGACGATCTTCCCGTCCGGCATCCGCTCGATCTGCGTCCGCTCGACCATCGACGAGAGATTCCCCTCGCTGTCAACCCCGCAAACCCCGCGCGAAACCGTGCCGTTCTCCGACAGCGTCTTGTTCAGATCGTAGGCCACCATGCAGTAACGGTTCTTCGAATCGCCCAGTTGCGACAGGTACTCCCCGATGGTCTTGTAGGCCTCAGCCCCGTAGAAGTCGTCGGCATTGATCACCGCAAACGGCTCATGAATCGCATCGGCGGCCATCATCACGGCGTGGTTCGTGCCCCACGGCTTGACCCGACCCTCGGGAACCGTCAGCCCTTCCGGCAGATAGTCCAACTCCTGGAATACGAACTCGACGGCAATGCGCCCCCCGAAACGATCGGCGGAAAACACCTCCTGGAACTCCTTCGCAAAGGAGTGACGGATCACGAATACAACCTTGCCGAAGCCCGCCCGAATGGCGTCATAGATCGAATAGTCGATGATGGCCTCGTTGTTCGGTCCGACGCCGTCCATCTGCTTGAGCGACCCGTAGCGGGATCCCATGCCCGCCGCAAGTACCAACAATGTGGGTTTTACCATAATTTATTCTTGTTTTTGACGTTTAGGTTTCAACCATCTACAAAGATAGCAATTTATGCCCGAATCACCAAGTTTTTTCCCTTTTTCAAACGCAAATCCCTCTTCCTCGGATGCGCCAAAGGCAAATAAATTTGGCAGTCCGGACCGCTTATGTTATCTTTGCATGGATGATCCCCTCCCCTGATGAGGAGCACCGACTTGTAACCGTTTAATCCCCTAACGCTTCCAGAACGAATGAACTGGTTGAAAAAAATAAAGGCCTGGTGGCATGGTTTCTTCCGGAAACGAAGATTCAACATGCTCAACGCCACTGACCTCTCCGAAGAGTGGCACATGCATATCTCCCCGGCAAGCATCTTCGCCGCATCCATCGCCTTCCTGCTTACGCTCTTCATCATCATCCTCTCGCTGGTCGCATATACCCCCGTGCTGGAGTTCCTGCCCGGATACAGAACCGAAGCCGACAGATCCCGCGAAAGCCTCATTCAGAACATCATCCGTCTCGACTCCATGGAACGGGTCATGAATGACATGATGACCTACAACGAAAACATCGCCCTGATCATGGAGGGTCGGACTCCCGTCTCGCGCGTCATGGCGCCCTCCGACTCCTCTCGCCTCTCGAAACGGATCGTGCTCCCCTCCCGCGAAGACTCCCTGCTCCGGGCCGAAATGGAAGGATCGGGACCTTACGCCCTCTCGGGTCAGAAGAACGGTTCCCGGAGACAACTCCGTGAAGCCATCGAACTCGCGGCTCCCATCGAGGGTATCATCACCGAACATTTCGACCTCAAGCAAAACCGGTACGGCGTGAAAATCGCCGCCGCACCGGCCGACCGGGTGGCCGCCGTCGACAACGGAACCGTCGTCCAAAGCCTCTGGACCCCCGAAAACGGATACATCATCGTGATCCAACACGCCGGAAATCTCCTCTCCATCTACCGAAATCTCTCGCAATCCCTCGTGGCAATCGGTCAAACCGTCCGCGCCGGAGAGCAGATCGCCTACAACGCCGAATCCGAAAACGGCGATGCAAAACTCTTCGAATTCGAACTCTGGAACAACGGCAAACCCGTCGATCCCGAACGATACATCGTCTTCTGACCCTACCCATGAAACAACGTCTCGCCATCCTCGGATCCACCGGCTCCATCGGGGTGCAAACGCTCGACATCGTGCGCGAAAACCCCGACCGATTCGAAGTGAGGATCCTCACCGCTCACCGTAACTGGGAAAAACTCGCGCGTCAGGCCCGCGAATTCGATGCCGATACGGTGGTCATCGCCGACAAGCAATATTACCCCCGGCTGCGCGATGCCCTCGCCGACTCCGACACGAAGGTCTATGCCGGAGAGGAGGCCGTGGCACAGGTCGCGGCCGCAGGCGATTCGGATGTCGTGGTCAATGCCCTGGTCGGATATGCCGGTCTGGCCCCCACGGTCGCCGCAATCCAGGCCCGGAAGAAAATCGCCCTGGCAAACAAGGAATCGCTTGTCGTCGGCGGAGCCTGCGTCATGCCCCTGGCCCGCGAACGCAAAGCTCCCGTCATCCCGATCGACTCCGAACATTCGGCCATCTTCCAATGTCTGATCGGCGAGAAAGCTCCCGTCCGAAGACTCATCATCACCTGTAGCGGCGGCGCGTTCCGCGATCTGAAGCGCGAAGAGCTGAATAACGTCACCGTCGAACAGGCTCTCCACCACCCGCAATGGAACATGGGCGCCAAAATCACCATCGACTCCTCGACACTCGTCAACAAGGGATTCGAGGTGATCGAGGCTCACTGGCTGTTCGGAACACCCCCCGACCGGATCGAGGTGGTGATGCACCCCCAGTCGATCATCCACTCGATGGTCGAATTCGAGGACGGGGCCATCAAGGCCCAGCTGGGATCCCCCGACATGCGGACCCCGATCAGTTTCGCCCTGATGTTCCCCGACCGGGCCAAACGTCCCGACGCAACCTTCAGCTTCGCGGAGCATCCCCGGTTGACATTCGCAGAGGTCGACCACGAAAAATACCCTGCGCTCGACATCGCATACGAATGTCTGCGACGGGGAGGTACGGCCGCCTGCTCGATGAACGCCGCAAACGAAATCGCCGTCGCCGCATTCCTCGCACGCAAGTGTCCCTGGCTCGATATCGTACGGACGATCCGGCACACGCTCGAAAAGGCGTCGTTCGTCGCCAACCCCTCGCTCGACGATTTCGCCAAAGCCGACGCCGAAGCCCGCAGAATCGCCGCCGAATTCCTCCACGTCGAATCTCTCGCCCCCACAAACCGTTAATCAATTCAACATCCAACAAAACGGATCCTTCCCTCAATATCTAACGATCAACTCCGAAACGAATGGACATTCTCATCAAAATCATTCAGTTCTTCCTCTGCTTCACGATCCTCGTCGGAATCCACGAACTCGGCCACTTCGTCATGGCCCGCGTATTCCGGATCCGCGTCGAAAAGTTCTACATCTTCTTCGACATCGGATTCTCGCTCTTCAAGTTCCGCCGGGGAAACACCGAATACGGCATGGGCTGGCTCCCGCTGGGCGGATACTGCAAAATCGCCGGCATGATCGACGAGTCGATGGACAAGGGCTACCAGAGTCAGGCCGTACAGCCCTGGGAGTTCCGCGCAAAACCCGCCTGGCAGCGCTTCCTGGTGATGATCGCCGGCGTGGTGATGAACCTCCTGCTCGCCGTGGCAATCTACATCGGAATCAGCTACACGTGGGGTACGACCTACCTCTCGAACGAAGATGTCAAGTGGGGTTACAACTTCAACGAGGCCGGACACGAACTCGGATTCCAGGACGGGGACCGTATCGTCTCCGTTGACGGCCAAAAAATCGACGACTTCCTGGAGATCCTCAATGCCATGGTCATCACCGATGCCGACCGTCGGGTCGTCGTGGACCGCCAGGGCCGGCAGATCGAACTGACTCTCCCGTTCGACGAACTGATCGCCATGCGGCAAAACAAAGGGTACGAAGGACTGCTCGTCCCCAGGCAGCCGTTCGTCATCGACAGCGTCGTGGCTCCGACCGCCGCCATGCTCCGACCGGGTGACGAAATCGTCGGTGTCGATGAGCTGGCGGGCGTCGAATACCCCGCCTACCGGCAGCATATCCAGGCTCATGCCGGGGATTCCGTAACGCTGCATGTGCTGAGAAACGGTGTCTTGATCCCCGCCTTCACGGTCCCCGTATCCGAAGAGGGTACGCTCGGTGTCATTCGCGAAGGATACAACCTCCGGACGCAAAAATACTCCTTCTGGCAGGCCATACCCGCCGGTTTCCGAAAAACCGGGGAGGTCATATCCTCCTACTGGCAGCAACTCAAGATGATCGTACAGCCCAGAACCAAAATGTATGAAGAGTTGGGGGGATTCCTCGCCATCGGCAGCATATTCCCCTCCACGTGGGACTGGCAGGACTTCTGGCTCAAAACGGCCTTCCTCTCGATCATCCTTGCCGTGATGAACATCATCCCCATCCCCGGACTCGACGGAGGGCACGCCATCTTCACCTTCTGGGAGATGATCACCCGCCGCAAGGTCAGCGACAAGGTCCTCGAAGCCGCCCAGTATGTCGGTCTGGTCATCATCCTCATGCTGCTGCTCTACGCAAACGGAAACGATATCTACCGGTTCTTCATCAAATAGATCCGCAGCCATGACCGAAGTCGAAAAGATGATGCGCGGCGAACTGTACGATTACAGCGACCCCGAAGCCATGGAGCTCAACCTGCTGGCCCACGAGCGGCTCGAAAAGCTCAATACGGCCCGGTACCGGGATTTTGCGGCCTATCGCTCCACCCTGCGCGAGCTGATCCCCGGATTCCCCGACACGAGCTACCTGATCACGCCGTTCCACTGCGACTTCGGATTCAGAATCTCCATCGGCGACGGCGTGGTCATCAACTTCAACTGCACGTTCCTCGACGGCGGAGGAATCACGATCGGCGACCACACGCTCATCGGACCCAATTGCCAGCTCCTTACGCCACATCACCCGATCGACTATCTGGAACGCCGCAAACCGATCGAAACGGGAAAACCCATCCGCATCGGCAACGACTGCTGGCTGGGCGGCGGCGTGATCGTCTGTCCGGGCGTGCGGATCGGGGACCGCTGCATCATCGCTGCCGGAAGCGTCGTAACCCGCGACATCCCCGATGATTCACTGGCGGCCGGAAACCCCGCCGTCGTAAAACGTAAACTCGAAAAACATGACGACTGAAAAACTCAACATCTGCGCTGAAGCGCTCCGCCGCCACCATTTCGAAACCGCCATCGTCGAGACCACGCAAGAGGCCTTCGAACTGATGAAAAAATGCATCGGAGAGGAGGCCCCGAAGATCGTCTCCTTCGGAGACTCGATCACCATGCGCAAAACCGGCATCATCGACTGGCTGCGCCAGAACGGAGACTGGACGCTGCTCGACGGGTTCGACCCTGCAATGCCGAGGCCCGAACGTCTCGAAATCCGGAGAAAAGCGCTCCTCTCGGATCTCTTTATCACGGGAATCAATGCCGTAACGACCCAGGGAACGCTCCATTGGCTGGACATGGTCGGGAACCGCATCGCTCCGGTGGCATTCGGACCCCGCAAGGTGATTCTCGTTGCCGGGCGCAACAAGATCGTCGACAACCGTGAGCAGGCCGAGGAGCGGATCCGTCGAATCGCCGCTCCGCAGAACATCGCACGACATCCGGGATTCCGGACCCCCTGTGCCAAGACCGGCGTCTGCATGGACTGCAACGCCCCGGACCGGATCTGCAACACCCGCATGGAGATGTTGAGATGTCATCCCGCAGGGCGCATTCTTGTCATTCTGATCGATCAGGAGTTGGGATTATGATACGAAGAATCTGCGGCATGCTTCTGCTGCTCGCCGTACTGCCTCTGGCCGGCGGTTGCGGCGACAATTCGGAGGTCTTCTACTCGGTCTCCTACCCCATCGTGCGGATCGGGGCCGAAGTCTCCCTCTCCGCAACCGAGTCCACTCCCGAACAGCCCTCCACCGGCGAGGGAACCGAGTCGGGAGAGGGGGACGGAACCGAAAGCGGAACCGACTCCGGGAGCGGAACGGAAACACAACCCGGAACGGGAAACAATGCAGGATCGGAGGGGGCCGGAACAGGGGCCGGAATCGGAGGCGGATCGGATTCGGGACCAGATTCGGGACCAGATTCGGGACCAGATTCGGGATCCGGAGAGGACGTCAGCGGAGGCGAAGGGTCCGAAGAGGATGATGAGGAGGAGCCGGTCGATCCGCTGATCGCACAGATCCAGGCCGAAGTGGCCGCCGAAGCCCCCGTACAACCCGGTGGCCGTTATTCGCTCGACTTCACGGCTTACAACAGCGGACCCCTGACCGTCGATACCGCAACCGACGAGGGGGTGACTCAAGGGGCATTCATCAAGGAGCCCGGAGCCTCGCAGATCACGATCCTCTTTCTGAATCGGGTCTATGACTGCACGATCTCCTCGTATACCGATACGGACGGAGTACGCAAGGTGATGCTCTCGATCGATCTGACCGAAGAATTCCAGATGCGATACCCCGAAGCCGGGATTACAAAGGTCGTTCGCAACGAATATTCGTCGACTTCCACTTACTGATTCCACCATCATGGTCGCCAAGGTCAAAAAAGCCTATTTCTGCAAAAACTGCGGTTTCGAAGCCCCCAAATGGCTCGGAAAATGCCCCTCCTGCGGCGAATGGAACTCCTTCACCGAGGAGATCATCGCACGCGACAGCGGTTCGGGAGCGGCAACCGTCGCAGGACCCCTCCCCACGACAAGACCCCAACGTGTCCGCGATATCCGCGAAAGCGAACATCGCAGAATCGATCTCGGAAATCCCGAGGTCAATCGCGTGCTGGGCGGTGGAATGGTCCCCGGATCGCTGATCCTGATCGGCGGTGAACCCGGAATCGGGAAATCAACCCTCTCGCTGCAGATCGCCCTCGCAAACAACGGACTGAAAACCCTTTACGTTTCGGGCGAAGAGTCCGCCGAACAGATCAAGATGAGGGCCCTGAGAATCGGCGTAGGTAACGAGGAGTGTCTGATCTATCCCGAAACCCTGCTCGAAAACATCATCGCACAGATCGCAGAGCAGAAGCCCGATCTGGTCGTCATCGACTCCATCCAGACCATCTACACCGATCTGCTCGACTCCTCGGCCGGCAGCGTCTCCCAGATCCGCGAATGCGCCGCCTCGCTGCTCAAATACGCCAAAACAACCGGAACCTCCATCTTCATCATCGGACATATCACCAAGGATGGAACAATCGCCGGGCCCAAAATCCTCGAACATATCGTCGATGTCGTCCTCCAGTTCGAGGGTGACAGCAACAACGTGTACCGCATCCTGCGCGGCATCAAGAACCGGTTCGGCGCCACGTTCGAAATCGGCGTCTTCGAAATGCTCGAAGAGGGCCTCCGCGGCGTGGACAACCCCTCGGAGATTCTGCTGACTCACTACGAAGAACCCCTGTCGGGCATTGCCGTGGGTGCCTCCGCCGATGGCGTAAGACCCTATCTGATCGAGGTACAGGCCCTGGTCTGCGGGGCCGCATACGGAACCCCCCAGCGATCGACAACCGGATATGACGCCCGACGCATGAACATGCTGCTCGCCGTTCTCGAAAAACGGGTCGGCATGAAGATGTTCCAGAAGGATGTATTCCTGAATTTCGCCGGCGGATTCAAGGTCGCCGATCCCGGACTGGATCTGGCCGTCGTGGCCGCCGTCATCTCCTCGTATTACGACCGACCCGTCTCGGAAGGGGTCTGCTGTGCCGGAGAGATCGGTCTCTCGGGGGAGGTGAGACCCGCCCCAAGAACCGAACAGCGAATCAGCGAAGCGGCCCGCTTGGGTTTCCGACGCATCATCGTCTCGGCCTATCTGCCAAAGGGAGCCAAACAGCCCCGAGGTATCGAAGTCGTCCGAATCAGCAGCATCGAACAGTTGCCCAAAGCCCTCTTCGTGGAGTAGAGGACAAAACCGAAAAGCGAAAACTCCCTCAACCGCTCCCCCCCCCTGCCGGAAATATTCCGCATCAGGGTGCCGTCCGACCCAGGATGGAACGGATTTTGCTCCTTCCTCCCCAAAACGAGGATCCATGCAAAAGAGAATTGCCGTACTGGGAGGTGTGGGCTTCATCGGAACCCATCTGTGTCTGAAACTCATCGAGGCCGGACATGTCATCTACTGCGTGGACATTCGGGACAGAGCCTCCTCCCCTTTGCTGCGCCAGGTCGCTCAACATCCCCATTTCCGGTACGTCCGACACAACATCACAACACCCTTCGGCGTCCGTTGCGAGGAGATTTACAACCTCGCGGCCCCGACCTGCCTCCGATACAGCGAGGCGCTCCCGGTCGAGACGCTCAAAACCTGCATCGCCGGGGCCGCCAATGCCCTCGATGCCGCCCGAAACAACCACGCGCGCATCCTCTATGCCTCCTCCGGAAGCATCTATGGCCCGGTTTACAGCGATGCCGCATATTCCGCAGCCGAGGCCTGCTCGACACGACGCATCCTCGCCGAAGGAAAACGGGCCGCCGAAGCACTCCACCGCGCCTATCACGCCGAATTCGGGGTCGACGCCCGGATCGCCCGGATCTTCAATACATACGGATTCGGTGCCGATCTGATGGATCAGCGCGTCGTCATGAAGATGATCGTCGCAGCACTGCTCGGAAAGGAGATCGTCGTAAACGGAAGCGGCGAACAGCTGCGTACGTTCTGCTGGGTCGAGGATCTCGTCGACGGAATGATCCGCCTGATGGAGGCCCCGAGAGTCGGAAACGTCCGAACCGTCAATCTCGGCAGCAGCCATGAAATCGCAATCCGCGCCCTGGCCGAAAAAATCGTCGAAATGACCGGCAGCAAATCCTCCATCGTACACACCGAAGCCCGTATCGATGACGTCAGACGACGCGCTCCGGACATCGCTGCGGCCCGCCGTGACCTGGGATGGATGCCCCATACCCCGCTGGCCGAAGGCCTCCGGAAAACGATCGATTACGTCGAGATGCTTCTTGCCGAAAAACGGCAGGCCAATATCTCCTGGGCCGAAATGATTTGATCGGAATCCGCAAGAAAGGGGACTGAAGATGAAAATGCCATGTTCGCCGAAGAGTTTGAAAAGATCATCTGGAGAGATGCCCTGACCGGCATCGACTTCATGACCCGCTGGGACGAAAGATGCCGTGCGATGCGGCACGTCCTCGATCGTTTTCAACAATGCCGACTCGGTCGTGTGGAGATCCGTCATATCGACGTCGAAGACCGCAATCTCGAACGAATCATCCGCCGGTATGACATCATATCCGTCCCGACGATTCTCTTCTTCTTCCGTGGAGAGGTCATCTGGCGCGAAACGGGACTCCGAAGTCTCGAACACCTTCTCAAGGTACTCGACGAACTCGACAATCGATTACGGATCGGTCAACAGAACGGATCCAAACGCCAGGCAAGCTCCTCGTGGACGTAGTCTTCGGCAGGGAGTGAGCCCAGAGAGCCGACAGCACGGTGCACCGTCTGCCGGTTCTCTTCGTTTTGGCGCCCGACATTCACCAGCGCGGCAACGGCCCCCTGTGCCAACAGGTGGGCTTCACGAAGATCGCCGCCGGCTGTCCGACGGACGATTCCGACGATTTGCGGAATCCAGGCCGCCCGGGGTGTATCGGTCCGTGCCGCGGACATCAGGGCCGCATAGGTGCGAAGCCACCCCGCAGCGGGAGCGGTCCACCGCTCGAACAGGTTCGGAAGCGACTCCGCACGTCCAAACAGCGCAAAGGCGCCCTCTTCGGCCATCTCGGAGTTCAGCAGGCCCTCTCCCCAGAAGGTGAGGTCGTCATCGTCGAGCCGCGAAGGATCGGCAATATGGTAGGCGGCCAGCCGCAACTCCCGGACATCCTGAAGATACAGGTAACGGGCAAAGTCATGATCCTGCCCTTCGGCCCGGGCCAGACGTCGAAGGGTCGGAAGACTCACGCCGTAGTTCAGGCCGTAGGCACGGCCATCGCATCGCATCGTATCGGCAACGGCTCCGTTCCGCTCACGGCGAAAGGCCCCGAGCAATGCGGTCATTCGTGAGGTGTAATCCATCGGGAAAACGGGTTCAAGATTTTCCTATTCCGGGCAATCCGGCTCGGGAATAGGACTCCTTTACTTGCGACGCGGAAGCGCCACGTTGATCGTACGGCCGAATTCGAAGACGGGAAGAACCGATCGGGCATATTCGCGACCGCCCGAGAGCACCGTACAGGTCGAAGGATCCGCCACCCGACACGTCACGACGTTCGTCTCCTTCGGGCCGGCCTCAAGCCCCTCGGCTACCGGCGAACCCGACGGCTCGATCTGCAACAGCACGATGTCTCCCGAAAGATCGTTCTCGGGAAGAAGTCCCGTTGCCGGGCTGAAACGACAGACGATATATTGTTTCTTGTCCGCCTGCGGATAGACCACGTAACGGTGTGTTGCGGTCGTGACGACATGTTTGCCGAGGAAAAGCTCCAGATAGCTCTGCTCCTGACGGTCGATCTCGGCCAGCGCGGCACGCAGGCCCTCGCCGAAGACATTCTCTCCGGCCTCACCCGTGATCAGATCCAGACGGTGGCGGCGCAGCGAGAAGATCCGCTCGGCGGCCATACGCGCCGCATCCTCCAACGACGGAGTCGTCATGTCGGTCTTGTCGGGCTGAAGCCGGGAAAACTCCTCCTCCGAGGCGGCGTAACTCTGGACGTGCGTCGTAGCGGCAGCCGGTGCCGTGGCATTGAGATACGTCGCACCGTCAAGCAGTGCGATCCGTGCATCGATGATCCTCCACGTCGTCTTGTCGGCCAACGAGGCGCGCACGCCGAGATACTTCTGCGCATATCGTGCATAGGGTCCCGTCAGGGTCCGGTCGCACTCCACCGCAAGGTCCACCGCAAGGATCGTCCGCGGTTGCGAGATACGGATACCCTCTACGGTCTCGGTGGCTCCCTGAAGGGCAATGTATGGATTCTGGGCCATTGCGCCGCCTGCAAGCAGCAGGGTCAGCGCCAGAAGTTTGCATTTCATGTTCCGAAAGGTTTGTGCTGTTGGAGAACAAATGTAGCGTTTTTTCCCGTGCCGTCAAAATTTCAGGTAAAAATCACCGGTCAGAGCCCGATATTCGGGTGTATAGGTTTCGTGTTGACCCGTTCCGATGATCAGTTCGTCGATCTGCGGTCCGGGATTGGAGGCCGTAACGGCTGCAGTTGCAGGTGAAACGGAAGCTGCTGCGAAGGATATGGAAGAATGCATGGCGGGGATGGCAACAGAGACGGAGACGGGTACGGGAGCAGAGGCAGGAACGGCGGAGTCGGGGACAGACCCGGGAGCAGAGGCAGGAACAGGGATGGCGGCGGAATCGGAAACAGCCCCGGGGGTGGTAACGGCCGCGGAGATGGTGGCCGCACCCGGCGAGGGAATCGGCGAAAACTCCATCAGCACCCGTTTGACCGGACGTCGGGGGGTCGTTCGGACCTGCGTCAGACGCAGAAGCCCGAGACGTGCGGCAGCCTGTCGACGGAAACGTTCGGCTTCGGAGGTCGGGAGCACCACACCGAAGCGCCCTCCGGGTGCCAGCAGCCGGACAACCGCATCGATCAGTTCCCCGTAGGAAAGATGCACCGCATGGCGGGCCGTCGTGCGTCCCCGGTCGGGACAGGTCAGCGAATCGACATAAAACGGCGGATTCGAAACAATCAGATCGTAGCGTTCCGCCGGGAAAAAGTCCTGGATCGGAGTCTGCTCGAACCGCAGACGGTCGCCCCACGGCGAGGCATCGCCATTCTCGCGAGCCTCGGTCACGTCGTCGATGTCGACCCCCGTGATCAGAGCTTCGGGAGAGCGTTGGGCCAGCATTACGGCTATAAGCCCCGTGCCGGTACCGATGTCGAGGATCCGACGGTCCGAGGGCCGGACCTCGACCCAGGCACCAAGCAGCACCCCGTCGGTCCCGACCTTCATCGGACAACGGGTCTGCCGGATCGTAAAACGCTTGAAGCGAAAAGCGCCCTCCAGGCGATCAACATGCGACTCATTCATGGTCTTTCAGATATCCGTCCATACCGGCTCCGAAGAGCGAAAAATCATACCGTACGGGGTCTTCGGCATCAAACTCCCGAAGCCGCGAGGTGATCTCCTCAACGGCCCGCCAGTCGTTCTGACGACGCAGGAGCAGTCCCAGAGCACGGCCCGTGACGCCCACATGGAGATCCAGCGGCAGGTAGAGCGCCGACATCGGGATACGCCGCCAGAGTCCGAAATCGACCCCGCGGTCGTCGCGGCGCACCATCCACCGCAGATACATGCACAGGCGTTTGCAGGCCGCTCCCCGCTCGATCGACGAGAGGTGCTTCTCGCAGCGCGGAGCATGCGGCGCCGTGAAAAACTCCCGCCTGAACTCCGCCAGCACCGGCCGCAGATCGCGGTGCGTCTCGTAACGCTGCTCGAAAAAGGCCCCGAGACCGCCGTAACGCGCTTCGAAGCCCCGAAGCCCCAGCACGAAATCGCGCAGGTCATGACCGTTGAAGGTGCGGTGAACGAAGCTCGTCAATTGAGCGAGTTCGCGTTCCGAGGCGTGGCGCACGAAATCCGCCGGGGCATTGTCCATCAGAAGCATCATCCGATGGCCGTTGCGGACGATCGAGCGGCGGTTGCCCCAGGCAATGGTTGCCGCGAAAAATCCCGCAATCTCCCGGTCGGCACGCTCCGTGAAACGGTGTGGCACCGAAATCGGGTCGTCCGGAATGAACTCCGGGAGGTTATAGCGATCGTACAGGTTTTCAAGCAGTTCTTTAAGCAGGGCCGGTTCCATCATGGCTGAATTCAGAATTGAAGCGATAACCAAAGTCGGCGCCGCAGCGCAGGCAGCAAAGACCGCCGGAGCGGCAAAAGTGGCGGAAGCGGTAAAAATGGCGGAGGTAACAGAGCGGCCGGAACAACGAAACGACAGAAGCGTCGGCGGAATCCCGACACTCGCGGAGATCACGGCGGTTGGCAGCAACATCGGACCGGACGGTCGGAAGCGATCTCACTCGCCGAGAATCATGCCGTCCGACAACGTGATCTTCCGATCGGCCATCGAGGCCAGATGCTCGTCGTGTGTAACCAGGATGATCGTCTGTCCCAGACGTTCCCGCAATTCGAAAAAAAGACGGTGGATCTCGTCGCGGTTGTGCGAATCGAGATTTCCGGAAGGTTCGTCGGCCAACAGCACCGCCGGAGAGTTGATCAGGGCCCGGGCAATGGCCACACGCTGCTGCTCGCCGCCCGAAAGCTGGCCCGGTTTGTGATCCCGACGTGCCGAGAGCCCCATCAGGTCAAGCAGTTCGGCTGCCCGGTGCTCTACCTCGGCCCGCGGGCGTCGGCCGATCAGCCCCGGGATGCAGATATTCTCGAAGGCCGTGAACTCGGGCAACAGATGGTGGAACTGGAAAACAAAACCGATGCGGCTGTTGCGGAAACGCGACAATGACCGGTCATTGAGTGAAAAAACATCCGTACCGTCGATCTCCACGCGCCCCCGGTCGGGTGACGACAGCGTGCCGATAATCTGCAACAGCGTCGTCTTCCCGGCACCGCTCGCCCCGACGATCGAGACCACCTCGCGCGGCGCTACCTCCAGCGACACGCCCCGCAGCACCTCCAGCGTGCCGAAACTCTTGTGTATGTCCGTTACCCGTATCATGATCGGAATGCATTGAACAGTTTGACCGTATCGACCGCCTCGCGTACGTCGTGGACCCGCAGGATCCGAACCCCCTGCCGCAGACACTCCCAGTCGAGTGCCACGGTACCGGCAAGCGATTCGGCCGGCGTACAGCCCAGCGTACGGTAGATCATCGACTTGCGCGAAAGTCCCGCCAACACCGGATAGCCCTCCCCGCACAGGCGGTGAAGACCCCGCAGCAATTCGAAATTCTGCGCCGCGGTCTTGGCAAAGCCGAAACCCGGATCAAGGATGATCCGCTCGCGGCGGATGCCCGCCGCCAGCATCGCATCAATCCGTCCCCGGAAGTAGTCGACCACCTCGGTGGTGATGTCGCGCCGGTAGTCGGTCTGCGACTGCATCGTCTGCGGCGTCCCCTTCATGTGCATCGCCACGTAGGGAAGATCGTAACGCGCCACCGTCTCCAGCATCTTCGCGTCGAGTTCGCCCGCCGAGATGTCATTGACGACCACCTCGCCGAAGGCTTCGACCGTACGCGCGACCACTTCGCTGCGGAACGTATCGACCGAGACCGTCACTCCGGGAGCCACGCGCCGCACCGTCTCCACCCCGAACGCCACGCGCCGCCACTCCTCCTCCACCGGAACCTCGTCGGCGCCCGGGCGCGATGAGTAACCTCCGACGTCGATCAGCGAGGCTCCCTCGTCCCGAGCCTCCCGCACGCGCCGTTCGACCGCCTCACGATCCGGCGTGCGGCTCCCCGCATAGAACGAATCGGGCGTGACGTTCAGGATCGCCATCACCTGCGGCACGGAGAGATCAGGCATCATAACGGTGTTGTGCTTCGAATTTGAAACGTCGGTCCAGTTCGGCAACCGTCGGTTCGAGATCCTCCTCGTGGATATTCACCACACAACAGTCGGCCCGGTCGCGCAACGTGTCGTCGTCCAGCTGGGCCGCCATGCGGCGCCGGACCGCCTCACGGTCGCATCCGTCGCGTCGGCACGTGCGTTCAAGACGCAGTTCGAGCGGTGCCACCACGGCAACCGTCCGGTCGACCGAGTGTTCCAGCCCCGCCTCGAAGAGAATGGCACTCTCCAGCACCACATAAGGGGATATCTGACGCTCGGCCCACGCCGCAAAGTCCGCCATCACGGCCGGATGGACCAGCGCATCGAGATCGGCAAGCGCCGCCGGATCCGTAAAGACTCGTGAGGCCAGGTACGGACGGTTCAGCTGCCCGTCGGTGTAGGCTTCGGCCCCGAAGCGTGCCGCAATCGCCTCTCGCAGCGGCCCATCCTCCGTCATCAGCCGTTTGGCCTCCCGGTCCGAATCGTAGACCGCGATACCCCGCTGTGCAAAAAGCCGGCAAACGGTGCTCTTCCCGCTCCCAATGCCGCCCGTAATTCCCACCTTCATCATGACTTCGCCTGCGGTTGGTCGATCTCCGGGATATTCTTGATCGAGATGATCTTGATGTCGCTGAAACGCGGAGCCAGGGCATCCTGCAACGACTGCGGATCGATGACCAGTTTACCTTCGTGACCCTCCTCCTGCGAAGGGTGCGTCTTGAGCTCCGAAAGCGGTATCCGGAGCCGTTTGTTCATGTAGACCCGGTAGCCGAACAGGTTCGTCCCGATACCCTCCACCACGCACGTCACCTCGAAAGGCTGTCCGTCGACACTAACCCGCACGTTCTGTTCCGTCGTATAGGTATAGCTCAGTTTCGCAATGTACCATAAGATGAACGACGCCACGAGCAACGCCAGAAAAACCGGCGAGACGTAACGTCGCATCCAATGCAGCAGATTTTCCATAGTGTGACCTCTATCTTGTCGACAAAGGTAAAAAATAAATGCCAATTTGGCAACGGGATTTCCCCCAGGTGTGCGACCTTTCAGAATCCCGTGCCGTTGGCCGCCAGGATGTAGCCGTTCAGGTACGTGGCGAAGAGGATCCAAACCAGGTAGGGGACAAACAGCCAGCCGGCAAGCCGCGGACCGTGGCGCAGCGTGTGGACCAGATACAGCACGACCAGCAGGTCCAGCACGACGATGTCCAACAGTCCCAACAACGGATTGCGAAGCGTGAAGAACAAAACGCTCCATCCAAAGTTGAATACCAGCTGCGCCGTCCACAAACGCATCGCACGGTGACGTTCCGGACTCTCCGAAGTGGCGAGCACGCCGCCCGAAATGCCGATGCACACGTACAGCAGGCTCCATGCCACAGCAAAGGCCATCCCCGGCGGCGTCAGCGGCGACTTCTCCATTTGCGGATACCACTCCGCCAGCGCCGAACCCTGCAACCACGACGACAGGCCCCCGACCACAAAACACAGCAGCGTGAAAAACACGCTCATCCAGATTCGTTTTCCGGTTCGCTTCATGGATTTGCTTTTTGCGGGATCCCGGCAATCGGCCGATTGCCGGGATCGGAAATCTGACGCTGTCAACGATCGAACGAATCGTGACCCTGCGTCTTAACCATCTTGTTGTACAGCCCCATGATCAGCAGCGGCGAGGCCAACTGCCCCACCACGATCGATGCCCGTCGGCGTCCACACAGCATCAGTCCCGTCGAAAGCGCCAGAGCGCTGACTCCGCCGATCAAATAGGCGATCGACGGCACTTGCGAAGTCCGGTTCTCCAAGGCTACGGTAATCGTGCCTTCGTGATTCTTTAATCGCAAAAAACATGCCGACGGATGAGGACACGAAAAAGCCGCTTCCGGAATCCGGAAGCGGCTTTGAGTTCAGCCTCGAAAGCGATTATTTCTCCTCGTCGATCTTGGCACGCTTCTTCATCAGATCGTAGGCGAGCGGCGTGGCGATGAAAATCGTGGCCACCGTACCGACTACTACGCCGATGATCAGCGCGAAAATGAAGCCACGGATCGTCTCGCCGCCGAAGAAGAAGATTGCAAGCAGCGTCACGAGCGTCGTGCCCGACGTATTGATCGTACGCGACAGCGTCGAGTTGATGGCGTTGTTCACGTTCTCATAGAGGCTCCGCTTCGGATAGATACCCAGATACTCGCGGATTCGGTCGAAGACAACCACCGTATCGTTGATCGCATATCCGATGATCGTCAGAATGGCCGCAATGAAGG
>CALUKK010000063.1 GCA_944321205.1 uncultured Alistipes sp.
GGGTGCCCGGTTTTGACAGCAGGCAGAGTTTGATTGTAAGCACGCCGAGCGCTGTGTGGCGGCTCGTAAATCCCGACGCTCGAACTATAAATGGCAATAACAGCTACGCACTCGCTGCCTAATTTTCAAGGAAAATTGGCTTAATCGCCGAGGCCAAGGCGTCTTGGCGACGAGTATCCCGGAGAGGTGTTCCGCTCTTTAATGCCTTTCCATACGGGGTATCATTCATTTGGAGATAGTGCGCCGGGAGTCCCGACCGGTGTGCGAAAATCAAGGGACTGGGCCCTGTGCTGGGTTGTTGCCTGCCAGGTACGGGGAGAAGGACCAAACGGCAACTAAGCGTGTAGAAAGCTTTCGGGTTCCCTGTTTGGACGCGGGTTCGACTCCCGCCACCTCCACCCGTGACGAAGCGGATTCCTCCTGCAAGGGATGGAATCCGTTTTTTGTACCCTTTCGCGTGTTTATGGCCTTCTTCCGCGAGGCTTCGCTGAACCTTTGAAATCTCATGGAACCCCGTTTTCCAACCTCCCTGCCACGCCGTTTTTCACCCGTTTGCTCTTTTTTACGGACTTTACGTGTCTCCAGTTCATGCCCGTCCGTGCCGTTTACAGGCTTCGGAGTACGGCCGCTGCCGCCTGCCGGGATCGGGACGTGGAGGAACCGATCGGAATAAAACACTCTTTTCACGGCGAAAGCCTCGGGCAGCGTACCGCATGAGCGGAAAAAATTCTATCTTTGTGGTCGAAAAATCCAAAACCATCACACAGATGAAAAAGATACTGCTTCTGGGCTCGGGAGAACTGGGCAAGGAGTTCGTTATTGCAGCTCAGCGACTGGGCCAGACGGTCGTTGCATGCGACAAGTACGCCGGGGCACCGGCCATGCAGGTAGCCGATGCCTGCGAAGTCTTCGACATGCTGGACGGCGAGGCCCTTTCGGCCGCCGTGGCCAAACACCACCCGGACATCATCGTTCCGGAGATCGAGGCCATCCGCACCGAACGCCTCTATGATTTCGAGCGCGAAGGCATCCAGGTCGTGCCGAGTGCCCGGGCCGTGAACTTCACGATGAACCGCAAGGCGATCCGCGACCTGGCCGCTAAAGAGCTGGGACTGAAGACGGCCCGCTACTTCTACGCCACAACGCTCGGGGAGCTTCGCGAGGCGGCCGACCGGATCGGGTATCCGTGCGTGGTCAAACCGCTGATGTCCTCCTCGGGCAAGGGACAGTCGGTGGTCAAGTCGGCCGACGAGGTGGAGGCAGCCTGGCATTACGGCTGCGAGGGTTCGCGGGGCGACATCCGGGAACTGATCGTCGAGGAGTTCATCCGCTTCGACAGCGAGATCACGCTGCTGACCGTCACGCAAAAGAACGGTCCGACGCTCTTCTGCCCGCCGATCGGCCACGTGCAGAAGGGCGGCGACTACCGTGAGAGCTTCCAGTCGCCGAAGATCGCTCCCGAACATCTGGCCGAGGCGCAGCGCATGGCGGCAGCCGTGACCGGCGCACTGACCGGTGCCGGACTCTGGGGCGTGGAGTTCTTCCTGAGCCACGAGAACGGCGTCTACTTCTCGGAACTCTCGCCGCGTCCGCATGATACGGGCATGGTGACACTGGCCGGGACACAGAATCTCACCGAGTTCGAACTCCACCTGCGGGCCGTGCTGGGGCTTCCGATCCCGGCGATCACCTTCGAACGGATGGGTGCCAGCGCCGTGATCCTTTCGCCGATCACCACTTCGACGCCCCGCTACGAAGGCCTCGAAGCCGCCCTGGCCGACAATCCGCGCACCGACCTGCGCATCTTCGGCAAACCCACGGCACGCATCAACCGCCGCATGGGTGTCGTTGTGGGCTATGAACCGCTGGGCAGCGACCTCGACGCGCTGCGCGACCGGGTGAAGGCTGCCGCCGCCAAAGTCAAGGTAACCGAATAAGCAACCACGGAAGAGAACCATGAAGACCTACGCAATCATTGAGACCGAAAAGGGGACGATGAAGGCCGAGCTCTACGCCGACGAGACGCCGGGTACGGTGGCCAACTTCGTCGATCTGGCCGAACACGGCTTCTACGACGGACTGACGTTCCACCGGGTGATTCCCGACTTCGTGATCCAGGGCGGCTGCCCGCGGGGTGACGGAACGGGCGGCCCGGGCTATACGATCAAGTGTGAGACCTCGGCACCGCGCCAGCGTCACGACCGGGGTGTGCTGTCGATGGCCCACGCCGGGAAGGATACGGGCGGTTCTCAGTTCTTCATCTGCATGAACCGCGAGAATACGAAACACCTCGACGGGGTCCATACCTGCTTCGGACAGGTGGTCGAGGGGCTGGACGTGATCGACGACATCCGCCGCGGCGACCGCATCCTCTCGATCCGCATCGTACGCGAGTAACCCCCGCCGCGGGCGCGATTGACCGCTACGCAACAGCCGTCTCTTACCGGGAGGCGGCTGTTTTTCGTGTCCGGCCGAACGTCACACACGCTGTGCCCCCCCCTCTCTCCATCTTTCCACGAAAAAGCCGCCGCCCCTTTTCGGAGCGGCGGCCTCGTATCGAGGACTGACCGTTCGGACTATTTGCCGAAGGCGGCCTTGATCTTGTCCGTTGCCTTCTTGAGCAGCTCCTCGGGGCAGCAGAGGGTGATGCGGATGTATCTCAGACCCTCGGAACCGAAGATGCCGCCCGGGGTGAGGAAAACGTCGGTCTTCTCCATCACCTCGTCGGAGAACGAGAAGCTGTCCCCCTTGTAGTCTTCGGGCAGTTCGGCCCAGACGAAGAGTCCGGCCTGATGCTCGCGATAGGTGCAGCCGAGGGCCTTGAGCAGCTCATAGGCCTGTTTTTCGCGTCCGTAGTAGATGGCGTTCAACTCCTTGTACCAGTCTTCTCCCAGGGCGAGCGCGGTTGCGGCAGCGGCCTGAATGGGATAGAACATACCGGAATCCATGTTGCTGCGGAAGGTCATGACGTCCTTGATCCACTCGGCCTTGCCGACGAGCACACCGACACGCCATCCGGCCATCGAGTGACCTTTCGAGAGGGAGTTCAGCTCCAGGGCGACATCCTTGGCCCCCTCGACGGCCATGATCGAAAGCGGACCGGCCGAGTTGCGGATGAAGCTGTATGGGTTGTCATGGACGATCAGGATATTGTGTTTGGCTCCGAACTCGATGATTTTCTCGAAGAGTTCCATCGATCCGACCTGTCCGGTCGGCATGTTGGGGTAGTTGACGAGCATCATCTTCACGCCGTCGAGTCCGGCCTTTTCGATGGCCTCGAAGTCGGGATAGAAGTTCGTCTGCTTGTTGAGCGAGTAGGGGAGCATGACGCCGCCGGCGAGTTTCACGCCTGCGGAGTAGGTCGGATAGCCGGGATTCGGAACGAGGACCTTGTCTCCGGGATTGAGGAACGTCATGCAGATGTGCATGATACCCTCTTTGGATCCGATCAGGGGATATACTTCGGATTTGAAGTCCAGATCGACGTGATACCATTTCTTGTACCAGTCGGCAAAAGCCTTGCGGAGGATGGGTTCACCCTGATAGGACATGTACTTGTGCACATCGGGACGGTGCGCCTCTTTGGCCAGGCAGTCAATGACGGACTGATGGGGCGGGAGGTCGGGGCTTCCCATGGCGAGTTTCACGATCTGGCGGCCTGTCGCGGCTTCGATTTCAGCGATTTCGCGCAGACGGCGCGAGAAATAGTACTCTCCGATCCCGTCCATGCGGTGTGAACGGGCGATGTTGACTGCTTTTGCCATATTGAAAGATATTTGGGATTATGTACTTTTGGCAAAGATAGGGAATTCGCTGGAATATTAAAAAATTATAGGAATAAAATTTGCCGCGCCGGGATTCCGGATCAATAGAGATATCGCTCCATGAGGGGCATGAGCAGGGCCGTAGCCAGCCCCATGAGGGCCATTGCCAGGCCGCTCAGAGCCCCTTCGACGGCGCCGATTTCGATGGCCCGAGCCGTTCCGATTCCGTGGGCGGCGGCCCCGAGGGCGAAGCCGCGGGCTTCGGGATCCCGCACGCCGCAGCGGCGGAGGATCCACTCTCCGAAGATGCTGCCGAAGATGCCGACACAGAAGACCACCACGGACGTTACCGAGACGTTTCCGCCGAGCGGTCCGGCGACCGACACGGCGATTGGTACGGTGACGGATTTCGGGGCTATGGAGTTCAGGATCTGGCGTTCGACGCCGAACGCCTCGGCGATGGATGCGACGCTCAGCACCCCGACGAAGCATCCGACGAGTGTAGCCACGGCCACGGGCATCAGACTGCTTCGGAGCCGTTCGAGCTGTTCATAGAGCAGGTAGCCGAGCGCGACGACGGACATTCCGAGGGCGAAATTGAGGATTCCGGTAGCCTCCTGGTAGCGGGGGTAGTCAATCCCGGTGCAGCGCAGGAAGATGATCACGGCGACGAAGGTCAGCAGCACGGGGTGCAGGAGCGGCATGTGGGAACGTCGGTAGATGAGCGTTCCCAGACAATAGAGGCCCACGGTGAGGGTGAGCAGGAAGAGATCCGATCGAAGGAATTGATAATCAAGCATCGTGACGCATTTGTTTGATGTGCCGCAGACGGACTCTGCGGTTGAGACTCTGGAAGGTTTTTCCGGTGACGAACAACACGAGGATTGTCGAGACGATCCCCGAGACGAGGATCGCCCAGAGGTTTTCGAGGATAACGCGGTAGGAATCCATGAGCCCCACGCCATAGGGGACGAAGAAGAGGGCCATGGCGCCGAGCAGGAATCGGGCGGCCGGGCGGATGGTCTCGGCCTTGACCCAGTGCAGGCAGAGCGAGGCGAAGAGGAGGATCAGTCCGATGATGTTTCCGGAGATGTAGCCGCCGGTCAGGAGGCTCAGAGCGTTCCCCACGAGCCAGAAGAAGAGGATAAGGAAGAGTCCGGTCATAGAGTCACGTTTCGGTCACACACGTATTTGGGCGGACGTCCTTCCGGCAAACGACGAAGCCGACCTGTGGAGAGTCGGCTTCGCTGCGGAGTTCCGCCGTTTTCGGGCGGCAAAGATAACGCAAGAGGCGTGTATACGCAAATTTATTTTCGGTGGATCTCCTTCAGGGGGCATTTCGTGTTTCCGCAGGATGCGCAGCCGCCGCGCCGGCGTCCGCACAGCAGCCGCCAGAACCGGACGATCGTCACCGCCACGGCAGCCGCCACAACCGCCCAGACGATATAGTCCTGTACCCCGGTTTCCATGGTTGTTCAGCAGAAGATCCGGGCGATATGATAGACGATCCAGGCCATCAGCCAGGCGACGGTCGTATTGTAGAGGATCGAGGCTGCGGCCCATTTCCATCCGGCTTCGGTTCCGATTGCGACGACCGTGGCGATGCAGGGTACGTACAGGAGGATGAATACGAGGAATGCCAGGGCCGCGGGCGTCGAGAAGTCTCCGCTTGCGAGCAGTCGCCGGGAGAGGGAGTCGAGTTGCTGTTGCTCCTCCGGATCGGCGTTTTCACCGGATCCGTTTCCTGTGGCCTCCGAGACGTTGATCTGCGTCGGGGCATCCGCACCGCCGATAATGCCGATGGTTTCGGCCGGGAGTGTCTCGCCCTTGGCTGCGGCCGTTGTCTCCGCGGAAGCCGATGTCGGATTCGCAGCTGCGGACGCCGTTTCCAACGCCGCAACTTCGGGCTCGGCATAGAGCACGCCGAGCGTCGAGACGACGATCTCTTTGGCCGGGAATCCCGAGAGCAGGGCGACGCTGGCCTTCCAGTTGAAACCCAACGGCTGGAATACCGGTTCACACCCCTTTCCGATGCGTCCCAGATAGGAGTTTTCGTAGTGTGTTTCGCTGCTGGCGTTCTTCTCCGAGCGGGGATAGTAGCTCAGGGCCCAGACGATGACCGAAGCGATAAGAATCAT
>CALUKK010000064.1 GCA_944321205.1 uncultured Alistipes sp.
TCCGATGCCGAACAGCGCCGGGATGTAGGAGATCGTGCCGACGTTCGACTTCTTGTTCTGCTCCTCGCAGAGGATCATTGCCCCCTCGCGCATGGGTTCGGGCGAGAAGACGGCCCGGAATCCGGAGCGGATTCCGAGTTTGTGGAGCCGTTTGCGGAGCATGTGGGCCAGCGGGCAGTGGTGGGTTTTCGAGATGTCGGTGATTTCGAGCTTCGTGGGGTCCATCTTGGCCCCGGCACCCATCGAGCTGACCAGCGGCAGATGTCGCTCGAGTGCGGCGGCAATCAGCGCCAGTTTGGGCGAGAGGGTGTCGATGGCATCGACCACATAATTGTAGGTCGCGGCGTCGAGCAGGCGGTAGGTCTCCTCGTCGCGGATGTAGCGGTTGACCACCTTGAGTTCGATATCGGGGTTGATGTCGCGCAGCCGTGCGGCCAGGATGTCGGCCTTCTGCCGTCCGACGGTCGAGTGCAGGGCGACGAGCTGGCGGTTGATGTTCGAGGGGCTGACCGCGTCGGCATCGGCAATGGTCATCCTTCCCACCCCGGCCCTTGCGATCATCTCGGCGGCATAGGCCCCGACACCTCCGAGCCCCACCACCAGTACGTGGGCCCGTTTCAAGCGGCCGAGCTTCTCTGCGCCCAGCAGCAGTTCCGTTCTCTCCAGCCAGTTATCCATGCTGTTTTTCGAATATGCGTTCGTAATTCTCCCGGGTGGCCCGTTGCAGGGTCTCCACCGGCAGCCCCAACACCTCGGAGGCCCGGGCATAGATCTCCTCAATGGGTACGGGGGCGTCATCCGTCTCGAAGAAGAGCTGTCCGAGCGGCACCTCGTGCAGGGCCCTCAGGCTCTTGGGCGAGGCGAACGTCCGCGCGCCGAACGAGAGCATGTAGCCGCGTGCGAGGGCCTGCCGGGCCTGCTCCGGGGATCCGATGAATCCGTGAAAGATGACGGCCCGGGGTTCGCAGGCCGCCAGTTCGCGCATCAGCGGTTCGAAGGCCCGCACGCAATGCAGCACAACCGGCAGATGCAGACGACGCGCCAGGGCCAGCTGGCGTCGCAGCACGTCGAATTGAACCGCACGGTCGGTCTTGCAGGCGAAGTCGAGTCCGATTTCGCCGATAGCCTGTATCGTGTCGCCCGGCAGAGCTCCGGAACGCGGCGCTTCCCGGTGTTCGAGTTGCGCGGTCAGCGCCTCCACGGAGTGCCGGTCGGCCTCCCAGGGGTGTATGCCTGCCGTGTGGAGTTCGATGCCGCGACCGGTCGGTCGATGGGTGTGTATGTTGACGCAGGGCTCCATTTCCGGAGCAAAAGTAGAAATTTTTAAGTAAATTTAGGAATATTCTGCCCCGGGATGGCATTAATCGGAAAAAATTTTGTACTTTCGCACGCGGTATTGTTGTTAGTTCACTAACAGAGTCCGCGCGCTCACAACCCTGGCTTCCGCCCGGAGCAAAGAACGGTCTTCGTGCCGTACTCCCGGGAGGCCGAGGTGTGGAGACTGCGGACCCGGCCCCGGAGAACGAAAGACAAACACACAAATAACTCAAAATCTTACACCATGTCGAAAATCATTACACTACGCAAGGGTTTAGACATCAATCTGGTGGGTAAGCCTCAGGAGTCACTGGCCGAAGCGCCGATGGCTTCGGAGTATGCCCTCTCGCCGCTGGATTTCGAGGGTGTGACACCCAAACTGCTGGTCAAGGCAGGCGATCGGGTGAAGGCAGGAACGGCGTTGTTCTTCAACAAGTTCAACGAACGAATCCTCTTCACGTCGCCCGTGAGCGGTACGGTGTCGGCCATCAACCGCGGAGAGAAGCGCAAGGTGCTTTCGGTGACGGTGACGCCGGACTCCGTGCAGGAGTACGAGTCGTTCACGATTCCGTCGCTGGACAAGGCCTCGCGCGAGGAGGTTGTCGAACTGTTGCTCCGTTCGGGTCTGTGGCCGATGCTCATCCAGCGTCCCTACGGCATCATCGCCAATCCGGCCGAGACGCCGAAGGCCGTCTTCATCTCGGCATTCGACTCGGCACCCCAGGCCCCGGACTACAATTTCGCGCTGAAGGGCGAGGCGCGGAACCTGCAAACCGGTATCGAGGTGATGCGCAAACTCACCCCGGGGAAGGTTCACCTCTCGATGCTTGCCAAGCACGAAGGCGAGATGCCGAAACTCTCGGGTGTCGAACAGCACACCTTCGCCGGTAAACACCCCGCAGGCAACGTGGGCGTGCAGATCCACCACATCGACCCGATCAACAAGGGCGATCTGGTCTGGACGGTCAACATCCAGGATCTGGCCATCATCGGACGCCTGTTCAACGAGGGTAAGGTCGACATGACGAAGATCATCGCCGTGGCAGGCTCCGAAATCGAACATCCGCAGTATGTGCGGGTCATCGGCGGCGCAAAGGTCGATTCGATCGTCGCCGGGAACGTCAAGCCGCAGAAGGAGGGCGATTCGATTCGCTTCATCTCGGGAAACGTGCTGACCGGAACGAAAACCGCACTCGACGGCTTCCTGGGCTTCTATGCCCACCAGCTGACGGCCATCCCCGAAGGCAACAAGTACGAACTGCTGGGGTGGGCGATGCCGCGTCTGAAGAAGTTCTCCGTATCGCGAGCCTACTTCTCGTGGCTCTGCCCGCACAAGGCCTACGATCTGGATACGAACATGAACGGAGGCGAGCGTCCGTACGTGGTGACGGGCCTCTACGAGCAGTATCTGCCGATGGACATCTATCCGATGTACCTGCTGAAGGCCTGCCTGGCGGGCGACATCGACAAGATGGAGAATCTGGGTATCTATGAGGTCACGGAGGAGGATTTCGCCCTGTGCGAATTCGTGGATCCCTCGAAGACCGATATTCAGCAGATCATCCGCGACGGTATTAACTTAATGATCAAGGAGGCTTAAAGATGGGACTTCGCAACATAATGGATAAAATCAAGCCCACCTTCTCGAAAGGGGGAAAGCTGGGCTTCCTGGAGTCGACGTTCGATGCATTCGAGACGTTCCTCTTCGTGCCGAACACCACAACCGTGAAGGGCGCTCACATCCGCGACTGCAACGACATGAAGCGTACGATGATCGTGGTGGTGCTGGCCCTGATGCCGGCCTTCCTGTTCGGCTGCTGGTGGACGGGTTCGCAGGTTGGTCTGGAGGGCTTCCGGGCCTTCTTCTACGGTCTGGTCCGCGTGCTGCCGATGGTGTGCGTGTCGTACATCGTGGGTCTGGCCATCGAATTCTACTTCGCGCAGGTGCGCGGACATGAGGTCAACGAGGGCTTCCTCGTTACGGGACTTCTGATTCCGATGATCTTCCCCGTCTCGACGCCGCTGTGGATGGTGGCCCTGTCGACGGCCTTCGCCGTGATCTTCGGCAAGGAGGTCTTCGGCGGTACGGGCATGAACGTCTTCAACCCGGCGCTGCTGGCGCGGGCTTTCGCCTTCTTCGCCTATACGCCCTCGATGTCGGGTGAAACGGTCTGGTATTCGAACTGGACGATGATGGGTGCGCAGGTCGACGGCATCACCGGCGCCACGGCCCTCGAACAGCTGGCCTCGACCGGCACGATGACCTATTCGCCGCTGGATGCCTTCCTGGGCATGATCCCGGGATCGTTCGGCGAGACCTCGACGCTGGCCATTCTGATCGGCGCCGTGATCCTGCTCTGGACCGGCATCGCCTCGTGGCGTACGATGATTTCGGTCTTCGTCGGAGGTCTGGCCATGGGTTACCTCTTCCAGGCACTGGGCGTGACGAGCTATCCGGCGTGGTGGCACCTGATCGTGGGCGGCTTCGCCTTCGGTGCGGTCTTCATGGCCACGGACCCCGTCACCTCGGCCCAGACCAACAAGGGCAAGTACATCGTCGGCTTCATGACCGGCGCCCTGGCGGTGCTGATCCGCGTGGTGAATCCCGCCTACCCGGAGGGCATGATGCTTTCGATCCTCTTCATGAATGCGCTGGCACCGCTGGTCGACTACTTCGTGGTCGAGGCCAACATCTCGCGGCGCAAGAAACGTGTCAAACTCGCAAAATAGGGAAGAGATGGCAACGAAAAAATTCAAATGCAACGTTTGCGGCTATATCCACGAGGGTGACGCCGCACCCGACAAGTGTCCCGTTTGCGGGGCTCCGGCCTCGGAGTTCACGGAGCTCACGGAGCCCGGCAGGAAGAAGGGTCTGCTGAGCGATACGAACAGCAACGCCTACATCATCCTCTATTCGACGGTGATGGTGGTGATCGTGGCCGTGCTGCTGGCCGTGGCGGCCCTGGCGCTCAAGCCGCGTCAGGATGCCAACGACCTGAACGAAAAGAAACGCAACATTCTGGCGTCGCTGTCGGCCGAGGGTGAGTCCTACGACCAGTTCATCGACGCCTATGTGGTCGACGCGCAGGGACAGCGCACCGACGGAGATGTCTTCACGCTGCTGAACGATCTGCCGACGGCCTTTGCCGAGGGCAAGTTCCCGGTTTTCGAGGCCCGGGACGGCCGGATGGTCATCCCGGTGACGGGCAACGGCCTGTGGGGTCCGATCTGGGGCTATGTGGCCCTCGAAAAGGACATGAATACCATTGCCGGTATCATCATGGCCCACAAGGGTGAAACCCCGGGTCTGGGTGCCGAGATCGCCACGCCGAAATATCAGGCGAACTTCGTCGGCAAGACGATCTTCGAAGGCGATGAGTTCGTGTCGGTGACGCTTCGCAAGGGCGGTGCAAAGGATCCGGCCCACGAGGTGGATGCCATTACGGGTGGTACGAAGACCTCGGACGGCGTGACGGCCATGCTCCGCAACAGCCTGGAGCATTACCTGCCGCTGCTGGAATCGAAACGTCAGGCTGCCGCTCCGGTGACGGAGCCGGCCGCTGCGGAGGTGTCAAACGAAGAAAAAGCTGAAAGCAATGAGTAACAACATGAAATACCTGACGGGCCCGTTCTCGGCGAACAACCCGGTCATCGTGCAGATTCTGGGAATCTGCTCGGCGCTGGC
>CALUKK010000065.1 GCA_944321205.1 uncultured Alistipes sp.
ACCCTTGAAGTGTGCACGGTGGTAGGCCGCCAGACTCTGCAAGGCGGCAATGGCATTCTTGACCACCACATACCCGGCTCCGGGCATCATCTCGACCGGATGCTCGATCAGAAAGGCACGAACGCCGCGGGCATACATCTGGGCGATGAAATCGTGCGAGTCGTGGTTGGCGCCGCACATGGCGACGAAGATCGGGTTGCAGCCCAGTTCACAAGAGAGCGAGCGGCTGTCCGTGACGACCGCCTGCACCGGGTGGTCTTCGCCCGAGAAACGGCCGCCGACGACGGCCGCGATCTGCGAAAGTTTGTAGTTCATCTTTTCCGCAACAGTTTATCTCTATTTTGCCCCGCAGCCGGTCGCCGTGGCCGGTCCTGCGGGATTGCACGTTCCAACAACCGGCGCCGCCCAGCTACGAGAGGTCGAACGTAACGATCGTGATGCCGGCACCTCCGCGGTCGGCATGTTCGTCGACGGCCGAGACCACCTCGGGAACCGTCTTCAGATAGCGGCGGATCTCCTCCTTCAGGGCACCGGTTCCCTTTCCGTGGAGGATCGTCACCGTACCGATCCCCAGCATCAGTGCATCGTCGACCAGATTCTGCACCGCCTCCAGCGCCTCGGCCGCCCGCATGCCGCGCACGTCGATGTGACCCTTGAAGTTGAGCTTGCGGGCCGAGATGTCGGCCGAGACCACGGTCCGGGCCGTCGTCGGGCGCGTCGCTTCACGGTATTCGTTGTTCGAAACAACCGTGAGCGTACTCTTGTCGACCGTCGTAAGGATCTGTCCGAAAGCCACCTGCGCCCGCTTGCCCTTCACCGACTGCACCACGCCGACCATCGACTGCCCCGCCATCCGGACCTTCGAGCCGACCTCCACCTCGCGCGGCTTCTCGACCGCCGGCTGCGGCTTCTCCGGCCCCTTCTCACCCTGACGCTCACGCCGTTCGGCTCGCCGCTGGCGCCGCCGCTCGATGCGCTCCATCTCGCGGGCCACGCGCTCGTCGTGTCCGGTCGTATCCTCCTGCTCGACCGTTTCGCGGAAATCGTCCAGCTCACGACGCGCCAGACGCGTCATCTCCTTCTCGGCCTGCGCCTCGCGGATCGTCCGGATCGTATTCTCGATCTGCCGGTTGGCATCCGCAATGAGGCGCTGAGCCTCCTCCTTGGCCCGCCGCAGGATCTCCTGCCGCTCGGCGCGGATCTTCGACAACTGTTCCGAGTAGGTCTGCTCCAGCTCCTCGACCTTGCGGTCCGTCAGCCGGATACGGTCGCGCTTCTGCTCCCAGTAGTGCTTGTCGCGGGCGATTTCACGCAGCTGCTTCTCGATATTGATGTGGTCCGAACCGGCCTTTTCGCTCGCCCGGCGGATGATCTCCTCCGGGAGCCCGATCTTGCGGGCAATCTCCACGGCAAACGAACTGCCCGGTTTGCCCATCTCCAGCCTGAACAGCGGCCGGATCTGCTGCACGTCGAACATCATCGCCCCGTTAGCGATTCCTTCGGTATTCGATGCATAGTATTTGATGTTGGCATAGTGGGTCGTGATGACCCCGTAACAGCCCTTGTCCAGCAGCCGTTCGAGGATTGCCTCGGCAATGGCTCCGCCGATGATCGGCTCGGTTCCCGACCCGAACTCGTCGATCAGCACCAGCGTGCGGGCCGAAGCTCCGGCCAACATGTATTTCATGTTCAACAGATGGGACGAATAGGTCGACAGATCGTCGTCGATCGACTGTTCGTCACCGATGTCGATGTAGATGCTCTCGAAGACCGGCAGCTCGGAGATCTCCGACGCCGGTACGGGAAATCCGCACTGGAACATGTACTGCACCAGTCCCGTGGTCTTCAGACAGACCGACTTTCCGCCGGCATTCGGGCCCGAGATGACCAGGATGTGCTTGCGGCGGTCCAGCTGCAGGTCGAGCGGCACGATCTGGCGGCCGGCGGCACGCAGCGTCTGCTGCAAAAGCGGATGGCGGGCATTCTTCAGCACCAGCCGGTCGTCGGTCGAAAGTATCGGACGCACACACCCGTTTTCCGAAGCCCAACGGCCCTTGGCACGGAGCATGTCGATTTCGGCCAGATAATCGCCCGAGGCGGCGATCAGTTCCGCGTCGGGACGGATTCCCTCGGTAAACTCCGTAAGGATGCGCACGATCTCGCGCCGCTCGGCATACTCCAGTTCGCGCAGTTCGTTGTTGATCTCCACCACCTCGACCGGTTCGACATACACCGTACGACCGGTTGCCGACTCATCGTGGATGAAACCCTGCAACTTGCGTTTGTTCGAGGCCGAGACGGGGATCACGGCCCGACCGTCGCGGATCGAGATCTGGGCGTCGCTCTCGACAATTCCGGTCCCCTTGGCAGCCGAAAGCACGGCCTGCAGCCGTTTGGCAGCCAGTCCTTCGTGCTGGCGGATGGCGCTGCGGATCTCCTGCAGGGCGGGCGAGGCGTTGTCCCGGACGTTGCCGAAGCGGTCGATGATCGCCTCGATGCGCTGTACGATCTCGGGAAAGGAGACCACACCCCGCGTAAGGGCCGCGAGCGACGGATAGCGCTCCGCACGATTCAGGATGAACGAGACGATTCCGCCGATGGCCCGCAGGGCCTGACCGAGGACAATGACCTCCTGCACGTCGAGAAACGAGCCCTCGACACGCAATTTGGCCACGATCTCCTCCACGTCGGGATACTCCCCGCCGGGGAATTCGTGCTCCATTTCGACGACCAGACGCATTTCGTCGGCCAGAGCCAGACGACGTTCGATCTCGCGGGGCGAGGTCGAGAAACCCTCGGCGGCAATCCGCTCGCGGGCGGCCCGCATCGTACAACGTTCGGCAACCTGTTCCCGCAGGCGGTCGAACCCTATTTTCTGCTCGAAAGTGGCTGGATAGATCATGCGATGGATGGATCGAATAAAAACGGCCCCACGAGATATCCGGGGCCGAAAAGGTGTTCCGCGGGGAGGCGGCCTTCCCGCGGCGGAATCAGCGAAGGGTCTTCAACGAATCCCGTTCGCGTCGTTCGGCCTCTTTGGCAGCCTTGCGTTCGGCTTTGGCCTGCAACTTCTCGGGGCTGCGCCCGAAGAGCGAGAAGTGAACATAACGTGCGGGATACTGCTCCAGATCGGACAAGAGCGATGCCAGATTGTCGCTGGCCCGGGTCAGCGACTCGTAGAGGGCCGGATCGCTCATCAGCCGTCCGACGGTGCCCTGTCCCTGACGTACCTGCTCGAGCAGGGCATTGACCTCTCCGAGGGCATCGGAGAGCTCGCCGGCAAAATCCCCATCGGCCAGTTCCGTCGTGATGCGGTTCAGATTGCCCATCATGCTGTCCACGCGCGGAGCGTTCCGTCCCAGCATCGCGGAGAAGTCCGAGAGGTTCTCCACCGCCGATTCAAGATTCCGTTTCTGCGAATCGAGCACCTGGGCCAGATCGCCCGAGATGGCGTCGAGATGCTGCATCGTACCGTTGATATGCCCGGCATTGGACTCCAGCAGCCGATTCACGTTGTTGAGCGTCCGCGAAAGGTCCTCGGTCAGCACCGAGACCTTCTGCTTGAAGAATTCCAACTCCGAACCTGCCACATCCATCAGGTCACGTCCGCGTGCCGAACGCAGCGTATCGCCCTTTTCGAGGTATTGCGACGACTTGCCGTAGAGGATCTCGATGGCCTTGCCGCCCATCAGACCGTCGCTGTAAATCTTGGCCTCGGAATCGATCGGAATACGGTATTGCCTGCGGATGGTGAATTGCAGCACCACATTCTCGCTGCGCTGGGGATCGAACGAGATCCGTGTCACGGTACCGATCTTGACACCCTTCATCATGATGGGCGACGCAGCCTGGATTCCGCTCACCTGGTCATAGGAGGCATAATAGACGGCGTTGCGGCTGAAGATGTCCAACCCTTGCAGGAACCGAATCCCGGCCCACGCGGCGATAATCATCGTCACGGCGAATATTCCGATCTTGACTTCTCTTTTCATCTTGTTCTACCTGTTTACAATTTGCGTACCCCGACAGCAAACCACGAAGGCATCGGGAAAGATTTTGCGCACTTCGGCCGCCTTCCGTTGGGCCGCGGCCCGGCTTGAGAACTCGCCCACACAATATTTATAGGGGAAACTTCCCTGCGAGGTATACTGTCGGATCTGACCGCGATAGGAGCGGAACTGCGGCGAATCCACCGCAACGGCCTTGGCCGAGGCCATCACCTGTACCGTATAACGCAACGGCTTGGTCTCGGGGCTCTCCGTCTTCTTTTTATCGGGAGTCGTCTTCCCGGGTGTTGCCGGGGAGGACGGGGTCGTTTCTGTTGTTTTCGGGGTTTCGGCGCGCTCCTTGGCGGGAGTGGTCGGAGGGGTCTTTTCCGCAACCGTCTTCCCGGCATCGCTATCGCTCTTCGGCGTGGCGACGCTCTCCTCGGCCGTCCGGGTCTCAAGCACGTAGTTCGAATACTCCTTTACGGCCCGATAGATCGATGCGGCGATCTCGTTCTGGCCCTTCTCGGATTTCATGTAGGCCAGTTCCTGGGCATTGGACATGAAGCCGATCTCGGTCAGCGCTCCGGGCATGTCCGTGGCATAGAGCACGCGCAGAAGCTGCCGTTTCACCCCGCGGGAGTTGCGCCCGGCCTTGGCATAGCTCGTCTGGATACAGCGGGCGATGGCCATGCTGTATTCGCCGTAGGTGAACTGCAGATTCTGGATATAGGCCCGCACGATCGCCGCGGTACGTTCATCCGACATGTCGATCAGCTCCTCGCGGTTGCTCTCATAAAGGGCGTTTTCGTTGTAACGCTGCTCCTTGGGGGTTTCGCCCATGATGAGCGTCTCAACCCCCTTGACGGCCGTGGCCCGGGGTGCGGCGTTGGCATGGATCGAGAGGAAAAGATCGCCTCCGGCGTTGTTGGCGATGTCGGCCCGAGCCTGGAGGTCCGAGGCCAGATCCGCACCCAGCGCCTTGTCCGTGGTCCGCGTATAGACGACCTTCACGCCAGGCATCCCCTGCTCGATGAGTTTGCCGAGTTTCAGGGCCACCTTCAGGGTCAGATCCTTTTCGTAGACTCCGCCGTAATGGGCTCCGGGGAATTTGCCGCCGTGCCCGGCATCGATCACCACGACACTGACACCATGCGCAATATTCCCGGCAACAGCCGCGTTTACGTAGAGGGCCGCCGTTGCAACGACAAGTAACGACAAAAGACGCATGCGCATATTTAATGGTGTCAAGTGAGGGCTTTCTGTAAATTTTTACCTATCTTTGTCGGGCCGGAAATGCGTCCGGAGGGCCTCCAGGGCCCGCTCCGCCCGTTTTTGCCGACTTGTCGGCAAAGGTACGGAAAATTTTTGGAATTTTGGATAGATCGAGGGTAAAATATATCGTGTCGGCGGGCGTGCTCATGCTGTTCGTCCAGGTCGTTTTCGGCGGCATGCTGCCCCGGGCGGCCTACGCTCCGCGTCCCGCAGATACCCTGCGTTCCAGCACGGTTTCGACCTCCGAGCAGCCTGCCGCCATTCCTGCAGCCGATACCGCCGATGCCGCGTCACCCCTCTCCCGCCGCGAGATGCGCCGGGAAGCCCGGGCCGCCCGCGAACGGGCCCGGCGCAACGCCGCCTTCAACGCCCTGAGCCAGCAGGAGCGGGATTCGCTCTTTTCGGCCCAGGTCGATTCGCTCATCGCCCAAAAGAGCGATTCGCTGCAGATGCGGCAGGATTCACTGACGGCCGACACCCTGCACCGCGATACGGTCAAGCAGCCACGCCCGGCCGGGGCCTTTCTCGACGATCCGATCTCGGGAAGGAACACCGACTCGCTGGTCTACGACGTACGCAACAAACTGGTCTACATCTACAACCAGGGCGACGTCACCTATCAGAACAGCAACCTCAAGGCGGATTACATGCGCATCGACATGAATTCGAAGCTGGTCCATGCCTACGGGAAACCCGACACGCTCGAAGGCAAACCGGTCATCACCAAACCGGAATTCTCGGACGGTTCGGCCTCCTACAAGATGGACACGATCACCTACAACCTCGATTCGAAGAAGGCCAAAATCAAGGGCGTGGCCACGCAACAGGGTGACGGATGGCTCGTGGGAGGCAGCGTGAAGAAGATGCCCGACAACACGATCAACATCGAGCACGGCAAATACACCACATGCGACCAGACCGACCATCCGCACTTCTATCTGGCGATGACCAAAGCCAAGGTGATCCCCGGCAAAAAGGTCATCACGGGACCGGCCTATCTGGTGATGGAGGATGTTCCGATCTATTTTCTGGGCATTCCGGAGGGTTTTTTCCCGATCAGTTCGGGTCCCAAGTCGGGACTGCTGATGCCGACCTACGGCGAGGAGTATTCCAAGGGTTTCTTCCTGCGCGATCTGGGATACTACTTCACGCTGGGCGAGTATGCCGATCTGGCCGTCCGGGGCGGTATCTATACCCTGGGCTCGTGGGAGGCCTCGGCCGCTTCGCGCTACATCAAGCGCTACAAGTACAGCGGCAGTTTCAACATGGAGTTTTCAAACGTCAAGACCGGCGAAAAGGGTGAACCCGACTACATCAAACAGAACAACTTCCGTATCCAGTGGACCCACTCGCAGGATGCCAAGGCCAATCCGGGTTCGACCTTCTCGGCCTCGGTGAACTTCGCCACGAGCGGTTACAGCAAGTATTCGGCCACCACACTCAACGACATTCTGGCCACGCAGACCAACTCGTCGATCTCCTATTCGAAGAGCTGGACGGGCACGCCGTTCTCGCTGTCGGCCAACATGGCCATCTCCCAGAACTCCCAGAATCAGTCGATCTCGCTCACCCTGCCGACGGTGGTCTTCAACGTTTCGCGTTTCTACCCGTTCAAGCGCAAGGAGAAGGTGGGCAAGGACCGCTGGTACGAGAAGATCTCGATGCAGTATACGGGCAAGATGACCAACTCGGTGACCACCACCGAATCGGAGATTTTTTCGAAGAATACGCTCGAAAACATGAAGAACGGCATCGAGCACTCGATTCCCGTTTCGGCGTCGTTCAACCTCTTCAACTACATCAACATCACGCCGTCGGCCAACTACACCGAGAAGTGGTACTTCAAGAAGGTCGAGTATGAGTGGAATCCGGTGAAGAACCGCACCGATACGCTTCCGACCAACTACGGATTCTATCGGCTCTACAACTACAACTTCAGCGTCTCGTCGTCGACCACCATCTACGGCATGTTCGACTTCACGAAGAAGCGCCGCGACCGCAAGATCCAGGCCATCCGCCACACGTTGACCCCGAGCATCGGGTTCTCCTACGCCCCGGACTTCAGCGACCCGAAATACGGCTACTACCGCACGCGCCAGACCGACTCCACGGGTCGCTTCACGACCTATTCGCCCTATGCGGTGAATGCCTACGGCGTACCGTCGTCGGGGCGTTCGATGTCGATGAACTTCTCGCTGTCGCAGAACCTTGAGATGAAGGTACTCTCGAAACGCGACACTTCGGGCGTAAAGAAGATCAAGCTCATCGACGAACTCCGGGCCAGCGGTTCATACAACTTCCTGGCCGACTCGATGCGTTTGTCGACCATTTCGGTATCGTTCCGCACGACGCTCTTCAAGAACTTCGGCATCAACCTCTCGGCGACACTCGACCCCTATCGAGTCACGCCGCAGGGTATCCGCTACGACAAGCTCTTCTTCCCGGGGCGCATCACCTCGACGGGCTGGTCGTTCGGCTACACGTTCAAATCGCGTGAAGACAAGAGCACCCCGGCGGTGAACGACATCACGTCGATTCCTCCGGAGTACCAGAATCCCTTCTACGATCCCTACGGGCAGATGGATCCCGTCTTACGACGACAATACATGGCCCAGAGTTACTATGACTTTTCGTTGCCGTGGAACTTCGGATTCAACTATGCGGTGAACTACTCGGTGTCGTATGTCAACAACGGCACGACGGGCTATCGCAAGAATGTCACACAGACCCTCGGATTCAACGGTTCGGTGAACCTGACGCCGAAGACGGGTATCACGTTCCAGGGCGGTTACGACCTGAAGACCCGGAAACTGACGACCTCTTCGGTCTCGATCACCCGTGACCTGCACTGCTGGCAAATGTCCTTTTCCTGGATACCCTTCGGCTACCACAAGAGTTGGAGTTTCAACATCGGAGTGAAGGCAGCCTCGCTCTCCGACCTGAAGTACGACAAGTCGCAGTCGATGTACGACAACCTTTACTGATCCTGATCGCGGGAGGGACGGACCCGGGAGGGTGCAGAGTCCTGGAGAAGCACGGCGGAAGAATAGCCGCGGAAAAGACACCGGAGAATCTGCCCAGAGACGAGACGGAACATAGCGCCAGGGAGCATGATGGGGAATCGGCACCGAAGAAGCGTGACGAGTGAACGGCAGCGGAGAATGACACCGGGGAAACGCGACGGAAGAATAGCCGCGGAAATGACACCGGAGAATCTACCCAGAGACGAGACGGAACATAGCCCCGGGGAAGCATGATGGGGAATCGGCACCGAAGAAGCGCGACGAGTGAACGGCAGCAAGAATGACACCGGGGGAGGGTCACACCGTGGAAAGCACGGCGGGAAACGACCGTGGAGAATGGTTCCGGAGAACCGACAAGGGCTTTTACCCTCCAAAAACCACCAAGCGACACAGCGGGAGGAATCCGAACGAGCCGGAGAAAGGGAGTGAACCCGTGTAAACAGGCAAAAAGGAACATGCAAAAGGGAGCGGACCCAACCGCTCCCTGCTTTTCTTTTAGATAGAACCTGCTTCTTATCGACGGAAAGATTCCGGATCATTCCTCTTCCTGCTCTTGTCTTCTTTTTCGTCCTCTCCCTTCCTTCTCTTTACTTCTTTCCTTTTTCTTCCCCTCTTCTTCTTTTCCTTTCTCTTCTCTCTCTTCTTCTTTCTTTACCTCTTTTTCCCTTTCTCTCTCCTCTTTTTTCTCTCTCCTCTTTCCTTTTCTGCTTGTCTTTGTCCTCGTTTCGCCGCCTTTCCCTTTCTTTTCTCGTCCTCGTCCTTTTCCCCGGGCCTCATCTTCTTCATTCTCCACGTTTCTTCCTCACCCTTGTCCTCTTCGTCCACGCTCTGACCCTTCTCCTCTCTTTTCCACAACCTTTTTCCTCCCCCTTGCCCCTCTCATCCATATTCACGCTCTTTCCTCCTCTCCCCCGCCATCCGTCATCGTCCTCTCTCTCCCCTTCCTCACTCTTCTCACTCTTCTCACCCTTCTTCTCTCCTTCCACTCCCTTCCCCTCTTCTCCCCTCTTCTCTCTTTCCTCCCACCCTCGCCAGGTACTCTCGCAGGCCCCCCCCCACGGATCCGCCCGTCAGATTTTGCACACCCCGGCGGGCTCGCGATCGATGTAGTTGGGATAAAGGAATTCGGGCATGCCAAGGGCCAGAATGGCCGCAATGCGGCGATCTTCAAGCCCCAGCATCCGATTCAGCCGCCTGTGACGGTCCTGACGGATGGCCGTCAGCACAAATCCCATGTAGATCTGACTCACACCCAGCGTCTCGGCCATGAGCGAAGCATTCTGACAGGCCAGATTGGCATCCTCGGCGGCAAAACGGTTCTCTTTCGGCGCATGGATGAAGAGCAGAGCCGTGGCACCGCGCAGAATGCGGTCACGCCCCTCGGCATAATCACGCCGCAGACGGGCAAAGACCGGCACATAGCGATAAACCCCCGGCAACAACGGCTTCAACCAGATCCGTATCAGGGGATTCGAGAGCAAGCGTTCCAACCGTCCGAATACCTCCAACGTATACTCGGCCACCTGCCGCAGCATCGACGGATCGGTGACGAGCGTATAACCCAGTTCACGGGCATTGCTGGCCGTAGGAGCACGGTCCGCCGCCGCAATGATTCGGTCCAGCCACTCCTGCGGTACGGGACGTTGCGACAGGGCACGATTCGAGCGACGTACGGCCAGCAGCAGTTCCAGCTGTTCGGGCAAGGGCAGCGCCTTCCGGTCGACGGGATGCACGCGCTCCGCAGGGAAAGCCTCGTGCTCGACCGCCCCCACGGGACAGGCCGCCACACAATGGCCGCAGAGGATGCACCCTTCGGGTTCCCGCACCACAATCACCCCATCGGGCTCGACCCGGCCGAAGATCTGCGACGGACAGACCCGCACGCAACGACCGCAACGGATGCAGCGGTCACCGACCGCGATCCGCCACGGATCAGCGGTTGACCTCTTCGACGGCATTGGGATCGTGTTTATAGCGGAATACCAGCGCAAAGACCAGCGCCACCACCAGCGCATATCCGGCAAAGACCAACCACGACTGCGACCAGCCGGCGACCTGGGCCGCGGCGCTCTGCTGCGAGTAGACCAGCCGGTTGACAACGGCCTGGGCCCCGAGCGTACCGATCGTGGCACCGATACCGTTGGTCATGATCATGAAGAGTCCCTGGGCGCTGGAGCGGATCGTCACATCGGTCTCCTTGTTGACGAAGAGCGAGCCGGAGATGT
>CALUKK010000066.1 GCA_944321205.1 uncultured Alistipes sp.
CGCGTTCGATCCGGGCGATGAATTCGTGGAGTTCGTCGAGCGAGTAGGTATTTCCGAGCGAGAGCATCGGATACCGGTGGCGGACGGTCCGGAACTCCGTCGTCAGATCGCTGCCCACACGTACCGACGGGGAGTTCGGGTCGGCATATTCGGGGTGTGCACGCTCCAGATCCTGGAGCTCGCGCATCATCGTATCGAATTCGAAATCAGAGATCTCGGGGGCATTTTCGACGTAATATTTGTAGTTGTGCAGTTCGAGCTGGCGGCGCAGCTCCTCGATGCGTTCGCGTATCATACCTATGGAATAACGTGCGTAAAGTTACATATTTTGGCTGTATTTTGCCCGGGGACGTGGGGAAAAACAAAAAAAATGCAAAAAAAAATTGCAGATGTGGTGCGATAATCAAATTTTGCTTATACTTGCAGAAAATTTCCAAGCACTACGATGGCTAAACAGAATATCGGAAAGAAACATATCGTTACCAGTTTCCATAACCTGACCCCCGAGATGCAGGAGGCAGTGAGAGAGAAATATCCGCTGGGCTTCACGGATTCGATGATTCGGGTGGACAAACCCAACGGAGATTTTTTCTATGCCGTGCCCTATGACACGGACGAGGTGGCCTATATGATCAAGATCGATGTCAAGATCGACGATTCGGCGCAGGACGATGACGACAAGGACTACTACGATGATGATCTGAAGGGGGCCGACGAGCTTCAGGGTGCCGATGACGATACGTCGGATCTCTCCGAGTCGTCGGATGATGACGTGGATATCTGACGGTGCGGCGCAGAGGGCTTTGGGTGCTGTCCGTCACGTTGCTTATGGCCTCCTGCGGTCTGGCCGACAGCGAGCGTGACGAAAGAAATCGCTACGAATACTTCACCTTTTTCGACAAGACGTTCGAGGCGTTTTGCCTGGAGCGCTTCGATCTGGACGGCAACGGACGTCTCTCCCGATACGAGGCGCAGCGGGTCCGGGAGATTGCGTGCTCCGGAGCGGGCATTGCGTCGCTCTCCGATCTGAGGGAGTTCCCCAACGTGGAGCGCCTCGACTGCTCGGAGAATACCCTCACGGAGCTGGATCTGACCCTCTGCCGACAACTGGCACGGGTGGATTGCCATGCCAATGATCTGGTGCGGCTCGACGTGGAGGATCTGCGCGGACTGGTGTGGCTCGACTGCTCGGAAAATGCCCTGGAACAACTCGATCTGACGTCGAACACCTCGTTGTCGACGCTCGATGTCCGCAACAATCGACTCCGGACGTTGGATCTTGCGACCTGTTCGTCGGTGTTGCAGGCCGACGTTCGTGAAAATGCCGCCTTGACAACGGTCTATTGCCGTCCGGCAACCCAGGGAATCCGTTTCGACGGAATCACCTCGCTGGTCGAACGATAGCGGGGGGCCAGAGCGGGGAGGCACGAGCAGGGGGCAAGAAGAAAGAGAAGCCGGGGGGGAGAAAGAGAAGAGAGAGGAAAAAAAGGAAGACGTGAGGAGAGAGGGGGAGAAGCGCAGCAGAAGAAGGAAGGCACAACGGAAGAGGAGAGGCGCAAACGGAAGAGGAGAGGCGCAGCAGAAAAGGTGAAGGAACAGAGAAGAGGAGAAGAGACGTCTCGTAAGAGTAAGAGAGCGAGGGAGGAAGAGAAGGAGAGAGAGAAGGAAAAGGAAGGGGAGAGAAGGAAGGAGAGCAAGGAGAGCGGACGGTAGAACGTGTGAAGGCGTGCCGAAAGAGTTGATGGCCGGAAGGAGGCATAGAGATGGCGCTGCGTGGCCATCGGTGTGAACCGCTTCCGGAATGGAGGGGCTTGGAACCCGTCTCTTTTTTGCCACGCGGTCCGTCCGCAACGCAGCCTCGTCGGGAAATCGATGCCCGTCGGGGCCTTGTTTTTTATAATTTGTTGAAAAGTCCCGCTCCGAGATTGTTCTTTTCGCGGATTATTTCGTACCTTTGGGTGCAAAAAATCTTTGGTAACCCAATAAACAGATTCGGATACAATGAAAAAAGTAGACGTGATCCTCGGCCTTCAATGGGGTGACGAGGGCAAGGGTAAGGTCGTGGACGTGCTTACGCCCCATTACGAGGTGGTGGCCCGCTTCCAGGGCGGTCCCAATGCCGGTCATACGTTGGAGTTCGGCGGGGAAAAATACGTGCTTCGATCGATCCCCTCGGGTATCTTCCAGGGCGGGAAAACCAACATCATCGGCAATGGCGTCGTGCTGGATGCCGTGTTGTTCCGGGCCGAGGCCGAAGAACTCGCCAAGAGCGGCCACGACATCACCAAACAACTCTGCATCTCGAAAAAGGCGCATCTCATCCTGCCGACCCACCGGATCCTCGACGCCGCCTACGAGGCCGCCAAGGGCAGCTCCAAGATCGGCACCACGGGAAAGGGTATCGGTCCCACCTATACGGACAAGGTCAGCCGAAACGGTATGCGTGTGGGTGACCTGCTGAGCCCCGACTTCGAGCAGATCTACGCCGCGGCAAAGGCCCGCCACGAACGGATCCTCCGCAGCCTGGACTACAAGTATGACATCACCGATCTGGAAGCCCAGTGGTTCGAGGCCGTGAAGTATCTCCGCCGCTTCCACATCATCGACAGCGAATACTTTGTCAACGACTGCCTGGCTCAGGACAATTGCATTCTGGCCGAGGGCGCTCAGGGTACGCTTCTTGATGTCGATTTCGGTTCCTATCCCTTTGTTACCTCCTCGAATACGGTCTGCGCCGGTGTCTGCACCGGTCTGGGTGTCGCTCCCAGCCGTATCGGTGACGTGTACGGCATTTTCAAGGCCTACTGCACCCGCGTGGGCAGCGGCCCCTTCCCCACGGAACTCTTCGACGAGACGGGCGAGAAACTCTGCAACATCGGTCATGAGTTCGGTGCCGTGACGGGACGTCGGCGTCGTTGCGGATGGCTCGACATGGTTGCGCTGAAGTATTCGATCATGATCAACGGCGTGACGCAGCTCATCATGATGAAATCCGACGTGATGAATGACTTCGAGACCATCAAGGTCGCTACGGCCTATGAGATCAACGGCCGTCGCACGACGGAGTTCCCCTATACGATCACCGACGATCTGAAACCCGTCTATACGGAGTTCGAGGGCTGGAAATGCGATCTGCGCAAGTGCCGCACCTACGAGGAGTTCCCCGAGGCCTTCAAGCGTTACGTGGAGTTCATCGAGCGGCAGACCGGTGTTCCCGTGCGGATCATCTCCGTGGGCCCCGACCGCGGTGAGACCATCGTTCGCCCGCGGGCTTAAGAAGTCCGTTTAGGGGCGCGGGCTTAGAAGCCCGTTTTAGGGGCGCGGGCTTAAGAAGCCCGTTTTTAGGGGCGGCAGAAAGGTGGAGGGTTTCCGATCCGGCTCTGCGCTTCGGACGAAGGTCCCAATGACGGGTGTCCGATCCGGCTCGAACTTCTGACAACGGGACGACGAGTCTCTGATCCGTCCCGTGCCCCCCCCCGCCCGATGCGGATGGTGCAACGCGACTGAAACATTGAAAACATTCGACTTAAACTGATATGCTACAAAACCTCAAAATCCTGGTTCTGGCCAAACAGGTGCCCGATACCCGCAATGTGGGTAAGGACGCGATGACCCTCGAAGGTACGGTCAATCGTGCGGCACTCCCGGCCATCTTCAATCCCGAGGACCTCAATGCCCTCGAGGCCGCTCTGCGGCTCAAGGACCGTGTCGAAGATTCGACGGTCCATATTCTTACGATGGGTCCCCAGCGGGCTGCCGACATCATCCGTGATGCCATGTTCCGCGGAGCCGACGGCGGCTACCTGCTTTCGGGACGCGAATTCGCCGGCTCCGATACGCTGGCTACCTCCTACGCCCTGTCGTGCGCACTGAAGAAGATTCAGCCCGACGTGATCTTTGCAGGACGTCAGGCCATTGACGGCGATACGGCCCAGGTGGGTCCCCAGGTGGCCGAGAAACTCGGCCTGCCGCAGGTGACCTACGCCGAGGAGATCGTCGACGTCAAGGAGCATTCGCTGGTGATCAAACGCCGTCTGGAGCACGGTGTCGAGACGGTCGAGTGCCCGATTCCGGCCGTAGTGACCGTCAACGGCTCGGCCGCCGAGTGCCGTCCGCGCAACGCCAAGCGTGTGATGAAGTACAAGGGGGCACTGGCCGGTTCGGAGATCGCCGCGGCTCCCGATTCGCCCGCCGCACAGCGTGCCGCCGCAAAGCCCTATCTGCAGATCGTCGAGTGGGCTGCCGCCGATGTCAATCCCGATCCCGCGCAGCTGGGTCTGCAGGGCTCGCCCACGAAGGTCAAGAAGATCGAAAACGTGGTCTTCGCCGCCAAGGAGGCCAAGCGCCTCACGGCTTCGGACGAGGATATCAATTCACTGATGGTTGAACTTATTGCGAGCCACACGCTCGGTTAATGCGCACTGAGATGAACAACGTATTCGTATATATCGAGATGGAGGGCGGCAAGGTCGCCGATGTGAG
>CALUKK010000067.1 GCA_944321205.1 uncultured Alistipes sp.
CGGCTGAACTTCGAAAAAAACGAGGGTCGTCAGGCCGTTGTTTCGGAGATCTGGCTTCTGGAACGCTCGCGGGATTCATACGAGGTCCGCGGGGATGTTGACCGGATTGCGGAATTGCGTCGGTCGCTTCCGCAGGGCTGGACGCTGAAGGCCTACTGCAACTGCGGGAGCGGAAGCCGGCAGCATCTCATGGAGGTGACGGGCCGTGTTGATTTTCTGCCGGTGGATGCTACCGGACTGGTGCGCCGGTATGTCGGCTATTACAACGATACCCAGCATCGGAACACGCCGCAGACACCGCTGCTCAAGGAGGAGGTGGTTGCGACGGCGATTCCGGACCGGGAGGTGAACAACTGGTCGAGTGTGTTGTTCGTGGAGGATGGACCGCGGACGCTCATACTGGTCAAGGAGTCGCACAAGTGCGTGAATCAATACGGGTATGATACGGGGGCTTTCGAACTGACGGCTTCGGGGATTGCCAATACCGGGACGTCGCTCAGCGCACAGGAGATTCTCCCGGAGCGCTACCGGCAGGCCTGGGCATCGTGGACCGTCGTGGGGGAGAACTCCGCGGATGGCCGGGAGTTGGCCCTGAAGCGTTTCGAACGGATCCGGTATCCGGTGAATCCCGATACGGACATCTATATTATCGCCAATACGTGGGGCAGCGATCGGGGAGTCGAGGCATCGGACGAGGCGAACGTATTGCGGGAGATGGCCGTGCAGAAGGAGCTGGGGATCGACGTGCAGCAGATCGACGACGGCTATCAGAAGCCCAAGAAGGGCGGCACGACGCCGATGAAAGGGTGGTATCCCCATCCGGACCGTTATCCGGATGGATTCCGCACGGTCCGGGCCCGGGCCGGGGAGTTGGGATTGAAACTCGGTTTGTGGTTTGCGGCCATGCAGGTGGGTTTGCAGGAGATGAAGGATAATTACGATGCCGCGGGTTTTGCCTGCTACAAACTCGACTTCACCAATATCCGCAATCACGATCATATCGAGCAGATGATCGACAAGATCCGCTCCTATGAACTTTATACGGGGCATCGTTCAAAGGTCAACTGGGATGTTACGGAGAATGCTCCGCGTTTCGGGTATTTCTGGGCCAAGGAGTATGGCTGCGTGTTTCTTGAGAACCGCAAGCCCCGGCTTCCGGAGAATGTCGTGTATGTGCCCAGCCTGGTCTTGCGGGATTTGTGGCATCTTTCGAAATATTGCAATCTGAACAAGTTCCAGGGTACGGTGCAGAACAAGGACCGGGTCGATACGTTGAAGAGTGATGCGTTCCGTTACAGCCATGCCTATACCGTAGCCATTCCGTTGATGTCGACTCCGTTGTTCTTTCAGGAGACGCAGTTTTATACTCCGGAGGCCCGTGCGGAGGTCAAGAGGGTGCTTGCGGCCTATCGTCAGGTTCGGGAAGAGATCTACCGTTGTCTGGTCTATCCGATCGGCGAGGAGCCCGACAATGCAAGCTGGACGGGCTTTCAGGCCTGCGACACCTCGTCGGACAGGGGTTATCTGACTCTGTTCCGGGAGATCGAAAACCGTGAGCCGACCCATGCGATCCGGATGCGGTTCATGGCCGGTCGGCGGATCGGATTCACTGATCTGCTCAGCGGCGAGACGTTTGAGGCGGAGGCGGATGAGACGGGACAGGTTGCATTCTCCCTGGCTGAGCCCGGATCGTTCCGGTTTCTGAAGTATGAAATCAAATCGAATCTATGATGGCGACAAAGACCGGAGTTCAGAGTTGGTTTCTCCGTAGCTCTTCCTTTGATTCGTAAATTGCCGTCCGGTCGTCAGCATATTCCTTAAGTGTCTCCTCCGGGGTCGGAGTGGATTCAAAGACCTCATCGCGGGGAAAATGGTCTGAAGGTCTCGACGAGCATGCCGCATGCAAGTACAATGACGATAAGGTGTTTCATGATGACCGCATCTTATTTGCCCCAGACGAAGTGCTGGCTTGGCGTATGGAGCCTTTGAGCCAGCTTGCGCAGTTTATCGGCGATCGGTCTGTTTTCCTCGATGACGTTGCGGGTTTCGCCCGGATCCTCGTCCAGGTGGTAGAGCTCTTCGTGAATCTCTTGCGGAGCATCCATGTTCAGCCGGACCAGTTTCCATCCCTCTTTCAGTACCGACTGCTTGCCGCCCTGTTCGTAGAATTCATAGTAGATGTACGGGTGCTTCTGCTGATGGCGTTCGTCGCCGCGCAGGGTCGGCAGATACGACAGCCCATCGATCCCTTTCGGGGCTTTCACCCCGATCAGCTCCGCCATCGTGGGCAGAAAGTCCCAGAAGGTGGTCACCTGATCGGTCGTACGTCCTGCGTGGATCACCTCCGGCCAGCTGACGATGAACGGGGCACGGACTCCACCCTCGTAGAGATCCCGCTTGTAGCCGCGGAATGGGCCGTTGCTGTCGAAGAAGTCGGGGTCGTGGCCCCCGACCTTGTGCACGCCGTTGTCCGAGGAGACGATCAGAATCGTATTTTCCCAGATTCCCAGCTCTTTGAGCAACGCGATGATCTGTCCGACGTTGCGGTCGATCTCCGAGACCATCGAGGCGTAGGCCGCCTTGGGCTTCATCTGGGTCTTGAACCCCTTTTTCTTGTTGTTGATGTAGGGCGTTTCGGGGAAGGCGTCGTCGTAGAGGCTCAGATCCGGATAGTCCAGATCGGCATGGGGCGGTGTGATGGCAAAATAGGCGAAGAAGGGTGACGAGGCGTTCCGGCGGATGAAGTCCAGCCCCTTTTCCATGATCAGGAAGTGGCTGTACACCTTTCCGTTCAACATCACCTTCTCTTCATTTTCGTAGAGGTATTCGGGATAGTAGCGGTGGGCGCTTCCCTGGCTGAGGTAGCCGAAGAAGTAGTCGAAACCCTGGTTGACGGGACTTCCCGAGGTACGGGGGCCACCCAGTCCCCACTTGCCGACGCACATGGTCCGATAGCCCGCCTGCTTGAACAGTTCGGCGACCGTCGTCTCTTCGTCGGGCAGATGCAGATCGAAGAAACCCTCGTCGGATTTCACCCCCTTGTTGCCCCGGATGTAGGCATTTCCGGTGTGTTTGCCGGTCAGCAGACAGCAGCGGGAGGGCGCACTGACCGTCGAGCCGCTGTAATGGTGGGTGAAGAGCAGGCTGTGGCGGGCGAGGCTGTCGATATGGGGCGTTTTGATCTTTTGCTGTCCGTAGCAGCCCAGATCCCCGATGCCCATGTCGTCGGCCAGGACGAAGACTACATTGGGTGTTGCAGCATGGGCTGCCGGCAGGGCTCCTGCCAGCAATCCGCCCGTTAGAAGCAGGTATCTATTCATGACGGTCCGTTTTATGGAGTTTGACGTAATAGGCATAGCGGTAGTTGCGTATCAGCAGCCGGTAGTCGACATGGACGGGATTTCCCCATGAATTGTCGCCGCCGACCCCCATCTGCCCGTAATCGATGTTGAGGAAGAGCGAATGGGCCGGATGCAGATCGATGGTGTTCCGGATGGGCTTTCCGTCTGTTTCGTAGGCCTGCTGCGGCGTATACTGGGCGTTGAAGCAGACGGTCGGCTGTCCGATGACCTGCAGCGTATGGCCCTGCGGAGTCGAGAGCGAGAAGTTTCTGACGTCGGTTCGGTATCCGTTCTCCTGCGGCCGGGTATAGGCGTAGGCAAGCTCCTCGACGGGCATGGCGTAGCGTCCGACCAGCGCCGAACTCTTCCGGTCGGCGTAATTCTCCCACGGACCTCGTCCGTACCATTCGATCCGTCGGAAATCGTCGGTCAATTCCCACAGCTGGCCGATGCGCGGTATGGAGATCTCCCGCTCGGCGTGGTAGTAGGAGGGGCGGAATTCGTTGTCGATGCGTATCGTGGCATCGGGATAGATGGTATAGGCGGTATTGAAGTGGAGTTCGGGGTGGAGCTCCTCGAAGTTGTCGTACGTGTAGCCGACATGTCCCGAGCAGGTGACGGTGACGCTCTTGATTCCGTCGTTGGTCCGGTTGATGGCCGAGATCCGGACCGAATCGACCACGAAGCGTTGCGGGGCCGTTTTCCACTGTTTGTCCTTGTACCAGGCGTCGTTGTTGATCCGCGTACGCCAGAAGTCGGGACGGACCGGCGCCTTCAGACAGTCGAAATCCTCCCACCCCAAACGGGAGAGCGCTCCGCGACGTTTGTCGATCTCCACCCGGAAACGGTCGTTTCCGACGAGAATGGTCGTGTCGCACTCCCGGAGCCGCAGCGTACCGCTCGTGTCGGGCGAGACGACGCTGCGGTAGGAGAGGTCGTTGAGGGTGATCTGGTCGTAGGCCACGCGATGGTGGCGGGGTACTGCGGGGGTGGCTTCGCGAGTGCGGAATTCGAAGGTGATGAACCATTCGTGCTCCGGATCGAGCGTGCTCGTGTAGGGCACCGTGAAGCGGCAGGAGTGCAGCGGTGCCAGGGAGATGTCGAGCCGGCCCTGTTCGACGGTCCGGCCGTCGGCTTCAAGGCGCCATGTCTGTTCGTAGCATTCCAGATCGGTGAACGAGAGGTTGTTGAAGAGGACGAACTCGTTTTTACCGTTGCCCGAGGGTTTGACACGGATGCCCTGGAGGACTTTCCGGGCCTCGTAGGCGTGCGGATTGGGCGTGCGGTCGGCATTCATCAGACCGTTGAGGCAGAAGGCTCCGTCGTTCTGCTGCTCCTGCATGCCGAAAGCCCCTCCGTAGTCGAGGAAGCGGATTCCGTCGCGGAAGGACTCCAGTCCCTGGTCAACCCAGTCCCAGATGAATCCGCCCTGCAGGGTCGGATACTGCTCGAAGAGATCCCAGTAATCCTGGAAGTTGCCGAGGCTGTTGCCCATGGCGTGGGCATATTCGCAGAGAATCAGCGGACGGTAGGTGTCGGCCGAGAGGGCATAGTTGCGGATCTTGTCCATCCGCATGTACATCGGACAGAAGATGTCGGTATGTGCCCGGGTTCCGGCCTGTTCGAACTGGACGGGACGCGAGGGATCCCGCTGCTTGAGGTAGGCGTATTCCGCCTCGAAGATCCTTCCGTCCCCGCATTCGTTGCCCATCGACCAGATGATGACCGACGGATGGTTCTTGTCGCGTTCGACCATCCGGTCGATCCGGTCGTGGTGGATTCCCTGCCAGGAGGGGTCGTCTGCGATGTGCTTCTTGGGGTCGTAGGGGGCCTGGAGGGCGGCGCCCAGGCCGTGCGATTCGATGTTGGCCTCGTCGCAGACGTAGAGCCCGTACCGGTCGCACAACTCGTAGAAATAGGGGTCGGCAGGGTAGTGGCACGTACGTACGGCGTTGATGTTGAACTGTTTCATCAGCGCGACGTCCTGTTCCATCGTTTCGCGCGGAATGTAGTGTCCGTAGCGGGGGTGATGCTCGTGGCGGTTGACGCCGCGCACGTAGATCGGGCGGCCGTTGACCATGAGTTGCTTGTCGCGGATCTCCACGTTCCGGAATCCGATGCGTGTGGCCATGTAGCGTTTCGGCTCACCCTGCATGTCGGCTTCGACGAGCAGCGTATAGAGATTCGGCGTCTCGGCCGTCCAGCTCTTCACGTCGGGGATCGAGCCCTCGAAGCGAAGTCGTTGCGTATCGCCCTTTTTCATCCGGACGGGCTGCGAGGAGTCGTATACGACGCTCCCGCCGTCGAGGATCTGCACCCGGACGCTACCCCTGGCCGAGTGGAGCTGTGTGGTCAGCAGCGTCTCGACGAGGATGGATCCGTTGCGGCAGTCGGGGCTCAGCGAGCAGCGGCTGTCGATATCCCGGACATAGGATTTCGGGGTTGCGTAGAGCCAGACGTCGCGTTTGATGCCGGCCAGCCGCCAGAAATCCTGACACTCCAGGTAGGAGCCTATCGAGAAGCGGTATACCTCGACGGCGATCGTGTTGTTGCCGGGTTTGACGAACGGGGTGATGTCGAATTCTGCCTGCATCTTGGAATCCTGTGAATAGCCGACCTTCCGGCCGTTGACCCAGACGTAGAAGGCGGACTTGACGGCACCGAAATGTACGACAATCCGGCGATCTTTCCAACTTTCGGGGATCTCAAAATCGCGACGGTACGAACCGACCGGGTTCCAACGCGTCGGGGCAACGGGCGGATAGGGGTTTTTCAGTGCGAATTCATAGGGATGGTTGAGATAGACGGGCTTGTCGTACCCTTGCAGGGGCCAGCTTCCCGGGACGTCGATTTCGTCCCATTGCGAGACGTCATACTCCGGGCGGTAGAAGTCTGCCGGCCGTTCTGCGGGCGACTCGGCAAAGGCGAATTTCCATTTTCCGTTGAGCGAGACATTGTCGCTGCAACGGTAGTAACCGGGATCGAGCGCCTCCTCCCGGGAGCTGTAATACCAGAAGGTGGCCCGCGGCGCTTCGCGGTTCAGTCCCGAGATGCTTTTGTCCTGCCAGGCTTCGGGTTCCGAGGCCCAGACCGGGAGCGAGGCAAGCAGCAGGGCCGACAGGAATAAGGGATTCTTCATGGAGTGTGATGTTCTGTTTCTCGATTGAATTACGGTAACAAAGTTAGAACGGGACAAGGAAACCCAGGGAGGAGTTTTCATTCAAAGAGACCCTACAAATAGTTCAAAGTGGCTCCGACATGCCGGTGGGACGACCTCTGCGGCACGTGGAAATCGCCTGTTGCACGTTTTTTATATCCAAAGTGAAGAAAATTTATACCTTGAAGCGTCCCTTTTCTGCTTACATTTGTCATGTGAAAATATGAACTCCGTTTTCCGGAACGAAACTGTAATCCAACCTGAATGAACATGAAAAACTACCTGATGACCCTGATGCTGCTTCTGGGGCTGAACCCGCTGCAGGCTCAGGAGGTGACGACCGAAGTCTACAAGAAGACTCCGACCCGGGAGTTGACCCTCAAGATCTATACGCCGGAACACCTTTCGGCCGAGGCACGCCGTCCGGCGATTGTTTTCTTTTTCGGCGGGGGCTGGAATTCGCGCAGCCTTCACCAGTTCGAGCCCCAGGCGGAGGCGCTCAGCCGACGGGGCATGGTCTGCTTCGTGGCCGATTACCGGGTCCGGAAGACCGACGGCGTGGAGCCCCGCACGTGCCTGGCAGATGCCAAGTCGGCCGTGCGCTACATCCGTGCGAATGCGGACCGGCTGCACGTGGACGCCTCCCGCATTGCCGCCGGCGGAGGATCGGCCGGAGGTCATCTGGCTGCCGCGACGTGTTACTGCCCGGGTTTCGACGACCCGCAGGACGATCTGTCGGTCAGTTGCCGGCCGACGGCTCTTGTGCTGTTCAATCCCGTTGTGGACAACTCCGAACAGGGCTACGGCTACGATCGTATCAAGGCGTATTTCCCGGCCTTTTCGCCGATGGAGAATATCAAGGATCCCGTTCCGACGATCTTTTTCGTGGGTTCGGAGGATCCGCTCATCACCGAGGCCCTTTCGCGCAAGTTCCAGCAGCGGTGTCAGCAGGCGGGAGGACGTTGCGACCTGCATGTCTTCGAGGGTAAAAAGCACGGATTCTTCAATGCCGAGGAGGATCGCCTCCGGACGTTGGAGCTGGCGACCGATTTTCTGGTTTCGATCGGATATGCCGATCGTCCGTGATCTTCGGTGATTGCCGGACTCGCTTCCCGGCAGATCGTGACGAGCCTCCATACCGGTATTGCCGCCATGGGCTTCGACTGGAGATCCTTTGCCGGAACGGATGAACGACACTTTTGTAATTATCGAGAATAGGAAGATGGATTTGTTACGAAAAACAGTGATGCCGCTGGGCGGACTGACGCTTGTCTGCGGTGCGGCCTGTGCCCAGGAGACGCAGCGGCCCAATATTGTCTGGTTCCTGACCGAGGATCTGTCGCCCCATTACATGGCGATCTACAACGACGGCGAGGGTGCCGCCACGCCCAATGTCGAACGGCTTGCGGCCCATGGAGTCCGTTATACGAATGCCTACAGCAATGCACCGGTGAGTTCGGCCGCCCGGACCACGCTGATCACGGGGTGTTATGCTCCGCGTCTTGCCGGGAGTCTTCACCGGCGGTTGCAACCCATGGTCATGCCCGAGGGGCTTCGGATGTTCCCGACCTATTTCCGACGGGCGGGCTACTATACGTGCAATGCGCAGAAGACGGACTACAACGTCGTGCTGGACAAGGAGGCCTGGTGCGAGATCAAGGGTGAACTCGACAGCTGGAGATTCCGCCCCGACAAGAGCCGTCCCTTCTTTTTCCAGCGCAGCAACATGCTGACCCACGAGTCGAAACTCCAGTTCGACAGTGTGACCTGGCAGACCGTTGTTCCTCGCCACGACATGAATCGGGTCCGGATTCACGCCACCCTGCCGACGACCGCACTGGAACGATATACGTATGCCACCTTCTATGACCGCATAGCCGATTCGGATGCCGAGCTGGGCCGGCTCATCGACATGCTGGAGCAGGAAGGGGAGCTGGACAACACCTTCATCTTCTATTTCGGCGACAACGGCGGATCCTTGCCCGGGACCAAGGGCTATACGAACGACATCGGGATCCATGTTCCGCTCGTGGTCTACATTCCGGACCGCTGGAAGGACAAACTGGGCATTCCGCTGGGGAGTGTCGATGAGCGGATCGTTTCGTTTGTCGACTTTGCCCCGACCATTCTGCGCCTGGCCGGTCTCGATATTCCCGACGAGATGGACGGCCGGCCGTTTCTCGGGGAATCCGATTCGCCGCAGGAACGCTTTGCCGTGGGATACGGCGACCGCTTTGATGAGTTGTATGCCTTCAACCGCACCCTCCGCCAGGGTAAATACCGTTACGCCCGCAATTACATTCCATATCATACGCGTTCGCTGTTTGCCTTCTATCGCTACAAGCAGCTTGCTTTCCGCGAGTACAAGGATCTCTATGCCGCCGGAGCATTGAATGACGAGCAGTCGGCCTTTTTCGAGAAGATGGGCCCCGAAGAGCTTTACGATCTGGAACGGGATCCGGACGAGACGACCAATCTGGCCGATGATCCGGCCCTGCGTCCGGTTGTGGATTCGATGCGGCAGGCGCTGAATCGGTACATGATCGACAAATGCGATCTGGAATTCTTTCCCGAGTGCGTGATTCTGGAGGAGGCGATGGCTTCTCCGAGCCGTTTCGGCGAGGCGCACCGGCGGCAAATAGCCTCTTATGTGGCCGTTGCCGATCTGCAACTGGGCGATTATACGCCGGCCACGCAGCGTCAGCTCCGGCAGGCCATCGCTTCGGACGATGCCGTGTTGCGGTGGTGGGGATTGACGAGTGCGGCCTGGTTCACCTCCGCGGGCCGGACGCCGCAGATCGAAGCCCGGGCGTTGTTGTCCGACGAGCGGAGTTTCGTCCGCTCCCGGGCCGCGATTCTCTGCGCCATGCAGGGGGATCGTTTCGGGAAGGAGCAGTGGCTTTCGATTCTGAACCACTCCCGGAACGGTGCCGAGGGCTGCTTGTGCTCAACGATCTGACCCATGCCGTCGAGCAGGGTCTTGTGGAGCCGTTCACCCTGAAGCGATCCGAACTCAAACTCGAATGCGCCGGTGTGGACTGGCGTCTGAAGTATCTGAATGCACAGGCTGCGAACCCGGAGCGCGGGACTACGCCCTGGAGTCGGATCTACCGCTAAATCGACCGGAAGAGATGTTACGCGGATTTCCGGTCTGGGCCTGCAGCCTGCTTCTGACGATGACGTGCGGATCGTTGCCGGGGATGGTTCCTGCGGAAATTCCGGCTCCGATCTATGCCGATCCGGTCTATTGCGGTTCGTGTGATCCGGAGATCGTCCGGAATCCCGCCACCGGGGAGTGGATGATCTTTTATACGGGGCGCCGCCCGGCCCGGGGGATCGCCGCGACGTGCGGCAATCCGATCGGCGTCTGTACTTCCCGGAATCTGATCGACTGGCGTTTTGCCGGTTATGCCCGTTTTGACGGGCAGGGCGGTCTGCCGGATTCCGAGCATACGTTCTGGGCCCCGGGCATAATCATCGTCGGGAACAAGGCCCACATGTTCGTGACCTACAAGGAGGACGCCACGCCTCCGTGGGGTACGGGCGGCAGTATCGTTCATTACGAAACGACGACCGACCGGATGCTCGACGGATGGAAGCGGGTGGATATCTCCATCGCCGAGGAGAATTGCCTCGATGCTTCGGTCATCCGTCTTCCGGACGGGACCTTCCGGATGTATTATGTCGGCGGAATCGACAACCCCGGGGCGAAGGGCCGCAAGACGATCCGTTATGCCGAGAGTCGGGATCTCTGCACCTGGGAGCCCCGTGGAGATGTGCTGGGGGATGTGAACGACCGCACGGTACATGGCTTCACGTATCAGGAGGCGGTCTATGTCTTCCGACAGCGCGGATGGTACTACCTGTTGACGGATCCCCACCGGGGTTTGGCGACCTACGCTTCGCGGGACGGGATCACCTGGCGTTACCTGGGTCAGATCCTGCGGAGCGGGAGTTCCGGGCGGACTCTCGACTGGAGCCAGGCCCGACATCCGAGCGTGTGGGTCAGGAATCGCCGCAAGGCCTTTCTGTTCTATCATGTGGAGCCCTTCCGTCCGGATGGCGTGGGGGCCGTAAAACTGAAGAAACATCAGCGTTATGCCTTTCTTCAGATGCGTGAAATCAAATGTAGAAAGGGTCGGATGACCGTTTTGCAGGAGAAACGGTCGCATTGACGGAAGCGATGCCTCGGGAGTAGCCGGGGCATCGCTTTTTCTGGGCGGATGAATGATTCTTGGGTCCAGGATGAAGATATTTTACCCGCTTCGGGCAGAAGAATCGCGTTACCTTTGTTTGTCGGGCTTCATCCCGGTCTCACCGCTCTCCGCAGGCGGGGCTCTGGATCGCCCGAGGATCGGGCTAATCCGGATTTCAGACTGCTTTCCGTGTAAATTGTTGACTGATATCTGTTTGCGTGTTTTCGAATGATGGGCTTGCAGGGATATGGCGGTTTTTTACCCGATATTTGATTGAATTTCCACCGGTCCCTTCGACCGATAAGATGTATTTTTGATTCAGCAAGAAACCTAAAATCAAACTATGAAACCGAATTTTACTTTGAAATGGACGGGTCTTTTCCTGACGGGAGTTTCATGTATCCCGTTCCAGATGCAGGCCCGGCCGACGGCACAACGTCCGAATGTGGTGTTCATCCTGGCCGACGATCTGGGCATCGGTGATCTGGGGTGTTACGGACAGGACCGGATCAAGACTCCGGCTGTGGACAATCTGGCCCGTCAGGGCATGAAATTCACCCAGCACTATTCGGGCTCGACGGTCAGTGCGCCATCGCGGTGCTGCCTGCTGACGGGCAAACACACGGGACATGCCTATATCCGGGGCAACAAGGGCTATGTGGCCGACGACGGACGACACTACGATCTGAATCTTGCCGACGGGGAGATCACCCTCGGGGAACTTTTCCAGAGCCAGCATTACAAGACGGCCTGTGTGGGCAAGTGGGGTCTGGGCGGGCCTTCGGGCGAGGGTCATCCCAACAATCAGGGTTTCGATTACTTCTTCGGCTACCTCGGTCAGGGTAATGCACATAATTATTATCCGTCCCAGCTGTTCGAGAACAACACGCCGGTGATGCTCGGCGGCAAGGTCTACTCGCATGATCTGATCATGGAGAAGGCGCTTCAATTCATCGAAGCCAATGCGTCGGAGCCGTTTTTCCTCTATCTCACGCCGACCATACCGCATGCGGATCTGGTTGTTCCCGAGGGGGAGCTGTTCGACTACGACGGGAAGTTCGAGGAGGTACCCTACAAGGGTGGAGGCTATCGGGCGCAGCCCAAGCCCCGGGCGACGTTTGCCGCCATGGTGACGCGCCTGGACCGGGACGTGCAGCGCGTGGTTGATCTTCTGGAGAAGAAGGGGGTGCTGGACAACACGATCATCATCTTCACGTCGGACAACGGAACCCACAAGGAGGGCGGTCATGATCCCCGTTACTTCGACAGCAACGGTCCGTTCCGCGGTACGAAGCGGGATCTTTATGAGGGCGGCATCCGTACGCCGTTCATCGTCTACTGGAAAGATGTCATCCAGCCGGGAAGCGTATCGTATCACGTTTCGACGTTCTGGGATTTCATGCCGACGATCTGCGATCTGCTGGGGATGGAGACCCCTTCGGAGAGTGACGGCATCTCCTATCTTCCGACCTTGACGGGCAAGGGCCGTCAGCGTCAGCACGATTATCTCTACTACGAGTTTCACGAGCAGGGCGGTAAACAGGCCGTTATCGAGGACCGTTGGGCGCTGATCCATCTGAACGTCAACAAACCCGACAAGGAGCGTTACGAGCTGTATGATCTGACGGCCGATCCCAACGAGATCGCGGAGGTTTCGGCGTTGTATCCCGCGCGTGTCGAGCGGATGAAGCGGATCATGCGGGAGGCCCGGAGCAGCAACGAAAACTGGAAATTCGCTTTTGAGAAGTAACCAACTTAAATACGAACATATGATGAATACAAAGACTATTCGATGGCTGATTTTGATGTGGGCCCTGTGTGTCGCGCACCTGGGCGTTGCACAGCAGATCTCGCTCAAGGGTCAGGTTTTCGATACGAATCGGAATACGCCGCTTGTGGGCGTGAGTGTCGTGGTCCAGGGTTCGACCAAGGGTGTGTCGACCGACATGGACGGGCGTTTTGTCCTGACGGTCTCGCCGAACGATGTTCTGGTGTTCAGTTATCTGGGCTACAAGGAGACGCGTCTTGAGGTGAAGCCCCGCATGACGGAGGTCCAGGTCGCGATGACGGAGGATTCGCAACATCTGGACGAGGTTGTGGTTGTGGGATACGGCGTGCAGAAGAAGGCGTCGAGCGTCGGGGCCATCGGGACGATGCATGGCGAGGATCTGTTGCAGACGGGTAACGTGACGACGGTTTCCGAGGCTTTGCAGGGACAGATTCCGGGCGTGATAGCCATCAATTCGTCGTCGAAACCCGGCGATGATGCCGCGTCGCTGTTCATTCGCGGCAAGGCGACGTGGGGAGATGCTTCGCCGCTGGTGCTGGTCGACGGTATCGAGCGGAACTTCAACGATGTGGACATCAACGAAATCGCCTCGATTTCGGTGCTCAAGGATGCCTCGGCCACGGCCGTATATGGTGTGAAGGGAGCCAACGGCGTCATTCTGCTGACGACCAAGCGGGGCAAGAAGAGTGCTCCGCAGGTGAACTTTTCTGCGAACTTCGGATTCAAGGTGCCGACCGTCGACATAGACTTTGCGGATTATGTCACCTCGATGAAGATGTACAACGAGGCTGTGGCCAACGACGGGGTTTGGGAGAAGCTCATTCCCGAGTCGACGATTGCGGCCTGGGAGCAGGCCTATGCCACGGGGAATTACGGTCCCTACAACGACTATTTCCCCGAGATCGACTGGTGGGACGAGATGGTCAAGGATTTCGGATTTTCGCAGACCTACAACGTGAACATCTCGGGAGGTACGGAGCGCATGTCCTATTTTGCCTCGCTGGGTTACATGAACGACGGAGATATCTATAATATCGAGAAGCAGGATGATTTCGATCCCCGGTTTTATTACAAGCGGTATAACTGGCGTACGAATTTCGATTTCATGATCACCAAGTCGACGAAGCTGTCGGTCAACATTGCCGGGAAGATGGGTTATCGCAACCAGCCCGGTTATCGGGATGCGGACAGCGGCGACAGCTATGTTTTCGATCCGTTCTTCAAGAGTCAGACCAACATGTTCCCGATCCAGTATTCGGATGGAGCGTGGGGTTCGGACGATCAGGGCGAGGGCAACATCAAGGCCCAGATGAACAAGCAGGGACAACGCAAGTATACGAGTTTCCAGGGTTTCTACGACGTGATTCTCAACCAGAATCTGGACATAGTCACCAAAGGTCTTTCGGTGAAGGCCTCGTTGTCCTATACGTCGTACGCCAACCGGCAGTCCAAGATCTTCCGGGGCGGCATTTACGGGGTCAACGATGCGGAGGCCTCCAGTCAGGGAACAATCCGCTACTATCGGGAATACGATTATTCCCAACCGATCGTCAACGAAGACGGTTCGATTTCCTACCCGATAGTGAATGAGATCCGTTTTCCGGACTGGCAGACCGAAGAGGAGCTGCCGACGGCGGCCAGCTACGACAACTTCCAGAGCTATGGTAACAAACTTTATTACGAATTTGCGTTGAATTACGCACGGGACTTCAACGGCCACAACGTGACGGCCCTGGCGCTGTTCAACCGCAAAGTGACCCAGACGGGAGCCGATTTTCCGTCGTACGAGGAGGACTGGGTGGGACGTGTCACCTATAACTGGAAGGAGCGTTATCTTGCCGAGGTGAATGCCGCCTATACGGGCTCCGAGAAGTTCGCTCCGGGCAAGCGGTTCGGATTCTTCCCGTCGTTCTCGGTGGGATGGCGGGTTTCGGAGGAGCCCGTTGTGAAGCAGGCCGTGGGGAAGTGGCTGACGAACATGAAACTGCGCTATTCGTGGGGACGTGTCGGCAGCGACAAGGGCTCCAATGCCTTCAACTATGTGCAGACCTATACGTCGAGCGGCTCCGCGACGTTCGGACGTTACAGCGACATCGCCTTCGGTCCGCTCTATCAGGAGGGCGCCCTGGCTTATGAGGATGCGACGTGGGAGACCTCCGTCAAGCAGAACCTGGGTCTTGAGATGTCGTTCTGGGGCAAGCTGAGCTTTACGCTGGATCTTTTCGACGAGCAGCGCAGCGGCATTCTGATGACGCGTCAGACGATTGCGCCGTGGATCGGAGTCGGCCTGCCTTCGGTGAACATCGGCGAGACCAAAAACCACGGTTTCGAGTTCGACCTTTCGTGGAATGACCGCATCGGTCAGGATTTCAACTACTTTGTCAAGTTCAATGTTTCATCGAGCGAGAACCGGATCGTCTTCAAGGATGATCCGCAGAAACTCGACGACTATCTGAAGGCAGCCGGCAAACCGATCGGTTATGTGAACAAATATCTGGTTACGGGCAACCTGTCGTCGATCGACGATATCTTCAACTATACGACCAGCGGCATCAACAACGGACTTCAGAACCAGTTGGTTCCGGGCGACCTTGCCTACGTGGACTATAACGCCGACGGTGTGATCGATTCCAAGGACCAGGCTCCCATTGCCCACCTGAACTATCCGCAGACGACTTACGGTCTGACGCTGGGATTCAACTACAAGGGGATTGGGGTCAACCTGTTCTTCTACGCGGCGACGGGCGTCTACAAGGAGCAGATCGGCAATCTGTTGTGGGATTTTCCCAACATGATCGTCAAGGCGCAGCCCAACACGCTCGACCGCTGGACTCCGGCCGATGCGTCCTCGACGTCGGTTGTCCGGCCGTCGGTCCATCTGACCAACAACTACAACAGTGTACAGAGCACCTATACGTATGTCGACCATTCGTATCTGCGGTTGAAGAATCTGGAGGTCAACTATACGTTACCCAAACGGATCGTGCAGAAGGTCGGACTGAGCCGTTGTCAGGTGTACGTGAACGGGAGCAACCTCTTCACCCTTTCGGGTATCGACAAGCGTCGGGATCCCGAGACTTCGGGCATGTCGGTCTATCCGATTGTCCGTCGGTTCAACATCGGAGCACGACTGTCGTTCTAACATTAAACAAGGATTGAAATATGAAACGAATCATCATATATCTGCTGTTGGGCGTATTTGCCGGGACGGTGACGTCGTGCGAGCAGTTTCTCGACAAATCGCCGGATCTGGGACTGACGGACAGCGACATCTATAAGAATTACGAGAGTGCGCGCGGCTTTCTGGATCAGGCCTACACCTATCTGGAGAACTTCTACGGATTCAACAAATGCAAGAACGGGCGTACGCATATCGGAGCCATCTCCGATGAATTCGCCTCGTTGTACAACAGCGCCGAGGCCATCTATGTGAACAACGTCAACTGGCTTGCCGCCGACATCGGCAAGTTCGAGGTCGGGAACAGCAGCGGCAACGGCGGCACCTCGATCTGGAA
>CALUKK010000068.1 GCA_944321205.1 uncultured Alistipes sp.
GGGAAAGTATTGGAACGTAAAATGGCCCTAACAAACCAGTGACCCGACAACGGAGAATCAGCTACAACACATTGATATATAGAGGTAAATAATCATAGGTTCGAGCCCCTTCTTCCACCCGCAAGGGCTTCTTTTCGAAGAGGTCCTTTTTTCGTTTGCTAAGACTTCATTTGCAAAGCCTCCTTTCCCGACTTAGGATCCACCATCTCTCCATACCCCCTCATTCACAGCCTCCGCTTCAATTGCTTCCGACCCGGCGTTCACGCCCGCAGCCCGGGTTTCACCCGACACCACTCGCCCAGAGAAAAAAGGCGGGAGAATGTTGCCATTCTCCCGCCTGCTCTTTCAAGAGGCAGCGCCTGTCTCCCGCAGGAGAAGACGCCCCGTCCTGGGTCGGATTACTTGCGGTAAACCTTCTTGTAGCCGTAGATAGCCTCGTCGCCGAGCTCCTCCTCGATCCGGAGCAGTTGGTTGTACTTGGCCATACGATCCGAACGCGACATCGAACCGGTCTTGATCTGGCCCGAGTTCGTAGCCACGGCGATATCGGCGATCGTCGAATCCTCGGTCTCACCCGAACGGTGCGACGTTACCGTCGTGTAGCCGGCGCGGTGAGCCATCTCGATGGCATCGAGCGTCTCGGTCAGCGAACCGATCTGGTTCACCTTGATCAGGATCGAGTTGGCGCAGCCCATCTCGATACCCTTCTTCAGGAAGTTGACGTTCGTTACGAAGAGGTCGTCACCAACGAGCTGGCACGTGCCGCCCAGTTCGGCCGTCAGCAGCTGCCAGCCTTACCAGTCGTTCTCCGACATACCGTCCTCGATCGAGTCGATGGGGTATTTGGCAACCAGACCCTTCAGGTACTCGACCTGCTCCTTCGAGGTGCGTTTTGCACCCTTCTCACCCTCGAAGATCGTGTAGTCGTAGATACCATCCTTATAGAACTCCGACGAAGCGCAGTCCATACCGATCATGACGTCCTTCCCGGGAACGTAGCCGGCCTTCTCGATGGCCTTGATGATCGACTCCAATGCATCCTCCGTACCGTTGAGTGCGGGAGCGAAGCCACCCTCGTCACCTACGGCCGTCGACAGTCCGCGCTCGTGGAGCACCTTCTTGAGGTTGTGGAAGACCTCGGCACCCATGCGGACACCCTCCTTGAGCGAAGGTGCGCCTACGGGACGGATCATGAACTCCTGGAAAGCGATCGGAGCGTCGGAGTGCGAACCGCCGTTGATGATGTTCATCATCGGAACGGGCAGCGTCTTGGCGTTGGCACCACCGATATAGCGGTAGAGGGGCATTCCGAAGTAGTCGGCAGCAGCACGGGCTACGGCCAGCGAAACACCCAGAATGGCATTGGCACCGAGCTTCGACTTCGTCGGCGTGCCGTCCAGAGCGATCATGGCCTTGTCGATGCCGACCTGATCGGAGACGTTCATGCCGATGATGGCCGGAGCGATCACCTCGTTGACATTCTTGACAGCGTTGAGAACGCCCTTGCCCAGATAACGGCTCTTGTCGCCGTCGCGCAGCTCCAGAGCCTCATTCTCACCCGTCGAGGCGCCGCTCGGAACGGCAGCACGTCCGAAAGCACCGGATACGGTACGAACTTCGACCTCTACGGTCGGATTGCCTCGCGAGTCGAGGATCTCTCTTGCATGAATCTCTACAATCTGCATAGCTGTAATGATTTGAATGTTATGTACTTGAAAATACGTTTCCTTCAATGGCACCGCAAAGGTACAAAATAATTGTGAAAAGGTGTTTTATTGTTGTTAATTTTTTCACGGCCCAAGAGCGGGATTTGTGATTCCGACCCCTCAACGGCGATGCAAAGGTCGTTCCGAAGGATCCCCCGGCAAGAGAAAGTCCCGGACACATGCACCGACAACACGCTCCGGAACAGACGAGGCCGCATCGCAGAAAAGAACACCCGACAACCGGAGTCATTGCATATGATGATCAAATCCGCTATCTTTGGCCTTCGGGATCCGACGGATCCGGCCGGCTTCTGCGGCCGGTTCGGGCGAGTCCGGGCCCCGAACGCAATCGTTACCTTTATTGATGAAAAAAGCATCTTTGCTGCTGTATGCACTGCTGTCGCTCCTCACGCTGAGGGCACAAAGTCCCGAAAAGAACATTCTGGGAGTTCGGGCCGGAGTTGAGATCGGCTACATCCGGGCCTGGGGCGAGACCGTATACGGGACGACCAACACGCGTATCGGATTCCGTCTCGGCGTCTCGGATCAGGTGCTGCTGTGGCACGCCTTACCGCTTTATGTGGAGACGGGCGTTCACTTTTCAAGCCGCGGAGGCCGTTACGAAGCGAGTTCGTTCCGCCCGATGTATCTGCAGATTCCGGTAATGCTCACCTATCGGTTCCGGTTCGGAGAACAGGTGCGCTTCCGGCCCTTTGCCGGAGTCGCATACGGCGTAGGGATCGGCGGCATGGCCCACACGCCCGAAGGGTGGGCCGAACTGTTCGGTCAGGAGGGCTTCCTCCGCCGCAGCGATCTGAACGTACGCGCCGGAGTCGAAGTGTCGTTCCACAGGATCTCACTCCATGCCGGATACGACGCCGGATGCAGCAACCTGCTGCGCCGGGAGACGACGACACCCCTGCTGCCCTCGGGCATCTCGGCACTGCGCAACCGCAGTATCTCGATCGGTATCGGATACGATTTCTGACCGCCGCCCCGCGTCACTACCGCATGAGTACCGACGAATCGCCGTAACTCAGGAACCGGAAATCATGCGCGAGGGCATAGTCGTAGATGCGCC
>CALUKK010000069.1 GCA_944321205.1 uncultured Alistipes sp.
GTGCGGAAGCGCACCTTGCGCATCTGCGCCCGGCGCCGAAGCTCCTCGGGCATGCGGTCGTCGTCAACCATGATCAGGTTGCCGTTCACCTCGACCACCGGGCGCTCCTTGGCAAAGTAGAGCGGAACGATCGGAATCTTCTCCTGCCGGATATATTGCCAGACGTCGAGCTCCGTCCAGTTGGACAACGGAAAGACCCGGATGCTCTCCCCCTCGTGTACACGCGTATTGTAGATGTCCCACAACTCGGGACGCTGGTTCTTGGGATCCCACTGCTGGAACTCGTTGCGGAACGAGAAGATCCGCTCCTTGGCCCGGCTCTTCTCCTCGTCGCGCCGCGCCCCGCCGAACGCCGCATCGAAACCGTACTTCTTCAGGGCCATAAGCAGCGCCTGCGTCTTCATCAGATCCGTATGCACGCGACTTCCGTGGGTGAAGGGTCCCACGCCCGCCTCATAGGCCTCCCGGTTGTACTCGACGATCAGGTTCCAGTTGTACTTCTTGGCGTAGGCATCCCGGAATTCGATCATCTCGTGGAACTTCCACTTCGAATCGATGTGCATCAACGGGAAAGGCACCTTCCCCGGATAAAAGGCCTTCTCGGCCAGACGGACCATCACCGATGAGTCCTTGCCGATGGAGTAGAGCATCACCGGATTGCGGAATTCGGCCGCAACCTCCCGGATGATGTGTATGGCTTCGGTTTCGAGCGTCTTCAAATGGCTCAACTGATACTCTTTCATATCTTTGGATTCAATTCTCTATCGTTCTTTTCCGGGACCGAGAGCCGCGGCAGGATCGCCTGCAGGATCCGGTCAACACTCGCCTCGACCGTCCGGCCCGTCGTATCGAGGCGCAGGTTGGGGGACTCGGGCTCCTCGAAAGGTGCCGAGATGCCCGTAAAGTCGCGGATCTCGCCCCGCCGCGCCTTGGCGTAGAGCCCCTTCACGTCACGACGCTCGCACTCGGCAAGAGGCGTGGCGACATATATTTCAATGAAATCTGCCGCCCCGATGATTTCGGCGGCCAGACGGCGCAACTCCCGCGTCGGACTCACGAAACAGGCCAGCACCACAATGCCCGTGTCGACAAAGAGTCGGCAGACCTCGGCCACACGTCGGATATTCTCCCGGCGGTCGGCCTCCGAGAAGCCCAATCCGGCATTGATGCCGCAACGGACGTTGTCCCCGTCCAGAATCCGGCACAGCACGTGCCGGGCCGAGAGTTCGCGTTCGAGGGCTATGGCCAGCGTACTCTTCCCCGAGCCCGAGAGACCCGTGAACCAGACGACCGCACCACGGTGTCCCAACAGGCGCTCCTTCTCGGCGCGGGACTCCATACGGTCGAATATCGGATGAATGTTTTCCATAAAAATCTTTTTTGCATTCAGCCGATCGGCTCGAAGGGCCAGATCAGCGGAATGAGAAGCATCGACAGCAAAAAGGCGATGATATTGAGCGGCAAACCTATGCGCACGAAGTCCCCGAAACGGTAATTGCCGATTCCCTGGACGATCATGTTGGTCTGATAGCCGATCGGCGAGGAGAAACTGCACGACGCCGCAATGCAGATCGCCACGAAAAAGGGCATCGGATCCACCCCCAGATGCGTCGCCGCGGAGAGCGCCACGGGAAAGGCAAAGGCCGCAGCCGCATTGTTGGTGATGAACTCCGTGATGAGGTTCGTCGTGATGTAGAGAACGGCCAGCACGGCCCACGGTGAGGCTATGGCCGACAGTCCGGTCAATCTGGCGGCAATCCAGTCGGCAAGGCCCGAATTCACCATCGCCCGGCTGATGGCCAGCGCCGAGGCGATCGTCACGAGGATGTCCCACGAGATGAATTTCGTATACTTCTTGGCCGGAAAGATGTTGAACAGCGCCATCAGAACCGCCACCACGCAGACCCAGAAGAACATGTCAAGTTGCAGACCCGGCACCAGATCCGCCATGAAGGGCATGCTGCCGAACGTAGCCCCGCCGATCATCACGACAAGCAGCGCAAGGGAGAGCCACTTCTTCCAGCGCGGCGACGAGGGACGATGCTCCGAGCCGTTGCTCAGCATCAGAAAGACCCGCGAATCACCCCACGTCTCGACGAACGTGCCGTCGGTATCGAGCACCAGGGTGTCCCCGACCCGGAAAACGATCGTATTCAAATCGTTCAACTCCTCGCCGCCCCGGCGTACAGCCCGGATTTCGGCGCCGTAGCGGCTCTTGAAGTCAAACTCTTCGAACGTACGGTTGATACCCGGGAAACGGGGGCCCAACACGGCTTCAACGGAACGGTCCGACGGTTCGATCCGAAGCGGCTCCTCCAGCGCCGAATCATCGGGGAGGCGCCGATCCCCCAACAACAGCATGTACAGAAGCCCCGCAAGGGCAATGCAGACTCCAACCTTGCCCAGTTCGAACATCGAGAAACCCGCGAAGCCCTCGTCGAGCATCATGCCGTGCACAACCAGGTTGGTCGACGTGCCGATCAGCGTGCACATGCCGCCCAGAATCGCCGCATACGACAACGGTATGAGGAATTTGCGGATGGCAAGACCGGATTTGCGTGCCCATTGCTTGATGATCGGGATGAAGACCACCACAACGGGCGTATTGTTCAGAAAGGCCGAAACGGCCGCAATCGTCGGCAACATGCGCAAATAACCCTTTCTTACCGTCATGCCGCGGCGAACGGGCAGCAGCCACTTGACCAGATGCCCCAGGGCATCGCTGCGACGCACCCCTTCACTGACCAGAAACAGCAGCCCCACCGTGATCATGCCCTCGTTGCCGAACCCGGCCAGGGCCTCCTGCGGGGTGAGGATGCCCGTACACATGAAGAGCACCACACCCGAGAACAGCACGAAACCCGGACGCAGCCTGTCGGCGATCAGCATTCCCATCATCAGGCACAGCCCTCCGAAGACGATCCATATGTCGATATTGCCGCTCATGATTCTTACAAAGTTATCATTTTATCCGTACCGGACAAAATCACCGCAGCCGGGAGATCCGCCTCCCCGGACATGATCATGGACAGGGTAACAAACATGCCGGGCATTTCAGGTCCGGCTTGTTGCTTTTAGCGGGAAGTCCGAGGTTTGCCCATTTCGGAAGGCGGAATCCGATGGGGGATAACAAAGGGTAGAGATGCCGTGACGATATCTGGAAAAAAATTGAAAATCAACAACTATC
>CALUKK010000070.1 GCA_944321205.1 uncultured Alistipes sp.
TGAGGAGCTGCGCGGCACAACGGCCGAGATTATGATCTGTACCAAGTCGGACCTTGTGCTGCGCGATCTGGATCTGCTGCGGGAGTTTCCGCGCGTGACGGTGTCGTGGTCGGTCAACACGCTGGACGAGGCCTTCCGCGCTGGCATGGACCGTGCGGTGAGCATCGAGCGGCGGCTCGCAGCCATGCGGCAGGTCTACGAGGCGGGCATCCGTACCGTCTGCTTCGTCTCGCCGATCTTCCCGGGCATTACCGATCCGAAGGCGATCATCGAGCGGGTCCGGGAGTTTGCCGACCTCATCTGGCTCGAGAATCTCAACCTGCGCGGGTCGTTCAAGACGACGATCCTGGCCTACATCCGCGAAAAACACCCCGAACTGGTGCCTTTGTACGAAGAGATCTACAACCGCCGCCGGACGGACTACTGGCAGGCCCTCGAGCAGCAGATGTCCGCCTATGCCGCTGCGCACGACCTCCCGTATCGGGTAAATGACCTGCCGTACGGCCGCTCGGAAAAGGGACATCCCGTCGTGGTCAACTACTTCTACCACGAAAAGATCCGGCTCGGCAACCGGTGACGGATCCCGGACGGCGGCTTCCGGAGAATGCCGAAGATTCCGGCGGCCGTCAATGGCAGAACCGGCAAGACCGTCAGCAGGTCTTGCCGGTTCTGCCCGGTCTTTCGGGAGTCGGAGAATCAATTCAACGGGTGGGCGTCGGATTGTCGGAAGGAGCCTTGCGGGGGCATCTCCGCGAGTCTTCTGAAAAGCGCGCAGAAGGCCGGATCACCGCGGAATCCGAGTTGTGCGGCCACCTCCTCGACGGAACTTCTCCCCTGCCTCAGCAACTCTCGGGCAAAAGCGATGCGCTTGCACTGCACGTAGTCCGGAGTTCTCTTCCCGGTCTCCTGTTTGAGCAGGTCGTTGAAATACGCCTCGGAACAGCCGAATAGCCCGGCAAACTCTTTGGCTGCGGGAATTTGCACGGATCGGGCCCTGCCCGAGCGGAAGAAAGCCTCCAGTTCGAGATCCGTCCGGTTCACCAGCTCCTGATTCTCGGCGTGTCGCAGGATGAACTGCTGCCGATAGAAACGAAGCGCATAATCCAGCGTCAGCCTGATCCTTTGGGCGAGGATCGTTCGGCTGCATTCGTCGACTCCCCAGTTGAGCTCCATCTCGATTCCGTCCATCTCCCGCTCCAGAATCTCCCGCTCACGCCGGGAGAGATGCAGGCTCTCTTCCGGCCGGTACCGGAAGAACGAATAATTGTCAGACCCTTTCCGGAGCGTCAGCGGGTCGAAGACCGAGGCCTGGAAGCAGAGCAGACGTCCCGTTCCATTCGAATCCTTCGACAATTCCGGCACGGCCGGACGCCCGGGTTGCAGGGGAATGAGTGTCCCGTCGTTGAAGTCGCAGGCCTTTTGCCCGAAACAGGAGGGGCAGATCCCTCCGGTCCACTCCTTCAGCCACAGGGTGTAGAATCCGAATCGTACCGATTCCGGGATGTCGGCACCTTCGGACAGCCGGATCACGCTGACCAGAGGATGGCGGGTTTCCGTGGCGAAAAACCGGTTGCAGCGAGAGACCGTATGGATGGTCAAAGATTCCATCTCCAGCATGCTGAAAGACTCTCCGCCGGGATCGACGAACCGGACTCTTTAACGGTTGTGAGTTGCCTGCTCCAATCCGAGGTATGCCTCCTCCGAGACGGGTTCCAGCCATTCGTTGGAGCACTCCTCGCCTGGAATCTCGAAAGCCAAATGGGCAAACCAGTTGTCGGCGGCGGCTCCGTGCCAGTGCTTGACGTTTGCGGGAATGTGGATGACCGTGCCGGGGAGGATCTCCACGGCCGGTTTCCCCTCTTCCTGGTACCAGCCCCGGCCGGCTACGCCGATCAGCATCTGTCCGCCGCCGCTCTTGGCCCGGTGAATGTGCCAGTTGTTGCGGCATCCCGGCTCGAAGGTGACATTCGAAACGGAGACCTGTTCCCGCGAGATGGGGGCCAGATAGCTGTTGCCGATGAAATATCGGGCATAGGCCGTATTGGGTTCGCCGATCGGGAAGATCATCTTGCGCTGGAAGGCGGCTTTGGCATCCTCGCCGGTCGTATCCTCCGCCCAGACCTCCTTGGCCAGGCGGAAGGCGGCCCAGGCCTTGGGCCAGCCGGCATAGAAGCTGATATGGGTGATGATCTCGGCGATTTCACTCCGTGTGATGCCGTTCTGCCGGGCCGTCTGGAGGTGATAGGTCAGCGAGGAGTCGGTGATGCCCTGGCTGATGAGCGAGGTGATCGTCACCAGACTGCGGTCCCGCAGACCGAGTCGGTCGGTACGGCTCCATACTTCGCCAAAGAGCACGTCGTCATTGAGCTCCGCGAATTTCGGGGCGAAGTCACCCAGTTGATCGCGTCCGGCCGTTTGTTTGATTGTTTCCTGTGCCATGATTGCTGTGATGTTTATGGTCCATGCGACAAGCGCAAAGATCGTTTTTATTGTCATACGGATTCCGGTTTTAAAGGGTTGTTGAAGTTTTCCATGACAAAATTACCCGATTTTCCGGATCCCGGACGTATCCGATTTACCGAAGTTTCTACCCGAATCAAGGTTTGTCGGTGACGCCTTGTCGTTCGACACGCCCTTCCGATGGATTCGAGCCTCTTCCGGCCTGTCCATTGCGGAGATGAAAAGACCGTATCATCGTTCGGATGATACGGTCTTTTCCGGTCTCGGACGGGTCGTGTCAGGTCGCTTTCGGGAGCGGTCTCCGGAAGCTGTGGGCTTCCGAATCGGGATCGCCTCTCCGGCGATTGCTGCCTTCGATCCGTGTTACTCGTTTTCGGCGCTGTTCTTTTCCAGCCATTGCACCCGGCGCAGGTCGGGGAGGTGCTTGATGGAGAAATCCTCGAAGCGGGCCTTGAATCCCGAACCGTCCGGACAGGCCCCCATGATCCCCACCATGACCGGATGGTTGTCCTGTAACCAGGCATTGCGCATCATGGTGTATTCCTTGTCGTCGAACGAATAGAAGATCTCCACGGCGTCGAGCCTTCTCACGGCCTTGATCCATACGAACGGCACGGGTTTTTCGAGCGGGATGATGCTCCAGTCGCTCGTATGATGGGTGACGACGGTGCTGAGGTTGTATTTTCCGTCCACGAATTCGATACCGGTCTTGATGTAGTTCTCGTGGTCGATGCGAAGCATCAGTCCCGACTGATCGAACCGCGTCTTGTAATCGCCGGAGATCTTCACCTTGACTTCGAACTCTCCGCCGCGCAACGTATACAGGAACGGTGCATCATCGACGGTGAATCCGTAGTGGGAGATTCTCCAGTAATCGGTTTGGGGCGTGACCTCCATCCAAAGCGAGTTGTCCTTGATTTCCCAACGTTCGGGTTCATTGAACCATTGCATCATCTCCAGTGTTTGGGCTTTTCCGGTCCATGAGGCGGCAAGCATCAGTCCGCTCAGTATGATCCATTTTTTCATTGTCTTAAAGATCATGAATAATCATTCTTTTTAATTACCTTTGCAAAGGTAAGGCATTGTCCCATAAAGCACAATGATTATTAATAACCATTTTGTCGCTGAGAAATGGATATCGTAGAGGTGTTGAACAGGGAGCTTTCCGGGCAGGATTTCTCGACCGAACAGCCCTGTTCCGGTCTGTTGGCCAGGTACAAGGAGGTCGCGCTCAACTATGCGCTCATGGAGAATGCGGTTGCCGTCTTGAGCGATCTGCAGGTCAACGTCAGCCATATCTATTACGGAGGTTTCGCCCGAACCCTGGGGATTGGCCGGGATCGGCGCGACGAATGTGTGACCTCCATCTGGGAAGAGGAGATCTTCAGCCACATTCACCCGGACGATCTGGCGAGAAAACACTTGCAGGAGCTGTGCTTCTTCCATTTTGTCAAGCGGCAGCCCCGGAAAAGACGGGCGGACTACTACCTGATGAGCCGGCTTCACATGCGGACCCGGACGAACGTTTATCTTCCGGTGCTGCACCGGATGTTCTACGTCAGCGTATCGCCGCAGGAGACGTTGCGGCTGGCATTGTGTCTATACAGTCCGTTGTCGGTCGAGATCCCCGGGGGCAGTCTGATCGTAAATTCGCTCAACGGCCATACGGCGGAGTTGGAGACGCGGAATCAGACGCGCATTCTGTCTTCGCGCGAGAAAGAGATCCTGAAGCTCATAGACCGGGGCTTCATCAGCAAGGAGATTGCGGAGATGCTGTGTATCAGCGTCAATACGGTCAGCCGGCATCGACAGGAGATTCTGAACCGCTTGCAGGTGAAAAACTCCATTGAGGCGTGCCGGATCGCCAAGGATCTGAACCTGATCTAAGGGGCCGGAGGAGAAAGCGTGCCTGTGGACGGGAAACACGATTGGAATGAATAACGGATAAAAAATAGTTGCGGTATGGAAGTGATCAAACTGGACAGCGTCGATCGTTACAACAAACTTTTCGGACTCGAAACCCTGCATCCGCTGGTTTCCGTCATCGATTTGTCGAAGGCCACGACCTGGCCCCGGCATTTCAAGGTCAACTACGGGGTGTATGCTCTTTTTCTGAAAAATACGAAGTGCGGCGACATTACCTACGGGCGTCAGCCGTATGATTACGATGAAGGGACGATCGTCTGCTTTGCCCCCGGGCAGGTTGCCGAGGTGGAGATGCTCCAGGATGCGCGGCCCGAGGCCTACGGGGTGCTGTTCCATCCGGATCTGGTTCGCGGCACCGCACTGGGACAGGAGATGAAGAAGTATTCGTTTTTCTCCTATGAGACCCGGGAGGCGCTCCATGTTTCGGAGGTGGAGCGCAGTACGGTGCTGGACTGTCTGCGGAAGATCCAGATGGAGTTGGATCGTCCTGTCGACAAGCACAGCCAACGACTGATCACGGCCAACATCGGGTTGCTGCTCGACTATTGCATGCGCTTTTACGAGCGACAGTTTACGACGCGCGAAGCCTCCAACAAGGAGATCATCGTACGTTTTGAGCGGTTGCTGGATGACTATTTTGACAGTGATGCGCCCCAGCAGATCGGGCTGCCAACGGTCCGGTATTTTGCCGAGCGCGTGTGCCTGTCTCCGAACTATTTCGGAGACATGATCCGCAAGCAGACGGGAAAGACCGTATCGGAATACATTCAGGACAGACTGATCGGTCGGGCCAAGGAGTTGCTGCTCTCCTCCTCGCAGTCGATGAGTGAGATTGCCTACGGTCTGGGTTTTCAGTATCCCCAGCATATGAGCCGGATGTTCAAACGGGTGGTGGGATGCACGCCGAATGAATTCCGTACACAACGGAGTTGATTGTTGCTCGATGGCCCTCACACATCTGTCTGTCTTTATTCCGGGATCTTTTGGGGGCTTGAAAGTCCGATGAGCCCTTATATTATATAGGTATCTGAAAACTTGTTGATGCAGTCTCTTCAGATGCTTGAGACATGCGGATTCCGAAGATTGTCCGGATTTCATAAATTTACAGAAAAATAAGGAGAACAAAAAACGAAGCTTTTGACCTGTAACTATCTGGAGTATGGGAATCGCCGGATGCTGTTTTTTGCCTGTTAATTGTTTGCTTAACAGAATCTTAAATATATGCCTGATTCTTGTGTTTTCAGAAGGCGGTCTGTTTGCAGGATACGCTTTCTGTCGATATGGGGTATGTTCGGGTTGTAGATTTTGGGATCTAGCCTTTAAAAAGGCTTTTCTTTTCTGAGATTTTTTATTATATTTGTGAAATGAAAAAATCCGGTTGGAATCGGACCCGTTTTCGGCTCCAGACGGTGATTCCTTGTACGAACCCAGATAATCAACCATTTAATTCAATGAACCCTATAAAGGTAGGACTGATCGGTTTTGGGAGGATGGGAGGCTTCTATTTTGAGCAGATGCGGAAAAGTCCGAAATGGGAGGTCGCCTATATTTGCGACACTTCGGCCGAAACCCGTAAGTATGCGCAGAAAAAGGCTCCGGGGGTGAAAATCGTCTCCGAGGCGCAGGAGATTTTCGATGATCCGGAAGTCCAGGTGGTCGGGCTCTTTGCCCTGGCCGATTCACGCCGGGAGCAGATAGAAAAGGCATTTGCCGCCGGGAAGCATGTCATCGCCGAGAAACCCATTGCCGAGAATCAGATCAACGAATGGAAGGTCGTGGAGTTGGCCGAAAAGAGCCGGCTGCTGTCGACCGTCAACCTTTATCTGAGAAATTCGTGGTATCATCAGGCCATCAAGGAGTTCATCAGCCGGGGCGAGATCGGTGAGTTGGCCATCATCCGAGTCTGCCACATGACTCCGGGCCTTGCTCCCGGCGAAGGGCACGAGTACGAAGGTCCGGCTTTCCACGACTGTGGCATGCACTATGTGGATATCGCCCGCTGGTACGCCGGTTCGGAGTTCCGGACGTGGCACGCCCAGGCCCTGCGGATGTGGAATTACAAGGACCCCTGGTGGCTGCAGTGTCACGGGACGTTTGATAACGGCGTGGTCTTCGATATCACCCAGGGTCATGTATACGGACAGTTGGCCAAAGATCAGACACATAATTCCTATATAGATATTATCGGGTCGAAGGGTATTGCCCGGATGACACACGACTTCAAGACGGCGGTCGTTGAACTGCATGGAGTTACCCAGACCTTGCGGATCGAGAAACCCTATGGCGGCAAGAATATCGACGTTCTGTGCCGGCGCTTTGCCGAATCGCTCGAAACCGGAGTCCGTGACCGACACCTGCCTCAGTTCCGCGATGCCGCCATTGCCTCGGAATATGCGTGGCGTTTCCTTGAGGATGCCCGCAATCATGACATGCCGGCGATCGGGACCCTTGAAGAACTGGATGCGATTCGCGAACGTCGCCGGACGATGACCAACGGATACGGACTGTTGCATAAACGTAACTGATTCCGGCAATCTCGGGCCTGGCGGGACTTCGGAGGAGAGCATTCCTGAAGACTTCTGCCGATTAAGTTTAAAAAACGTTCAGAAGTGAATCTGTAGCCCGAAAAGCGTATTTTTACGCAATATTTTTGTACATTTGAAAGCATTTTGAACCGAACGTCACACTTACTCTAAAAAGCAGACCAAGATGAATCACTTCTTATTCCTCGGCAATATCGGAGCCGGTGAGATCATTGTCATCGCCCTTATCGTTCTGCTGCTCTTCGGCGGCAAGAAGATCCCCGAGTTGATGAAAGGAATCGGCAAAGGTGTCCGCAGCTTCAAGGACGGCGTGAACAATATCGAGCGGGATATTGAAAACTCCGACCAGGATACCAAACCGACCCCCAAACAATAACTCTCCCGATCTTAATCAGTTTCAGACTGACAACTACACCAAACCTTAAATATCGCGATTACCATGGCAAACGAAATGTCAAGAAGAAAGTTCCTGAAAACAGGAGCTGCCGCCGCCCTCGGTCTGGCGGTTGTCCCCAACACGGTCCTGGGTAAGAAGTTCGGTCACACGGCACCCAGTGACAAACTCAACATTCTGGGCGTAGGTATCGGAGGACGCGGCGCCGCCGTGCTTCAGGGCCTTGAGAGCCAGAATATCATCGGTCTGTGCGACGTGGACTGGTCGTATGCCGATCATGTCTTCAAGCGCTATCCCGCCGCCAAGAAGTACAACGACTACCGGAAGATGTATGACGAACTGCTCAAGTCGGCTGATGCCGTCATGGTAGCTACGGCGGATCACACGCATGCGATCATCGCCGCCGACGCCATCACCGCAGGCAAGCACGTCTATGTGGAGAAACCCTTGACGCATACCGTCTATGAATCGCGATTGCTGACCAAACTCGCAGCCAAATACAAGGTTGCCACACAGATGGGTAACCAGGGCGCTTCGGGCGAAGGCGTTCGCAAGATCTGCGAATGGATCTGGAACGGAGAGATCGGCGAGGTTCGCAAGGTCGAGACCTTCACCGACCGACCCATCTGGCCGCAGGGCCTCTCGCGTCCGGAGAACGACATGCGTGTTCCGAAGACCATGAACTGGGATGCCTTTATCGGTCCGGCCCCCTGGCGCCCCTACAATTCGATCTATACGCCGTGGAACTTCCGCGGATGGTGGGACTTCGGAACCGGAGCTCTGGGTGACATGGCCTGCCACATCCTCCACCCGGTATTCAAGGCTCTGAAACTCGGATACCCGACCAAGGTCCAGGGCAGTTCGACGCTGTTGCTCTCCGAGTCGGCACCCGTGGCTCAGCGCGTGAAGTTCATCTTCCCGGCCCGAGACAACATGCCGAAGGTTGCCATGCCCGAAGTCGAGGTGCATTGGTATGACGGCGGTCTGCTTCCGGAGCGTCCTGCAGGACTTCCCGCCGGCAAGGATCTCAACATGAGCGGTGGCGGTGTGATCTTCTACGGTACGAAAGATACGCTCATTTGCGGTTGTTACGGAGTGGATCCCTATTTGGTTTCGGGCCGTGTGCCCAATGCTCCGAAGGTGCTTCGAGAAATCACCGAGTCGCATCAGATGGACTGGGTGCGTGCCTGCAAGGAGGATCCCGAGGATCGTATTCCGTCGGCTTCGGACTTCAGCGAGGCGGGACCGTTCAACGAAATGGTGGTTATGGGCGTTCTGGCCGTACGTTTGCAGAGCCTCAACCGTGAACTGGAGTGGGATGGTGAAAACATGCGCTTCACGAACATTCCCGACGACGTGACGATCCGTACGGTGATCAAGGACGGTTTCCATATCAAGGACGGACATCCGACCTTCGACAAGACGTGGACCGACCCCGTCAATGCACAGCAATTTGCTCAGGAGCTGATCAAGCACACCTACCGTGATGGTTGGAAACTGCCCGACATGCCCCGTTAATCCGACATCGAAACTCAAACCTTAAAATTAACAGACCCATGAAAATGAGAGTATTATCGTCTATGTGCATTGTTCTCTCCGCGGCGCTTGTAGCCTGCGGAGGACAGAGCGGGAAGAAAGCCAAGACCGCAGAAAAGGATGCAGCCACAGCTGAAACGAGATCGGTTCCCGCATATATGGTTATCGAAAAGGAGCAGGTAGACCTTTCCACCTTCCCGAAGGACAAGGACGGCTACTATGTGATTTTCGACGGCAAGACCTTCAACGGATGGCGCGGCTATGGCAAGGACAACGTTCCGTCGCGCTGGACGATTGACAATGGAGCCATCAAGTTCAACGGTTCCGGCGGCGGAGAGGCTCAGACGAGCGAAGGCGGCGACCTGATCTTTGCGCACAAATTCAAGAACTTCGAACTCGAACTGGAGTGGAAGGTGTCCAAAGGCGGCAACTCGGGTCTCTTCTACCTGGCTCAGGAGATCGCCACAACCAATGACAAGGGCGAGCAGCGTATCGAGCCGATCTACATTTCGTGCCCGGAGTATCAGGTGCTTGACAACGAGAACCATCCCGATGCCAAACTGGGCGTCGACGGCAACCGCAAGGCCGCGTCGCTCTATGATATGATCCCTGCCGTACCTCAGAACGCCAAGCCCTTCGGCGAGTGGAACAAGGCCAAGATCATGGTCTACAAAGGTACGGTCGTTCATGGTCAGAATGACACCAATGTTCTGGAGTACCATCTCTGGACTCCCCAGTGGACCGACATGCTCCAGAAGAGCAAGTTCAGCGAGGAGAAGTGGCCCTTGGCCTTCGAACTGCTTAACAATTGCGGAGGCGAGAATCACGAGGGATATATCGGTATGCAGGATCATGGCGATGATGTCTGGTTCCGTAATATCCGTATCAAGGTTCTTGATTAAGTATGGGATTTCAGATGAAAAAGCAGTTTCTGGCAATCTGCATGCTGCTCGTTGGCGGAGGTTTGAGCTCTTGTGGCGCGGCCTCTACCGACGAGGGGCAACTGCCGCGCAAGGAGATCGGCATTCAGTTGTATTCGGTTCGTGATCTGATCGGAGTCTTCGGTCAAAACCAACAGGACTACAACGAGGTGCTGAAGAAGTTGGCCGATATGGGCTATACGTCGATTGAAGCCGCCAGCTACGGCGATGGGAAGCTCTACGGACAGACGCCGGCCCAGTTCCGCAAGGATGTGGAGGCTGCAGGCCTCGAGGTACTGTCTTCGCATTGCACAACCAATCTTTCGGATGAAGAGTTGCAGAAGGGCGATTTTTCCCGGGCTCTCGAATGGTGGGATGCCTGTATTGCCGCCCATAAGGAGGCTGGCATGAAGTATATTGTCGCCCCCTCGATGCGGAATATCGACAATCTGAAGGATTTGCAGACCTACTGTCAATATTTCAATGAGGTTGGAGCCCGTTGCAATGCTGCCGGGTTGAAATTCGGCTATCATAACCACTCGGGCGAGTTCCGCAAGATCGAGGATCAGGTCGTTTACGACTACATGCTCGAACATACGGATGCCGACAAGGTCTTTTTCGAGATGGATGTCTATTGGGCCGTGATGGGCCAGGCCAGCCCTGTTGATTACTTCAACAAGTATCCGGGCCGTTTCCGTCTGCTCCACATCAAGGATCGTCGAGAGATCGGACAGAGCGGTATGGTAGGTTACGACGCAATCTTCAACAATGCTGCAACGGCAGGAGTTGAAAACATCATCGTTGAGATCGAGGCCTCGAGCTACAACGACATGTTGCGGAGTGTCAACGAATGTATTGACTATCTTCGTCGCGCACCGTTTGTCAAGGAGTCGTACAAACACTGAATCTAAATTTTAGCCTTCGGAGACATCCGGTTATCTGTGGGTAGCCGGATGTCTCTTTGGAATCAAACCTCTTCGAAACATGGAAGACAAACAACTCGAAGATCCCCAAATGATGTCATTCTGGGGACATCTCGAGAACCTTCGCTGGGCATTGGTACGTGCGGTCGGGGTATTGCTCGTGTTCATGGTTGTCTGCTTTTGTTGCATGCCCTACCTGTTCGAGCATTTCGTGTTGGCTCCCACAACCTCGGATTTTCCGTTGTATCGCTGGCTTTCACGACTCGGGGAGATCAGCCCTCTTTTCCCGGACTTCAGCGACGACTCCTATTCGGTAGAGATTATCAATATCAACGTAGCGTCGCAATTCATGACGCACATCAGCACGTCGTTCTGGTTTGCTCTGGTGCTGATGTTTCCCTACCTGGTTTTTGAGATCTGGCACTTTGTGCAGCCGGCGCTCTTCGTCAGTGAACGCAAAAGTGTGGGTTTTGCCTTCTTCTTCGGGACGGTGATGTTTTTTCTGGGTTGTTTCGTCGGTTATCTTCTCGTCTTTCCCTTTACGTTTCGATTCCTGACGGAGTACCAGCTGAGCAGTATGATCACCAATCAGATCTCGCTCAACTCATATATGAGTAATTTCTTGTTGATGATTTTCATCATGGGAATTGTCTTTGAATTGCCGTTGTTGGCGTGGTTGCTGTCGAAATTGGGACTGCTTACGCGAGCATTCCTGCGTCAATACCGCCGTTATGCGGTTATTGCATTGATGGTACTTTCGGCGATCATAACCCCTTCGGGCGATCCGTTTACATTGATGGTTGTTTTCCTTCCGCTCTATCTGCTTTATGAGTTGAGCATCCGTTTCGTTCAGGAGAAGAGATCCGAGGAGGAGTGAAAGAGGGGGATTTCACGGGATTCCTATTTGAGAGCGAACGACAGAAATATCGGCCTGCCTCAATAGAGGACAGGCCGATATTCCGTTGTTTCCGGATATAGATGCGTCCTGTTACTATTATGCGACACCATGCACCTTTGCTTGTATTGCCCATATTATTGCGAGAATCGTCGGTCGGGAATGATGATGTATCATCCCTGGAGTTGTCAAGATTAATAATCTGTCTTGTAATTATCATATTATCAATTCGATAAGATTGTATTTCTTTTTGCTGATTTTGTTGGTTCTCCTTCTGAATATTGTCTCAGAATACTTTCCGATGCAGAAAAGCGTTGTAACTCGTTAATTTTCTGTTAGTTACGACGTTAACCGATGCCACGAAAAGGCACACTGTAAAGAGGCGGCAAAACCTTGTTTGACGCTTCATTTCATGTGTCCGATATTCTCGGAAAAATGTAAAACTCGGGTTTGGAGTCCAATTTTGGGCGGTTCTTTTCCCTCACTGGAGCGGGTCGTCGGAGGGGTGTGACTCCATGAGCAAAGGTAGTAATTTTTGTGCGAACTCCAAGCCTTGGCGGAGGATTTTTTTGTCGGTGGGGATGTGATCCGGCGGTAAGAAAAAAAGCCCGGCACGTCGGAACGTGTCGGGCTGAAGATGAGGCGTTGTGCCTTATTTTGTCTCGGGGAAGTTGTCGTTGGTCAGCAGCTTGCCCTGGTATTCGCCGGTCAGCGTCTTCAGGAAGGCTACCATCCGGTCGACCTCCTGCTGCGTCAGCTCTTCGCCGACTTCGTAGCGGGCCATCGAGACGACGGCATCCTCCAGCGTTGCCTGCGTGGCATCGTGGTAGTAGGGGGCCGTCAGAGCGACGTTGCGCAGTCCGGGCACCTTGAAGCGGTGGCGGTCACGCTCGTCCTTGGTCTCCTTGTAGCGGCCGTTGTCCTCGATGGTGAGTTCCGTACCGCGGTCTGCAAAGTAGTCGCGCTTGATGCCCATCAGTTCGTACGACTGTCCGCCCATGTTCTCACCGACGTGGCACGTGGCGCAGTTGTACTTCTTGAAGAGCTCGTATCCGGCGATCTCGTCGGCGTTCATGGCCGTCTTGTCGCCCTTGAGGTACTTGTCGAAGCGCGAGTTGGGCGTCAGCAGCGTCTTCTCAAACTCCTGGATGGCGTTGGTGATGTTGGCCTGGTTGATACCGTCGGGATAGACCTCCGTAAACTCCTTGCTGAATGCGGCGTCAGCCTTCAGCTTCTCGCAGATCTCGTCGAACGACTTGCAGGCCATCTCCACCGGGTTGACCGGAGGTCCGGCAGCCTGATCGGCCAGCGTGGCGGCACGTCCGTCCCAGAACTGCACGAAGTTGTAGTAGGCGTTGAAGACCGTCGGGGCGTTCACGCCGCCCAGCTGTCCGCCAACACCCTCCGAGAAGGCCTTGTTGTCGACACCTCCCGTGTTCAGACCGTGGCACGAGGCGCACGAAATGGTGTTGTCGGCCGACAGACGGGTATCGTTGTAGAGCTTGTTGCCCAGCATCACCTTGCGGATGTCCACCGGAATCGAGTCCTGAATCGGGCGGATCGTCTCGTTAGCCCACTCCTGGTCAGCCAGCGGATTGGGGTAGAAGGCCTCACGCTGCGACTTGGCCCATGCGAGTGCCATCTGCGTCTCCTTGTTCGTGAGCGACGCACCCCAGTGTATCAGGTAGTACTTGGCCAGCGGCATCGTTCCGTCGGCAATCACCTTCTCGACCTTCGCCAGGTCCACTTCGTTGATCTTCTCACCGTTCTTCATCGCCTCCATCATCGGAGCCATGTCGAACGAACGGTAGCCCAGCCGCACATCCTCCTGCACCAGCTTGCCCGCTACCGGGAAGTTGGCATAGAAAGGCAGCTTCGGATCGGCCGAGTGGCAGGAGATACATCCGCTGCTCGCCACGATCTGCTCCATTTGCGCATTGCTTTCGAGGTCGGCCGACGGTGCCTTGTTCACCAG
>CALUKK010000071.1 GCA_944321205.1 uncultured Alistipes sp.
TCCATGACGGCGCGCGTTGCGGGCTCGGCGAGCTCCTTCATCGAGAGGAACCACTGCATCGAGAGTTTCGGCTCGATGGCGACGCCCGTGCGCTCCGAATAGCCGACGTTGTTGGTGTACTCCTCGGTCTTTTCGAGGAGCCCGGCGGCATCGAGGTCCTTCTCGATCCGGCGGCGGACATCGAAACGGTCCTGTCCGACGTACAGGCCGACCTTGTCGTTGATCGTTCCGTCGTCGTTGAAGATGTCGATGGATTCCAGTCCGTATTTTTCCCCGAGCATGTAGTCGTTGACGTCGTGCGCCGGGGTCACTTTCAGGGCTCCGGTGCCGAACTCGATGTCGACATACTCGTCGCGGATGACGGGGATCGAGCGTCCGACGAGCGGCACGATGACGCGGGCGTCGGCCGGGAGGTCCTGATAGCGCGGGTCGTTGGGGTTGACGCAGAGGCCCGTATCGCCGAGGATGGTCTCGGGACGGGTCGTGGCGACGATGATCGTGCGCTCCGATCCCTCGACCTTGTAGCGCAGGTAGTAGAGCTTTCCGTGCGACTCCTTGAAGATGACCTCCTCGTCGGAGAGGGCGGTCTGTGCGGCGGGGTCCCAGTTGACCATGCGGACGCCGCGGTAGATCTTACCCTTGTCGTAGAGGTCGCAGAAGACGCGCAGAACGCTCTCCGTGCGGATGTCGTCCATCGTGAAGCAGGTGCGGTCCCAGTCGCACGAGGCGCCGAGCTTGCGCAGCTGCTGAAGAATGACGCCGCCGTACTTTTCCTTCCACTCCCAGGCGTATTTGAGGAACTCTTCACGCGTGAGCGAGGACTTTTCGATTCCCTTTTCGCGGAGCATGGCGACGACCTTGGCTTCGGTGGCGATCGACGCGTGGTCCATGCCGGGGACCCAGCAGGCGTTCTTGCCCGACATGCGGGCGCGGCGCACCAGCACATCCTGCAACGTGTTGTTGAGCATGTGTCCCATGTGGAGCATGCCGGTGACGTTGGGGGGCGGGATGACGATCGTATAGGGTTGCCGCTGATCGGGTTCCGAGTGGAAGAGTTTGTGAGCGATCCAGTAGTCGTACCATTTGGCTTCGATCTGCTGGGGGGCGTATTTGTCGGCTATTTGCATGGCTCGTAGGATATTTAACGATGTTTCCGAAGGCGCAAAGTTATTAACATTCTGTCAAAGATGAAATAAATTCTGCGAAAAAACGTTACCTTTGCGACATTGTATATAGGGATAATATGAACAAAAAAGATAAGATTGAAACCATAGAAGTGGACGACATGAACCTCGTCCCCGAGCTTCTCGACGGCAAACACCGCGTGATCCCCATCGTGACGGGCGGTGACGAACCGGTCGAGGAGGTTGAAGTTCCGGAGATTCTTCCGATCCTCACGTTGCGTTCGTCGGTGTTGTTCCCGGGCGCCATCACCCCCATTACGGTGGGTCGAGACAAGAGTATTTCGCTGGTTCGTGCGGTGAATGCCGAAGGCGGGATGCTGGGAGCGGTGCTGCAACGCGAGAGCGAGGTGGAGGATCCGGCTCCGGACGACATGTACAAGGTCGGTACGGCAGCCCGGATCATCAAGATCCTGGAGATGCCCAACGGCAATCTGACGGTGATACTGAACGGTCTGGAGAAGATCGAAATCTCGGAATATATCGCCACGGAACCCTATTTCAAGGCTCGTGTGGTGGCCCTTCGCGACTCGACGCCCGATCTGAAGAGCATCGAGTTCGAGGCGCTGGTGGACTCGATCCGCGACGTGGCGCTGAACATCATCAACGTCTCGCCGTCGATGCCCAAGGAGGCGGCCTTCGCCATCAAGAACATCGATTCGAAACGCGGCATCATCAACTTCATCTGCTCGAACATGGAGCTTACGGACGAGGACCGGCAGTCGCTGCTCGAGGCCCCCGGCCTGCTGGCCCGTGCTCGGAAGCTGCTCGAGATCCTGATCCGCGAACAGCAGCTGGCCGAGCTGAAGAACCAGATCCAGGAGCGCGTCAAGCAGGAGATCGACAAGCAGCAGCGCGACTACTACCTGCAACAGCAGATGCGCACGATCCAGGATGAACTGGGCGACGGCCCCGACGCCGACATCGAGAAGATGCGCGAGGATGCCAAGAAGAAGAACTGGCCCAAGGAGGTGGCCGAAACCTTCGAGAAGGAGTTGCAGAAGGTCGAGCGCCTGAACCCCGCCGTGGCGGAGTATTCGGTGCAGATGACCTACCTGCAGCTGCTGCTGGAGCTGCCGTGGAACGACGTGACGAAGGACAACCTCGACCTGAAGTGCGCCCGCGAACAGCTGGACCACGACCACTTCGGGCTGGAGGAGGTCAAGGAGCGGATTCTGGAGCACCTGGCCGTCATCAAGCTGAAGGGTGACCTGAAGTCGCCGATTCTCTGCCTGTACGGACCTCCGGGCGTGGGCAAGACCTCGCTGGGCAAATCGGTGGCCACGGCCCTGGGCCGCAAGTTCGGCCGCATCTCGCTGGGCGGTCTGCACGATGAGTCGGAGATCCGCGGACACCGCCGTACCTACATCGGCGCCATGCCGGGCCGGATCATCCAGACGATCAAGCGGTGCGGCTCGTCCAACCCGGTGATCATCCTCGACGAGGTGGACAAGGTGACGGTCTCGAACCACGGCGACCCCTCGAGCGCATTGCTTGAGGTGCTCGACCCGGAGCAGAACACCACCTTCCACGACAACTACATCGACATGGAGTACGACCTTTCGAAGGTGCTGTTCATCGCCACGGCCAACAACGTGGGCAACATCGCCCCGGCGCTGCGTGACCGTATGGAGATGATCAACATCCCGGGCTATCTGGTGGAGGAGAAGGTGCGCATCGCCCAGGACCATCTGCTGCCGAAGCTGCGCGAGGCCCACGGCATCAAGTCCGATGACATGACGATGAGCGACGCGGTGATCGAGCAGGTCATCTCGTGCTATACGCGTGAGGCGGGTGTCCGTTCGCTGGACAAGCATCTGGCGAAGATCGCCCGGGCACGTGCCAAACAGATCGCCTTCGACGAGGCGCATCAGCCTGAAATCACGGCTGAAGATGTCGAGAAGATCCTCGGCATGCTGAAGTTCCTGTGTGAGGAGTATGAGGTGGGCGGCATGACGGGCGTCGTGACGGGTCTGGCGTGGACCGAGGTGGGGGGCGACATCCTCTACATCGAGTCGTGCCTGACGCCCGGCAAGGGGCGTATCAGCCTGACGGGCAACCTGGGTGACGTGATGAAGGAGTCGGCGACGATTGCCCACGAGTGGGTGATGGCCCATTACAAGGAGCTGGGCATCGATCCGAAGCAGTTCGAGACGAACGATATCAACATCCACGTTCCGGAGGGAGCGATTCCGAAGGACGGACCTTCGGCGGGTATCACGATGGTGACGTCGATCGTGTCGACCTATACGGGTCGCAAGGTGAAGGAGCGGATCGCCATGACGGGCGAGACGACGCTCCGCGGACGGGTGATGCCCGTGGGCGGCGTGAAGGAGAAGATCCTGGCGGCCAAGCGGGCCGGCATCACGGAGCTGATCCTCTCGGAGGAGAACCGCAAGGACATCGCCGAGATCAAACCCGAATATGTCGAGGGTCTGACATTCCACTACGTGCGTACGAACGACGAGGTGCTGGCGCTGGCGCTGGAGAAATAGCAGAGAGATATGTCCCGAACATTCATTGCAATCATCCCGGCGCGTTACGCGTCGACACGTTTCCCGGCCAAGCCGTTGGCCCGGCTGGGGGGCAAACCCGTCATCGAGCGGGTCTACGAACAGGTGGCCGGCGTGCTGGACGATGCCGTGGTGGCTACGGATGACGAGCGGATCTATGAGGCCGTGCGGGCCTTCGGCGGACGGGTCGAGATGACCTCGACGGCGCACCGCAGCGGTACGGACCGCTGCTGGGAGGCCTACTGCAAACAGGGAAGGAGCTATGACGTGGTGGTCAACGTGCAGGGCGACGAACCTTTCATCCGCCGCGAACAGCTCGAGGCGTTGAAGGGATGTTTCGACGATCCGCAGACCGACATCGCCACGCTGGTGAAACCCTTCACCGAGGCCGACGGCCTGACGGCGCTGGAGAATCCCAATTCTCCGAAGGTGGTGCTCGACGCCGAGTCGCGGGCGCTCTACTTTTCGCGGTCGGTGATCCCCTACCTGCGCAACGTTCCGCGCGAGGAGTGGCTCTCGCGGCATACCTTCTACAAGCACATCGGCCTTTACGCCTTCCGGACGGAGGTGCTGCGTGCGGTGACCTCGCTGCCGCAGTCGCCGCTGGAGCTGGCCGAATCGCTCGAACAGCTGCGCTGGCTGGAGAACGGCTATAAAATAGGTGTGGGCATCACGCCGGTCGAGACCGTGGGGATCGACACGCCGGAGGATCTGGTGCGCGCCGAGGAGTTTTTGAAACAACACCCCGAATTCAACCGATAACGTTATGATACTGATTGCC
>CALUKK010000072.1 GCA_944321205.1 uncultured Alistipes sp.
GCCAAACCGAGTACGAGGAATACCAAAATCGGAAGCATCCATTGCCAACCGCCTTCGAGGAACTTCTGCATCATGACGTGGTGCAGGCTGTCACCAGCCATTTGGGTTTCGGCGACAACCGTTTCGGTTGCGGCTACGGCATCCTGTGCAAAAGCACTAACGGTACCCAGTACGGAGAGGGCGACCGACGGGATCAAAAAGAGTTTTTTCATAGTTGTGTTGGATAAGATTAGATTTGATTAGTTGTTTTTTTATTTGTTTGTGTTTTTTCGAGGTCTCTTCGGCTGCGGATCCGGGGCATGTTTCAGACCGGAGCATTCGACGGACCGGGGGTCTGGGATGTCGGGTTTTTTCCGGATTGGGGCTTGATGTTTTACTATCGGTTAAAATTTCACTAAAAACATATTTTTTTTGTTTCCGGTTTTTCCGGGGCCGGTTTGCAGGGCTTTGGGAGGTTGCCGGAAGCTTTTTTCACATATTTGTCCCACTCTCGGACACAGTGGCCCGAGAGGTGGTAATCATCTGTCAGTCAATATTTTTATCAGTTCGTTGTGTCTGTATGCGGGGATTGATCCCTGCCACAGGGGCACATTAACAGTGCGAAATATAGGAAAAAAAATCGGTTCGTGCAACGTCTCAGGGGGTAAATTCTCCACGCAAGGGTTTGCGCAGCAGGTCGCGGGTCTGTGCTTCGGGAAGTCCGAGTCCGAGGACGTACATGAGTTTTGTCACGGCGGCTTCGGAGGTCATGTCATAGCCGCACAGCACACCGGCTTTCAGCAGGCTCAGTCCGGTTTCATAGAGGTTCATCGAGACGCAACCGCCGCCGCATTGGGTGATATTGAGCAGGATGATGCCACGGTCGACGGCCTGCTTGAGGACGTGGATGAAACGTTCCGACGTCGGGGCATTCCCCGCACCGTAGGTCTCGAGCACTACGGCCCGGAGTCCGGGTACGGCGAACATCGCCTCGAGGATCTCGACGCTGAGGCCCGGGAATAGCTTGATGAGTTCGATGCCTCCGGAAAGTCGGGTTGCGATGCGCAGCGTATCGGAATAGGCGGCGGGTTGGAGGATGGCCTGGCGGTTGTAGGAGATGTTGACTCCGACCTCGGCCAGGGGCGGGTAGTTGTACGAGCGGAAGGCACTCAACGCTTCGGCACTGCGTTTGGTGGTGCGGTTTGCCCGGAAGAGACGATTCTGGAAATAGAGCGAGACCTCCGGGACGACGGGATGACCGTCGATGCGGGCTCCGGCGATCTCGATGGCCGTGATGAGGTTTTCGCGGCCGTCGGTGCGGAGGACTCCGATGGGGATCTGGCTTCCGGTGAAGACCACCGGTTTGGAGAGATTCTCCAGCAGGAAGCTCAGGGCCGAGGCGGTGTAGGACATGGTGTCGGTGCCGTGCAGCACGACGAATCCGTCATAGCGGGCGTAGTTGTCGCGGATCAGTTCGGCCAGAGCGATCCAGTGTGCGGGTTCGACATTCGAGGAGTCGATCACCGGGTCGACCGTGTGGACGTCGATGTCGACATTCAGCCGCTTGAGCGAGGGGAACTCCTCGTAGATGCCGCTGAAGTCGAACGGAACGAGGGCTCCGGTGGCGGCATCGGTCTTCATGCCGATGGTTCCGCCCGTATAGATGATCAGAATGGAAGATCGCATATTGTTTAGATTGCTCGATTTTTGTCTGTTCAGCCGTTTGTCGGATATTTGCTCTGTGTCGGGGTCTCTTCGGACGGCTTGTCCGGTCCGGAGGCCGGCTCCGGGTCGAGGGCCTCCAGCAGGAAACTTACGGGACGGAATCCGTCGTTGCAGGAGAGCATGGCCGAAGCGGGGTTCTTCATCCATCCCTCATAGAAGTCCGAGGCACCGTGAGCCAGCGCCATGACGAAGGGCGAGAGGGTCTGCCAGGCGCTTTCGCACAATCCTTCGGGTTTTTGCCACCCCTCGGAGATGAAGACCTGGCCCTCCTGCATGTCGCAGGCGTGTTCGATCGGATTTTCGTAACGCGCGATCAGATCCCGGTGGCAGACCTTGCGGATGACGGTAATTTTGACACGTTTCATGTTTCGTCTCTTTTCAACGTTCCTCAGTACCTGTCCCCAGCCTGTTTGCCGGTTCTTTTTCCGTCTTGTCGGAAGGCGTAGCGGCGGACATTTCCGCCTTGCGGAGTCCGTTGTTCGGATCGTTTTCCCGTCCTGCCCCCTTCACTTTTGCCGTAATCCCGAACAGCCGTTCGGCATTGGCCGTTGTCCGCTGTGCCACCTCTTCGGGGTCGAGATTTTTCAGTTCGGCGACCTTTTCGCAAACGTAATGGACATAGGAGGATTCGTTGCGTTCGCCGCGGTGAGGAACGGGGGTCAGATAGGGACAGTCGGTTTCGAGAAGCAGATCGTCGAGGTCCATTTCCCGAACGACCTCGGCAATGCGGCTCTTCTTGAAGGTCACGACACCGCCGATTCCGAAAAGGAACTCTCCGCAGTCCTTCAACTCATGATAGGTTTGGATGCTGTCCGAAAAGGCATGGAAGACCCCTCGAAGCCCTTTTCCGCGGAATTCACGGATCAGCTCGACGGTTTCGGGCCAGGCGTCGCGCGTATGTACGGCGATGGGCATTCCGTATTGCAGGGCCAGTTCGATCTGACGCTGGAACGCCTCGATCTGCTGCGTGCGGAAATCACGGCTCCAGTAAAGGTCAAGGCCGATTTCGCCGATGGCACAGAAGGGCGGAAGACCTTCGGGTGGATTTTTCAGATATTGCTCGACGAGTTGCAGCTCTTCGGGCCAGCGGGGATTGTCATTTACCGATGTCGGGTGCAAACCCATCATCGGGATGCAGGAATCGGGATGGCGGCGGCACAACTCGAAGAGCCTTTCGTGACTTTCGGAATCGATGGCGGGCATCAGCAGCCTGCCGATTCCGGCATTTTGGGCCCGGAGAAGGGCCTCTTCACGGTCCGTGTCAAAGACCTCATCGTAGAGGTGCGAGTGCGTATCGATCAGATTCATAGCTTTATGTATCGATTTCCGGGGAGTTGCCGGATGGCCCCCGACAATTCGAGACCGATCAGCAGTACGGAGAGTTCCCCGGGATTCAATCCGCTCTGTTCGGCGAGGGTTTCGAGTGACAGCGGATCGCTTGAAGGGAAGAGTCCGAGGAGTCGTTGCTCTTCGGAGGTCAGGGACGGTGTGGGGCTTGGTACGTGGAACTCGGCGGGATTCTCGCCCAGATCCCACATCAATTCACGAATGATGTCGTCGGCGCTCATGACCAGTTGGGCCTTTCGGTTGCGGATCAGATGATTGGTTCCGGCCGATGCGCGGTCGGTTGCACGTCCGGGTACGGCCATGACCGAACGGTTGTATCCGTCGGCGTAGTGAGCCGTGACGAGGGATCCGCCACTGTCGGGAGATTCGACGACGAGACATCCGGCACTCAGCGCGGCGATGATTCGATTCCGAGTCAGATAGAGGTTGCCGTTCTGTCGGGTTTGCGAATGGAGTTCGGAGACCAGGGCTCCGCCGTGAGCAAGGATATCGCGGGCTACTCCGGCATGTTGAGCCGGAGTGATGCCGGGCAGGGCATTTGCGAGGACGGCGATCGTGGGGATATGTGCGGCGAGCGCCGCGCGGTGTGCTGCTACGTCGATTCCGAATGCCAGACCGCTGACGATGCAGAGCCCGGGGATTCTTGCGGCGAGTTCATCGACCAGACGGTTGCACATGATTTGTCCATAGGGCGTAGCCTGACGGGTTCCGACGATTGAAATGCAGCGAGTCGAGAGGATACTTGTATCCCCCATGACGTAGATGACCGATGGAAAGTCGGGGATTTCGCGCAGCAAGGGTGGATATTCGGGATCCGAAGATGCGATGATTCGGATTGCGTGACGACGGCAGTATTCGATCTCTTTGGCTGCGGCGCTGAATGCCTGTTTACGCAGGATATTGTGAGCGATCTGGGGTCTTAAGCCGGCTTTCAGGGTCAGTTCGTCGAGGGAAGCGTTGAAGATATTTTGCGCATTGCCGAAAACTTCGAGCAGATGCGCGGCGCCTTTCACTCCGATTCCGGAGGTCATTTGGAGAGCAATATCCTCAATTGTCATGGTTTGAGAGCAATTCGGGAATAAAGGTAACAAAATTTACGAGAATAACGATCGTGAATGTAGAAAATGGGTGAAAGTTCATCGGAAGTTTTGGAGGGAACGGAAAAGTTTGTATATTTGCACTCCCGGAGCAACGAAATATTCCGAAGAGCGAGAGGGGAGTGAGGAGGGGATTGAGAGAGAGGAGCTGGCGAGGGATTTACGAAGTAGCTTTTTTCAAAACGACAGGGATTGCGTTTTTTTGCAAGCGATCCAGCGTGTTGAGGAGGTGATAAGAAGCCTCGGGGAAAATAATGGTCTGATGGCCGAGTGGCTAGGCAAAGGTCTGCAAAACCTTGTACAGCGGTTCGAGTCCGCTTCAGACCTCACAGGAACCGCGTTGCAGATAGCTGCAACGCGGTTTTCATTTTGTTTTGTCATACATTTGTCATACAACAATTAGATTAAGAAAGGAGGATGATCAAATCATCCTCCTTTCTTGACGTTTTTTATCCCTGGGGTGGATAAGGATCGTTCCCATAGCTATCGCGATCTCGTATTTGGCCATTGGGACGGTGAATAAGTAATTCAGACCCTTGGTTGCGAGCGATTTCGCGGGCTATCTCTATTGCTTCTTGTTGGGTACGAGTAATTACAGTTACTCGTTGATTACCTTCTCCTCTGACGGCCCATTGGCCGTCATGAGGTA
>CALUKK010000073.1 GCA_944321205.1 uncultured Alistipes sp.
TTTCTCATGGCTCGAGAACTTCAGGAGACTGACCATTGACTATGAATACAGGGCCGATACGCACGAAGCCATGATGCATATCGCTGCCATAAAATTATTTTTGAATAAAATTTAAACAGCTTCTTAGTTCCTCGGACGGAAGCTACAAACTCTCCGTCTCGAATGCAAATGCCCGTCTGGAATTCCGGATGCTCGGATACGTAACCCAGGAGATCACCGTGGGCAGCCGCACGACCATCAACGTCACCCTCGAGGAAGAGGCGCTCGACATCAACGAAGTCGTCGTCGTAGGATACGGCACCCAGAAACGGGCCACCGTCGTAGGATCCATCTCAACGGCCGAAGCTTCTGCCATCCAGAAAACCGGAACCACGAACCTTACCCAGGCAATCGGCGGTCGCGTATCGGGAGTCTTCACCCGAAATCCCGGAGGTCGCCCCGGCGAAGACAACGCTTATGTCTACATCCGCGGACAGGCCAGTTACAACAGCGGTGCAAACAGTCCCCTTGTACTGGTCGACGGCGTAGAACGGGATTATGCCCAGATCGACCCCGAGGACATCGAAAACTTTTCGGTACTCAAGGATGCCTCCGCAACGGCCGTATACGGTGTGCGCGGTGCCAACGGCGTCATCCTGATCACCACAAAACGAGGTCTTACCTCCAAACCCGAAGTCTCGTTCCGGGCCTCCCTCACGGCAAGCACCCCGACCCGTCTGCCCGACAAACTCGGATCCTACGACTATGCCCGACTGCGCAATGAAGCCCTGATGAATGTCGGTATGGATCCCGAATACAGCGCATTCGACCTGGAGATGTTCCGCACCGGAGCAAGCCCCTACACCCACCCGGACAACGACTATATCCACGACATGCTCAAAAAAGCCGCCTTCAAACAACAGTATTCGCTGGTCGTTCGCGGAGGGTCCTCCTTCATGCGGTACTACGTATCGGCCGGATATGCCAATGACGACGGTATCTACAAGAACTTCAACAACGGCCGATACGACACGAATGTCTACTTCCGCCGTTACGCCCTGCGTGCAAACCTCGACTTCAACGTCACAAAGACCACAACCGTGGGTGTCGATCTGTCCGGACGCCTGGAGGAACGACATAACAACGGCGCCGGAGACGAGCTTTTCCAACATCTGGTACGTACTCCGCCCGATTACTTCAACTACGTCAATCCCGACGGATCGTACGGCGGTCATCTCAATCTGGTCAACCCCTATTGGGCCCTCTCAAGCTGCGGTTATTACCACTCCAAGACCAACAAGTTCGAAAGTGTCATCCGCATCAACCAACAGCTGGATTTCATCACAAAGGGGCTTTCCGTACGAGGCATGTTCAGCTACATCTCCTCGATGAGATCCCGCCGGGATCTCTACGAACGTCCCGCAACCTACTACTACACCAAGGACGGAAACTACGAACTGGTGCGCGAAGAGGAGTCCATCTCGATTCAGACCGGATCCGGGAACGGTCCCTTCCGCCGGGATTTCGTCGTCGAGGCTGCCCTGAACTACAACCGGACTTTCGGAGACCATGCCGTCACGGGGCTGCTGGCCTTCAACCGGCAGGAGATCCAAAGTGACGCCACGCTCCCGATCGGATATATCAACTACGTCGGACGCGTCACCTACGCCTACAAGAACAAGTATCTGGCCGAGTTCAATGCCGGATACAACGGGTCCATGCAGTTCTCGAAAAACAAACGATACGGTTTCTTCCCCGCCGTCTCGGCCGGATGGGTCGTCTCCGAGGAGGGCTTCTGGGGCAAATCCGCAAAGACCTTCAGCTACATGAAGATCAGAACATCCTACGGACAGGTCGGTAACGACCGGATCGGATCCGACAAATACTATTACCTCCAGACATACCCCCAGTTGGGTTCGAACCGCCCCTCGTTCGGCGAAACGAACAACCCCGAAAACCGAATCTATGAGGGAAAGGAGGGAAATACCGAAGTGGGATGGGAACGCGCCAACAAGTTCAACATCGGTGTGGATCTCAAATTCTTCAACAACAAACTCTCCTTTACGGGCGATTTCTTCCACGAACGCCGCCACGGAATTCTCGACTACGACGGGACGATCTCCTATATCTACGGAATGTTGGCGCCCAATAACGGAAGCAAGGGATTCCCCCCGGCAAACATCGGAGAGGTCGTCAATCGCGGATTCGAAATCGACCTGGGATACAACGGCAATGTCAACGAATTCAGATACTATGTTCGCGGCAACCTCTCGTTCGCACGAAACAAAATCATCGCGTGCGGGGAAAGCCCCGTCACCTATCCCTGGCTCTCCAAGGTCGGACGATCGATCGGACAGCGCTTCGGTCTGATTGCCGACGGCTTCTACAATACCGAAGAGGAGATCGATGCGCTGCCCTCCGGATTCACCGACCGCCCGAAACTGGGTGATATCAAGTACCGCGACGTGAACGGTGACGGCAAAACCGACAATTACGACATCGTACCCATCGGCCGGACGCAGGTCCCGGAACTCTTCTATGGCTTTACCGTGGGCGGAAACTGGAAAAACTTCGATCTGGAGATCTTCTTCCAGGGAGCTACGAACTCGGACATCTATGTGAATGGATACGGATACTGGGAATTCCAGGGAATCAGCGGCGCCATGCGGCACCATCTCGGACGTTGGACTCCCGAAAACAAGGAGAATGCAACCTATCCGAGCCTCTCTCCCTCCACCTCCGAACAGAATCACCGCTTCTCGACCTTCTGGCTCAAGGACGGATCCTATCTGCGACTGAAAAACGTCCAGCTCGGATACACCCTGCCACAACGAATCTCCAAAAAGTTCGGCATGTCGAACCTGCGATTCTACGTCACGGCGACCAACCTGTTCACCATCTCCGAATTCAAGGAGTATGACCCCGAATCGAACGACGGAGACGGCAGCGCCTATCCCGTCATGAAGTATTTCGGCGGAGGCGTCAGTCTCAAATTCTAATTCCCTAATCGCGAAATGTCATGAAAAAGATCTTTTACATATCGCTCGTATCGCTGTTTTGTCTGCCGATGATCTCCTGTATGGATGCCTCGTCATTGATGGACAAGGAGGATGTGGGCGATCTCTATGAGGAAGACGTGTTCAAAAGCGGAACCTATGCCCGCTATTTCGTCAACGACATCTATTACAACATCATCACCAACGGTTACGATGTCTCCGGATGGGGCGGAGCATACATGGATTGCGCAACCGACAACGGAGAGGCCAGACCCCTCACCTCGGCGGCTCACCGATACAATACCGGAAACTGGAATGCCGCCGACAACCCCCTGGGATTCATCTGGACAAACTCCTATGCCGAAATACGCGCCTGCAACAAGTTCCTGGAAAACTGCTACATGATCGAAGAGGAATCCGGAATCACCTCCCAACTCGACATCGAATATCTTCGGGCTCAGGTCATCTTCCTCAGAGCCTACTTCTATGCCGAACTGTTGAGAGCCTACGGCGGTGTCCCCCTCATCACCAAGGTGCTCTCCATGGACGATCCCGAAATCGAATCCGAACGCGCTTCGTTCGAGACCATCCTCGAATTCATCGTGGGCCAATGCGACGATGCTGCCGAACTGTTCAAGAACCTCAGAGCCGAAGATGCCACCCGGTACGGTCTCTATGGCAATAACCTCGGACGGGCCAATGAAGGTACCGCCCTGGCTTTGAAGGCCAAAGTCCTGGTACTGGCGGCAAGTCCCCTCTTCAACCGCCCGGCCAACTTCCCGCAATACGACTCGGGAGACCCCAATGTCACGCTGTGGCGTTATGCCTCTTATGACAAGGAACGTTGGAGTCGGGCCATTGAGGCGCTTCAGGATGTGATCGATCTGGGCTTTTACGACCTCTTCCGGACCAAATCCGGATCCAAATCCGCATATGAAAATCTCTTCTGCGTCCGGGCGCCGATCGAAGAGGCCATCTTCTCATACATGCGCGGGCCAAGCATCGATATCTACTACAACAACCTCCCCTTCGACTTCCTGCTCGTCCGGGGAAAGGGTACGCCGGTCTGCTACAACCTGCCCACTCACGATCTGGTCATGGCCTACGAAATGAAAAACGGAATGCTCCCCGAACAGGAGGGGTCCGGATATCGTCCGCTCAATCCCTTCGCCGATCGGGATCCGCGGCTGAATGCCACCATCTGGCACGACGAATCGGTCTTCTGCAACATCCGGTTCGACACCTGGCACCGCGAAGTCACCTCCGAAAAATCCGACGGCAAACACTATATCACCGGTTATGCCCGAACCGGATACTTCCTGCGCAAATACATGGATCCCGATCTCGATCCGTCGGCCTCGACGGCGCCGACCTTGCCGAATTCCTATCACCTGATCCGCTACGCCGACATCCTGCTGATGTATGCCGAAGCGTTGAATGAATACTACGATTCACCCGATGCCGCACCGTCGGACGGCATCCGTTGGGCCATCGACCAGGTTCGCGACCGGGCCGAAATGCCCGGACTGGACGAAACTTTCAGAAACCGGGGATGGGCCATGACACAGGAGAACGTCCGCAAGTTCATCCAGAATGAGCGCCGCGTGGAGTTCGCCTTCGAAGAGCATCGCTTCTGGGATATCCGTCGCTGGATGATCGGCAAGGAGACCCAACTGGAGGCTCATGAAATGGACATTACCCTGTTGGATGACGATCGTACCAAGATCTATGAATCCCGCAAGTTCGAAAGCCGCATCTTCGAAGACAGAATGAATCTCCAGCCCATTCCGCAATCGGAAATCAACAAAAACCCCAATCTCATTCAGAACTGGGGTTGGGCTCCCAAACAAGTCAATTAAAAAGCTCTGACCATGAAATATTTCCTGAAATTCTGGGCCCTCGCCACGATATTGCTTCCTTGCCTGTTCTCCTCCTGCAAGGACGTGGAGATCGTCGAACCTTCCATACAGGTGATCACCCTCGACTTCTCTTCCATCCGGACCAATACGGCCATCGGCAGCGGATACATCACCAAGGGCGATGCCGCCAGACTCACCGAACGCGGTATCTGCTGGAGCACCATGTCCTCCCCGACCGTCGCGGACAACAAGGTCCTCTCCACGGATGACCCCGCCCAACACGACTTCTCCGCCCAACTGACCGGCCTGACGGCCAATACGCTTTACTATGCCCGGGCATACGTCTCCGACGGATTGTCCGTCCATTACGGCAATGAAATCGCCTTTACGACCAAGGACCAGCCCGGGGAGGGTTGGTGCCTGATCGAAGAGATCTCGGGAATAACACCCTCCTCGGCCACCGTCAGCATGACCATGGCCTCGGACGGCAACAACGAAATCGCAGAAATCGGAATCTGCTTCTCCTCCGAGGCCAACCCGACCGTGGAAAACAGCGAAGTGCGCTTCACGGACGGCGGCCGCGACTTCTCGGTCGAACTCCTCGATCTGAAACAGAATACCATGTATTACGTAAAGCCATACATCAAAACCGCAACCGGGGAGGTCGTGTACGGGGATGAGGTGGCGTTCCGGACCACCAACTTCATCATCACCCTGGAGGTTTGGCCCGGATACCGGACCTGCTACTTCTTCGGTGAGACGATCGCCAACGAAGCGGACCCCACAACCGAACGCGGATTCGTATGGAGCCAGAGCGAACAACCCTCGCTGGAAAATGCATCCTACAAGATCGTCAGCGGAACGAACGGAACCTTCAACCTGCTGACCGGAGGTCTCGAAAAGGGGACTACCTATCACTTCCGCGCCTATGCCAAAAACTCCTCCGGAACCTACTATGGCGAGGAGATGACCTTCACGACCAAGACGGGAAATGTCCTGCCGGGTCTCACTCTCGAAGACCTGGTGCTCGTCGAGGCCGGGACATTCCAGATGGGATACCCCCTGTCAGCAACCGTGCCCAGCATGATCGACGGTCGGACGCTCAACTCCGAAACCGTCCATACGGTAACTCTGACCAAGGACTTCTACATGAACAAGTATGAAACCACGAACGAGCAGATGTGCGTCTTCCTGAACGTATTCCCGCTGAACGGCAACTCCAGCAAGATCCACAGCACGGCGTTCTACAACGGCTCGGGCCGAAACTTCTCATTCAAAAGTCCGTCCGAAGCCGGTTCATATGTCCCCCAGACAGGATATGAGAAGGCTCCTACGGCCAACATCACCTATACGTGCGCCTATGAGTATTGCCGCTGGCTCTCGGCCGAACTCGGCGTAGAGGTCCGGCTCCCGACCGAAGCCGAATGGGAATTCGCCGCACAGGGCGGCAACAAGAGCCAGGGATATCTCTACAGCGGAAGCAACGATCCCGACGAGGTGGGCGTCTATAACGGCAAGAATCCCCTGCCCGTAGGAAGCCTGAAACCCAATGAACTGGGAATCTACGACATGTCTGGGAACGTGTTCGAAGTCTGCGCAGACGCCTACTCTGAGACCTTCTATCAGGAAGGGGCCGTCGATCCGTGCAACCAAGACATCAACCTGCCCGGATCCACACGCTGTATCCGCGGCGGCAGCTACCGGCACAGCAGCCACGCCGATCCAACGAAAGACTATCAGGTCATCAGACGTCGCGGAAACAACAGCTCCGGAACATCGGCCGGCAACCACTTCGGAATGCGGTTCGTCATGTCCAAACTGCCCCAATCGCTCGATTAAAATTCCGTTATGAAAAAGTTACGTTCGATCGTTGGATTCGGAATGCTGATGATTCTCCTTGGCGCATGCCAGGGAGAATCATCGGATTCCGTACCGGAGCCCGAAGACCCCGATCCAACCCCCAAACCCTATCTGAGCATTCTGCCCACAACGAAGACAATCGGCTCCGACGGCGGCGATTTCTCGATCACCGTAAGTTGCAACACGGAATGGACCGCCGAACCGCTCTGTCAATGGATCTCTCTGCCCGTCAGTAAGGGAAACAAAGGAGGTTCCGTAACCATCCACTGCGATGCCAGTACCGAGACCTCACGCTCGGGAGAGGTGGAATTCCGGGTGGACGGTGTCGAACCGATCCGCCTGACGGTAATCCAGGGGGACGAAACATTCACCAACCCCCTGGGCGGTGTCCCGGATCCGTGGATCATCCAGTACGACGGCTGGTATTATCTCTGCAAGGCGCATGGTAACGGCATCAACATCTCCCGGTCCAAACGCCTCTCCGTCCTGAGCTCAACGCAAACCGTCTGGCCCGCCCCCGTGGACGAAAATGGCGTAAAACCCTGGAACACCTCGCACGTATGGGCCCCCGAACTGCACCGTATCGACGGAAAATGGTACATATACTACACCGCCGGAAGACCCTCGTCCGAAATCGGAGGACATTACTACAAACAACGAAGCGGCGTACTGCGCGCGCGGACCGATGACCCGTTCGGAGAGTGGGAGGACATGGGCATGCTCTATACCGGCGACTCCTATACCGAGGGTGGAGCCATCTCCGCCGACAACACGGCCTATGCCATAGATCTGACCGTTTTCGAACTCAACGACCAACTCTATGCCGTATGGTCCGGGGCCCCGTCAACCACAGACGACAGCAACCAAAGCCTCTACATCGCCAAAATGAGCGATCCCTGCACGATCTCGTCCAATCGGGTCTGCATCTCTCGCCCGGATCAACCCTGGGAACAGGTCTCCTCCCGGATCAATGAAGGACCCGCCATCCTCAGGCGTAACGGCAAAATCTTCGTCGTATACTCCTGCAACGGCTCCTGGACGAAATACTATCGACTGGGGTACATCATGCTCGACGAAACCAAAGATCCCATGATCCCCGACAACTGGTCGAAATCTCCCGGCGCCGTCTTCTACCGTTGTGACGACACGGCGGATCGCGACGGCGTAAACGGAGTCGGACACTGCAGCTTCACAAAATCCCCGGACGGTACCGAAGACTGGATCGTATACCATGTCAAGAACAGAAACGACAACTCCTATACCACCGGACGATCCACGTTCATTCAACGTTTCAGCTGGAATGCCGACGGGACGCCCGACTTCGGATCTCCGGTCGGATGGGGTGAACCCGTCGTCGTACCCTCGGGCGAGGTCATAGAATAAATTCAGATCGACAATCGTTATTCATTCATTAATCCTTCAAGAAATGTGCAATTTGAAAGACAAGGTCGCCATTGTCACCGGCGGTGGAGGCGTATTGGGAGGCAACATCTCCGAAAGTCTGGTCAAAGCCGGCGTGAAAGTCATCATCCTCGACATCCGTCAGGCCAACATTGACAAACGGGTCGCTCAACTCGCCCCCTTCGGGCAGATCGAAGGCCTGGTCTGCAACGTCCTCGATGCCGAGAGCCTGAACAGCGTCAAGGACAAGATCCTCGAACGATGGGGCACCATCGACATCCTGGTGAATACCGCCGGAGGAAACCTCCCCGGTGCCACCTTGCGCGAAGACCAGACCGTCTTCGACATGAAATTCGAGGACCTAAACCGGGTCATCAACCTGAACATGTACGGATCCGTATACCCGTGTCTGATCTTCGGAAAAGTAATGGCGCAACAGGGACACGGATCCATCATCAACATCTCCTCCATGGCCACCTATTCCGCCATCACTCGGGTATTGGGCTATTCTATGGCTAAAAGCGCCATCAACATCTTCACACAATGGATGGCCATGGAGATGGCTCTCAAGTTCGGCGACAAAATCCGGGTCAATGCCATCGCCCCGGGATTTTTCATCGGAGACCAGAATCGGGCCATCCTCCTGAATCCCGACGGATCCTATACCGAACGAAGCAAAAAAGTAATGGCTCACACACCCATGAAACGCTTCGGAGACATCTCCGAACTGAACGGAATCGTAAAATTCCTCTGCTCCGACGAAGCAAGCTTCATTACCGGGGCGATCATCCCCGTAGACGGAGGATTCAGCTCCTTCAGCGCAGTTTAACCGTCCGCAAAATATCGGCATGAAAAAGTTTCTGATTCTGACAGCGTGGATGCTCGGGATGTCGTTCCCGGGCATTCACGCCCAAATCACCTCAACGGACCTCGTCTCCGGCCGCGAGGTCTTCCGGCTGTCGGTCCCGAACAGACAGACCGTAATCCGTTACGACCAAAACGATGCCATCGTCGTCGGGAAAACCGCCCGGCTGCTGGCCGAAGATATCGAACGGGTGACCGGCAGGCCCGCAATCCCCCTCTGCGAAGAGAGATCCTGGCGCAATGCCGACGTCATCATCGCCGGGACCATCGGCCAGAGCAAAACCATCGACGACTTGATCGCTCGGGGTAAAATCGACCCGGACTCCATCGCCGGCGACTGGGAAAGGTATCGAATCCAGATCGTGAAAAACCCCCTCCCTGGACTGAACCGCGCCCTGGTAATCGCCGGAAGCGACCGGAGAGGTACCGCATACGGCCTGCTTGCCGTGTCGGAGGCTATCGGCGTGAATCCCTGGTACTGGTGGGCCGATGTCCCGGTCAGGAAACGGGAGGCGCTCTATCTGAAAGTCCCTCAGACAACCTCGAAACGCCCCTCGGTGAAATACCGGGGCATATTCATCAATGACGAGGACTGGGGACTCCTTCCCTGGGCCAAATATACGTTCGACCCACAACGCGGAAACATCGGTCCGAAAACCTATGCCAAAGTCTGCGAACTGCTCCTGCGTCTCAAGGCCAACTACCTCTGCCCGGCCATGCACGAAGCCTCAACGGCCTTCAACAAAATCCCCGAAAACAAAATCGTGGCGGACTCTTTCGCCATCGTCATGGGATCGGTCCACTGCGAGCCCCTGCTCTTCAACAACGCCAGCGAATGGAACCGCAAAACCATGGGCGAATGGGACTATGTCAAGAACAAGGAGGGCATCAATCGGGTGCTGCGGCAACGCGTCCATGAAAATGCCCCTTACGAAAATGTCTACACGCTCGCCCTGCGCGGACTGCACGACCGCGCCATGACCGGAAGCAACGACATGAAAGAACGGGTCCGCCAACTGGAGGGTGCCCTGAACGATCAGCGTCAGATTCTCGTCGACGAACTCAAAAAACCCGCCGAAACCATACCCCAGGCATTCACGCCCTACAAGGAGGTCCTCGAGGTCTATTCCGGAGGCCTCAATCTGCCCGACGACGTCACAATCATCTGGCCCGACGACAACTACGGATACATGAAACGGCTGAGCGGCGCGCGCGAACGGAAACGTTCCGGACGTTCCGGAGTATACTACCATGCCTCCTATCTGGGGAAACCTCACGACTATCTGTGGATGGCCTCGACGTCGCCGGCCCTGATGTACGAAGAGCTGCGAAAGGCATACGATGCCACGGCGGACAGAATCTGGCTGCTGAATGCCGGAGACATCAAATCCTGCGAACCGGCTGTCGACCTCTTCCTGGCCATGGCCTACGATATCGACCGTTTCGACTATGCCAACACGGCCGATTACCGGGCCAAAACCCTGGCCGATATCTTCGGAGCGCAATATTACGAACGATTCCACGACATCACCACGACGTTCTATGACCTGGCTTTCCAGCGAAAACCCGAACTGATGGGCTGGGGATACCAATGGGCCACGGACAAACACGGCCGGGAACGGACTACCGATACGGACTTCTCGTGCGCAAACTATGCGGAACTCGATCGTCGTATGGCCGATTACGACCGAATCGGACGGGATGCCGAAGCGATATACCGTGAACTTTCCGATCTCGAGAAACCGGCGTTCTTTCAACTGCTCTATTACCCGGTCCGGGCGGCGGAGCAACTCAACAAAATGATCCTCAAGGGCCAGCTGAACCGCTGGTATGCCCGACAAGGACGTGCCGCCACGAATCCCCTGCGGGAGGAGGTGCAGGATCACCTCGATTCGCTGCAAAAACTTACGGCGGATTACAACGCCCTGCTGAACGGAAAATGGAATCGAATCATGACGATTCGCCAGGGGTTCGCCTGCTCCTATTATCAACTGCCGGCTTTGGATTCGGTTGCACTGCTGAAAGGACCCGCCCTGGGAGTCTGGGTCGAGGAGGAGGATCTCCTCAAGGGGCAGCGTAGCTTCCACGCCCTGCCCGCCTTCAACAGGTACACTCGCCGATCCGCCGACATCGAGATCTTCAACCGGGGAGACAAACCGCTCGAATGGAGAGCTGCAACCTCCGACAACTGGATCCGGCTCAACCTCAACGCCGGAACAACCTCGACACAACAGATCCTGAACGTGGATATCGACTGGAACAAGGTCCCCGTCGGCGAACGGATTCTGGGATCGGTGGAGATTATGGCCGGAAAGGAGCACGAAACGGTTCTCGTCTCGGTATTCAACCCCCAGGGTCCAAGTCCCGACTCCCTGAAGAGCCTATACGTGGAGGACAACGGATACGTCTCGATCCCGGCCGCAGGATTCCATCGCAAATACGAAAGCGATCAGATCCGGATGTCGCTCATCCAAAATCTCGGGTATGAAAAGGAGGCGGTCATGCTGGGGAACCCCCTGATGCCGAAACAACGGACCGGAGGCCGAAATACCCCCCGTCTGGAATACGACTTCTACTGCTTCAACTGCGGTTCGGTGGATGTATACACCTACATGCTGCCCACCTTCCCGTTGAGTTGCGACCAGACCTTCGCTCACGAATCATCCTCGGTCGAAACCCAGTACGGCGTAGCCATCGACGAAGGTCCCGTCATGAATCCCACTACCTCCTCGTTCGAATATGCACAGGCCTGGTATGAAAACGTGTTGAGAAACTGCTCCATCAAAAAGACGACCCTCCACATCAACAGACCCGGAAAACATACCGTTAAAATAATTTGTGGCGATCCAGGTGTGGTATTGCAGAAAATCGTGCTCGATTTCGGCGGCATGAAACGATCCTACGCCGGACCTCCCGTCACCAAAGTCTCGCAAACGTCAACCGCCCACGAACAATGACCTTTCGGATCCTTCTGACCATATCCGCCGTGTGGATTTCGGTCCTCTGCGCCCAGGCACAGAACAGTTACGTCAATCCGGTCATGAACGTCGAAATGCCCGATCCCTCGGTCATCGAGGCTCCCGACGGGTATTTCTACCTCTATGCCACGGAAAACAGCAATCGGAGCATCCCGATTGCCCGATCGTCCGACCTGGTGAACTGGGAGATCATAGGCGCTGCCTTCTCCCGACAGACCAGACCCTCGTTCGAACCCCGGGGCGGACTCTGGGCTCCGGATATCAATCTGCTGAAGAAGAGATATCTGCTATATTACTCCATGTCGCGTTGGGGCGGAAACGAAACCTGCGGCATCGGTGTGGCAACGGCGGAAAAGCCACAAGGTCCCTTTCAGGATCACGGGCCCCTCTTCCGCAGCAACACCATCGGCGTTTTCAACTCCATAGACCCGGAATTCGTCCGCGACAAGGGACGCAACTATCTCTTCTGGGGCAGCTTCTGGGGAATATACGCCGTAGAACTCTCCAAAGACGGTCTCTCGGTGAAAAAAGGGTGCAAACCCAAACAAATTGCCGGCCGGGCATTCGAAGCCTCCTACATCCACAAACGAAACGGGTATTATTACCTGTTCGCATCCATCGGATCCTGCTGCGAAGGGATCAAAAGCACCTACACGACCGTCGTCGGACGTTCCCGAAACCTGCTCGGACCCTATACCGACAAAAACGGGAAAAAGATGCTCGACAATGCCTATGAGGTGGTGATCAAACGCAGCGACCGGTTCATCGGACCCGGACACAACTCCGACATCATCACCGACAAGGCCGGCGATGACTGGATCCTCTACCACGCCGTAGATGCCCGGGATCCCCGGGGCCGGAAACCCCTGTTGGACAAAATCATCTGGATAGACGACTGGCCGACCGTGCTGAACGGCCGACCCTCGGAAGCCCCGCAACCCGCCCCTTTATTCTAACATTAGCTGATACAACGGTAAAACACATGACAAAATCGAGTGCAAAACGTTTGTTCGTGAGTTTGTTGCTCTGTGCCTGCGGTGTGGTCGGAGCCTCGGCTCAAGTCTCCCTCGTGGAGGGAAAGCCCGCAGGTAGAGAGTTCCTGCTTGCCGACAAGAATTCAAATGTACCCCTCTACTATGACGATCAGGATTTCGAGGTGGTAAAACGCGTCGCCGGATTCCTCGCTCAGGACATCGGTCTGGTGACCGGCCTCAAGGCTTCTCCGAAGCCCCTTCCGGTTGTCAAAGATCGGGAGATCGTGCTGATCGGAACCCTCGGCAAAAACACCCTGATCGATAAACTCGTGGCCGACGGTCGTCTGAACGTCGACAAAATAAAGGGCGGATGGGAGCAGTATGCCATCGAAATCATCGACAGACCCCTGCCTGGCGTGCGCAAGGCGCTCGTCATCGCTGGATCCGACCGTCGGGGCACCGCCTACGGCACGCTCTCCATCTCCGAAGCCATCGGTGTAAGCCCCTGGTACTGGTGGGCCGATGTCCCTGTCACAAAGAGAGACCGGATCCGCCTCGACGTGAAGGCGTTCCGGTCGAAGACCCCCTCCGTCAAATACCGGGGTCTGTTCATCAATGACGAAGACTTCGGACTCAAGCCCTGGGCCGCCAAAACCTTCGACCCACAACTGGGAGACATCGGACCCAAAACCTATTCGAAAATCTGCGAACTCCTCCTGCGGCTGAAAGGCAATTACCTCTGCCCGGCCATGCACTCCTGTACCCGGGCGTTCAACTTCTATCCCGACAACAAACGGGTTGCCGACAGCCTGGCAATCGTCATGGGTTCGGTCCATTGCGAGCCCCTGCTCTTCAACAACGCCAGCGAATGGGATCGCAAAACCATGGGCGAATGGAATTATGTCACCAACAAGGAGGGTATCAACAAAGTCCTCCGGAAACGGGTCGAAGAGAACGGCGCCTACGAAAACGTATATACCCTTGCCATGCGTGGAATCCACGACGCCGTCATGGCCGGCAACCTCTCCCTCGAACAGCAGGCCCGGGTACTCGAAAAGGCCTTCGATGACCAACGGCAGATCCTGAGCGAAGTCCTCGGGAAACCCGCCGAACAGATCCCGCAGGCTTTCACCCCCTACAAGGAGGTCCTCGAAACCTACGAACACGGATTGAAACTCCCCGACGACGTGACCATCATCTGGAGCGACGACGACTTCGGATACATGAAGCGTCTGAGCAATGCCGAAGAACAGAAACGAAAGGGCCGGGCCGGTGTCTATTATCACCTCTCCTACTGGGGTCCTCCCATGAACTTCCTCTGGATCAACACCAATCCGCCGGTCCAGATGTACACCGAACTCAAACGGGCGTACGATACCACCGCCGACCAAATCTGGCTCGCCAATGTCGGGGACATCAAACCCGCCGAAAATGCACTCTCGCTCTTCCTCGACATGGCCTGGGATATCGATGCCTTCACGGTTGAGAATGTCGGATTCTATTATGCAAACACCCTGTCGAAATATTTCGGCAAGGAGTACAAGGCGGATCTGCAACACATCTTCGACGAGTATTTCAGCCTCGCATTCGCCCGCAAGCCCGAGCACATGCAACATCACCTGGAACAGCATTTCGCCGAGGACAACTACCGCGAAGCCCAACGGCGAATCTCCCGGTACACCGCAATCGCCAAAGAGGCCGAACGCCTCTATGAACAACTGGATGAAGAGGCCAAAGCCGGATTCTTCCAACTGGTATACTACCCCGTCAAGGGTGCCGCCCTGCTCAATATCGCCATCCTCGAGGCGCAAAGAAACCGGTGGTATGCCGCACAGGGTCGCGTGTCGGCCAATCAGATCCGCTCGCACGTACAGAACATCGTCGGCGAACTGAGAAGGATCACCAAGGAATACAACGAACTCGAAAACGGCAAATGGCGCTACATGATGACGCTCGCACAAGGTGGATGGCGGGATATCTATGTGCCGCCCATGAAGAGCGTGGAACCCCAAGAGAATCCCGGAATGGGCATTCATGCCGAAAGCCAGACCCTTTACACCGGTATGGAGAATTATCATGAACTGCCCTGTTTCAACCCCTTCACCGATCGCTCCTATTACATCGACGTGTTCAATACGGGCCGCGGCGATCTGAAGTGGGAGGCCCGGGCCTCCGAACCCTGGGTCAAACTCGACAAAACCGAGGGAAACACCCCCTATGAGGATCGCGTGAATGTCTCCATCGACTGGAAAACGGCTCCCAAAGGCCGCAATCTACAGGCCCGGATCGCATTCTCGGGGGCCGGGACAGAAAAAACGGTGCTCGTCTCCGCCTTCAATCCCGCCGAAATTTCCCGGGACAGCATTGCCGGCCTGTATGTGGAGGACAACGGCGTCGTGTCGATCGATGCCGCAGGCTTCCACCGAAAATTCGAACGGCAGGGAATCGAGTTCACAAAAATCGCCCGATACGGCTTCGAGGATACCGTCGTGCAATTGGGTGACCCCTTCGCCAAAGCCGATTTCTATCCCGGACTCGAACTGACATCAAACTATGTCGCGGCCGCTCCGCTCGACAGATACCCCATGCTCGAATACGACTTCTACTCCTTTACGACCGGCCCGGTGGATGTATATACCTACATGGTACCCCTGTTCCCGCTCGACAATGAACACGGAACCCGTTACGGCGTGATGGTCGACAAGAGCCCCGTCTATCTCCCCGAGGCCGGAGCTCCCTATTACAGCACGCTCTGGATTCAAAGCATCATGCGGAATTGCCGGATCAACAAAACCTCCCACATGATCTCCGAACCGGGAAAACACACCGTACGGATCTTTGCCGCCCATCCGGGAATGATGATCCAGAAGATCGTGATCGATTTCGGTGGCATGAAATACTCCTATATGGGTCCACAACCCACAAAAATCGAAAAAACTACCAATCAATAAACTCTTCAATTCTACGCACCCATGAAAAAAAACCTTTGCAGGATCATTGCCATGCTGCTGCTTTGCGGAACCGCCGGATCTGCCCCGGCCTCCGCAAACGACTACGACCGACAGAAAAAAGACAAATCTGCCGAAAAAACCGTTTTCCGGCTTCCGGACGATCTCGAAACCCTGGCCGGCGATCCGGCATTGCTGCGCAAACCCGAAGGAATGGAGATTGCCGCCTACGTCTTCCCGAACTATCACGCCTCGGCGCTTCACAACAAGCTCTATGCCCCGGGATGGACGGAATACAATCTGACAAGAAGCGCCCGACCCTGGTTCGAAGGACATCAGCAACCCCGCACCCCGCTGCTGGGTGAACTCGACGAAAGCCTTCCTTCGACCTGGGAGGTCTACAACCGCCTCTGCAAACAGAGCGGTATCGACGTGCTGATCTGGGACTGGTACTGGTACGACGGGAAACCCTGTCTGCACGAGGCCCTCGAACAGGGCTTCC
>CALUKK010000074.1 GCA_944321205.1 uncultured Alistipes sp.
AGGGTTCGTTCATCGTGACGTTCTTGATGCCGGCCACGTCGGTCTTGTCGCAGTAGAAGATGCGGTCGACGAGCAGGAACGGCGGACGGTGGGGCAGCATGCGGCGGATGTCGTTGATGTCGTAGAGAGCCGGTTTGCGGCAGTCGTAGGTGAAGCGGGGCTTTTCACCGGCCTTGCGGATGGTGTGTTTGAGCTGCTTCATGAACTCCGTGTTGGCGAAGTGGCCCGGGCGGGTGGCCCAGACGCGGCCCTTGATGCGCACGCCCAGCAGGGCGAAGTCGCCCAGCAGGTCCAACAGCTTGTGACGGGCCAGTTCGTTGCTGCAGCGCAGTTCGAGGTTGCTCAGGTAACCCGACTTGATCTCGATGTCGGGTTTGTTGAAGATCTTCTTGAGGTGTTCGAGCTGCTCTTCGGGGACGGGGTTCTCCACCACGACGATGGCGTTGTCGAGGTCTCCGCCCTTGATGAGGTTCATCTTCATCAGGGGTTCGATCTCGTGCAGGAAGACGAACGTACGGCAGGGCGCGATCTTTTCGGCGTAGTTGTCGCCGGGGACGAAGGTGGCATACTGGTTTCCGATGACCTTCGAGTTGTAGTCGACGTGTACCGAGACGGCGAATTCGTCATCGGGGTAGAGGATGATGGCCACGCCCTTTTCGGGGATGGTGTAGACCATCTTTTCGGTCACGTGGTAGAACGAACGTTCGGCATCCTGATCCTGGAGACCCGTTTCGGTGATGGCCTTGGCGTATGCCGAAGCCGAACCGTCGAGAATGGGGGTCTCTTCGGCGTCGATGTCGATCACGGCGTTGTCGACGCCCAGGGTCCAGAGGGCCGACATGACGTGCTCGATGGTGTGCACGCGGTGACCTCCGAATTCGATGGTGGTGCCGCGCGAGGTGTCGACCACGTGGTCGCACAATGCCGGGATTATGGGTTGGCCCTCGATGTCGATGCGTCGGAAGACGATACCGGTATTGGCCTCGGCGGGGTTAATGGTCATGTTCACCCGCACTCCCGTATGGAGGCCCTTGCCCGAGAACGAAATCGGAGCTTTCAGGGTTTGTTGTTTGGTTGACATAAGTGGAGTAGCGTATATATTTGCGCCCAAAGGTATAAAAATTTCGTGAAAAAGCCTTATTTTTGCCTGAAATTCCGAGATGCAGCCATGAGCGAGATTCCAGAGGACAAAAGCCGCAAACCGCCCCGCAGGCCCCGATTGAACCTTCCGTTCGACAACCGTCGGGAGGATGCCGGGACGTGGGCCTATGACCATCGGATAGGGTTGTGCGTGACGTTGATCGCCTATCTGGTGCTGATGATCGTCTTCGTGTCGTCGAAAATCGTCATCGGGCGCCGGGTCAGTCAGCAGGGGATGTACATCGATCTGCAGACGCTGGCCGAGATGGAGAAGGAGCGCGATCGTCTGGAGCGCGAGGTGCGGGAGCGTCAGGAGCAGGATCTGATCGACTGGCGCAGCATCCGCAACCGGACGTCGAATGAAAATGCACTGAACGAGGAGCTGCGGGATGACCGCGGGACGAATGCCGCCGAGTTGAACGAGGCGGCGGCCGAGGCCGAGGCCCGGATGCGGGCCAACCGCGAAGCCTATGAGGCGGGGTTGGCCGAGGAGCGGGCCATCCGCGAACGGCGGGGGCGTGAAAACGGTTCCGAACATCGGGACAGCAAGGCCAAGGGGCGGGTGACGGTGTCGTTCTCGCTGACCGATCCCGTGCGGACGTCGCGGTGGCTGGAGATTCCGGCCTACCGGTGCGAGGGGGGCGGCGAGGTGATTGTCGCGGTGACGGTGAATCGTGCCGGCGAGGTCACGGCGGCACGTGTTTCGGAAGGCGGGGACGACTGTATGCGGGAGGCGGCCTTGCAGGCGGCGCGTGCGTCGCTCTTCAACATCGACTCCTCGGCACCGGCCCGCCAGAGCGGAACGATCACCTACATCTTCATTCCGCAGTAACCGGTCGGCCCGGCAGGTGGGGCCGGCAGGTGGCAAGGAGGCTGGCAGGGACAGAGCATTCCGGTCGGTATCCCGGTTTGAAAACCAGGCGGCACTCCGCTATGGGCCTGCGCCGAAGTCCCGGTCCGGAATTGGTATTGAATTTGTGACAACTACGTGATAACCACACATCTATGATAATAACAGGCGAAAATGTCGTATTGATCGGAGCACTGCTGCTTTTCGTGGCGGTGATGGCCGGAAAGGTGGCCTATCGTTTCGGAGCTCCGGCGTTGTTGCTCTTCCTCGGCGTGGGCATGCTGTTCGGTCTGGATTTCATCTCGTTCCGTTCGGTCGAGATGACGCAGTTCGTGGGCATGATCTCGCTCTGCATCATCCTCTTCACCGGAGGTATGGATACCTCCTTCCAGGAGATCCGACCCGTCCTCGGCCCCGGAATCGTCCTGGCAACGGCCGGTGTGGTGATGACGGCGGTCGTGCTGGGCGGCTTTGTCTGGCTTGTGGCGCCGTGGATGGGACTCGAGATGTCGTTCCCGCTGGCGCTGCTGCTTGCCGCCACGATGTCGTCGACCGACTCGGCGTCGGTCTTCTCGATCCTGCGCAGCAAGAAGCAGGGACTCAAACAGCATCTGCGCCCGCTGCTGGAGCTGGAGAGCGGCTCGAACGACCCGATGGCCTATATGCTCACGGTCTTGTTGATCAGCGTGCTGTCGAACTCTGCGGAGGGCAACATCGGCTTCGGGATGGGACTCGTCTATCTGGTTGTACAGCTGGTTGTCGGGGCCCTGTCGGGCTACCTGATCGGGCGTCTGGCCGTCTGGACCCTCAACAAGATCAATCTTGTGAATCATTCGCTCTATTCGGTGTTGCTGCTGGCCTTCATCTTCTTCGCCTTTGCCTTCACGGATCTCATCAAGGGGAACGGTTATCTGGCCGTCTATCTGGCGGGGCTGGTCGTCGGCAACCACAAGATCGCCCAGCAACGTCCCCTCACGGTCTTTTTCGACGGTTTCACGTGGCTCATGCAGATCGTCATGTTCCTCACGCTGGGCCTTTTCGTCAACAGCGACGAACTGTTGCGTCCCGAAGTCCTGCTGTTGGGCGGCGCCGTCGGGATCTTCATGATCGTGGTGGCGCGTCCCGTGTCGGTTTTCACGTGTCTGCTTCCCTTCCGCAACTTCTCGACCAAGGCCCGGTGGTATATCTCCTGGGTCGGGCTGCGCGGAGCCGTACCGATTCTTTTTGCCACCTATCCGCTGATGGCCGAGATCGAACATGCCGACCTGCTCTTCAATGTGGTCTTTCTTTCGACGATCATTTCGCTCGTCGTGCAGGGTACGACGGTCAGCGGTATGGCCAATCTGCTCGGCCTGGCCTTCGAGGAGCGGGAATCGGCCTTCAACGTCGAGATGCACCACGACGACATGAAATCCGCCTTGACCGAGGTGGAGGTCAATGCCGGGATGCTCGGATCGGGGCATACGCTCAAGGATATCTCCTTGCCGGAGAATACGCTGGTGATGATGGTCTGCCGCAACGGCGAATATTTCGTTCCGCGGGGCAATACCGAACTGATGGTGGGCGACAAACTGCTGGTGATCTCCGACCGCAGCGAAGAGGAGCTGGCCGACACCTACAAGAGTCTGGGTATCGACGATGTAATGAAGATCCGCTGACGGCTTCGGTGCCTTTCGACGGGTTGCGGACGCTTGGCGCGGCGCATGAAAAGGGCCGGATCTCCCATCAGCGGGGAATCCGGCTTTTTCGTGGGTGTTGGTGCCGTTCCCGGGGCGTTGTGTCGTGCCGTTCCCGGGGCGTTGTGTCGTGTCGTTCCCGGGGTGTTGTGTCGGCACCGTTCCCGGAGACTTTAGTGCCGTTGCAGGGGCGTTGCAGGGCCCTGTTTGCGGCGGATGTCGGTCTCAGGGCAGCGGGTTGAAGTCTCCCTCCTCGACCGCACAGTCGCAAAAATGAAACTCCTCGCGGGCCTTCTCCTTCGGGAAGAGGAAGTAGACACACGTGGCCTCGGTGCAGAGGTGTCCTTCGCTGTCGGTGATGCGTACGGCGATGCGCACCAGATTGCGACGCTGCTCCTCGACGCGGGCCCGCAGCAGAATGTGGTCGTCCGAGGTGTGGATCGGACGGTGGTAACGGACCTCCATGCGGGTGGTTACGCCGCTTGTCTGGAACTTGCGGAAGACCACCCAGCTGCTGATCTCGTCGGCCAGCGTGGCCTGGATGCCGCCGTGCAGGGTGTCGACCCACCCCTGGAATTCGGGGCGCGGGTGCCAGATACTGACGATCTCCTCGCCCTCTTCGTAGAACTCCATGCGCAGCCCCTGGGGACTGTGAGGGTCGCAACCGTAGCAGCGGTACCCCTCCATGCCGCGCCAGGGATTGATGATGCGTTTCATCGATTTTTACGGATTTTTCTTGGACAAAGATACGCATATTTTCGAATGACGGGGCTTCCGGCCTGCAAAACCTTCCGTTTTGAACACAAAAGAAAACGGGACCGCGATCCACGGATCACAGCCCCGTTTTCGGAAATAGTCCTGTCAGAAACTGCTACTTTTTCTTCAGATAGAAGAGCAGATAAACGCCGGCGTCGGTGGCGACGGGACGTGTATCGTAATACATGTACTCCAGCCAATCTGTGCAGAAAGATTTGGACATGTAATCAACCAGATAGAGCTCCAGAATTTCGTCTCCGGTGCTCTGCTCCTCGACCAGACGCACGCCGATGTAGGCGTTCTTTTCCGTGCTGGTCGACGTGGCCGAGAAGTCGCGGTTGCAGTTGTCCAGATCGATCAGCAGAAGCTGGTAGCTGGTCGTATAATCAGTTATGTCTCCGACGGAGCACTCCTTGTCCGTGGGGACCATGTTGCAGGTCTCACCGAAGAAGTTCTTCAGGTCGGACTGCAGCGAGGTGGTCAGCACGTTCTGCTCAATGTCAAAGGTGAAGGTATCGTCCTCCGTTGCTGTAGGGAATCCTGTCAGAGCGGCCTCTTCAACATAATTATTATTAATCATGAAGTCCTTGTCGGTAGGCTGTTGGTAAACATACCAGGTGCCATTGATTTTATCGTAGTCCGAGCCGACGATCGTGATGGTGCACTCGCCCGGATCACCCGGGATATACTGTGTGGCCTCGGGATCCACCTTCAGGACAATCTTGTCTTTCCCCTCCTCCAGCTTGAGCAGCTTTATCGTTACGGAGACACGCTCTTTGCCGGGGACGAAGACGAATTCGGCATCGCCGTCAAATTCGAAGTGTTCACCTTGCACGGCTGTCGATTGCTCCTTATCGACCACTGCGGGAATGTGCATCTCCTGAGTGACGGAGTATTTGCTGCCATCCATGTTCAACAGCGTGATTTCCGGCTTGACGACGTCTTTGAGCTCCATCGTTCCTTCCAGGAAATTGTATACAATAGCCTCCTGGGTGCCGAGTGTGACGATCATCGAGGGATTAGTCCCCAGGGTGAATCCTTCCGGCGCCACCAGATTCATGACAAGGTTTTTCGACTCCGAACCGTAGTTCTTGGCTCTGATCTTGATGGTGGTGACGGGGTTGTTTCCTCCGATGACGAAGTGGTCCGACGAGAGTTCGTATTCATTCTCGGAAGCCGAACCCGAGAGTTTCAGCGCCACGACGTATTCCTGGGTCGAGGCCGGATCGAGTCCCGACACCTGGAGATTGATATCAACCGATCCGCTGGACAGGGAGATTGTCCGGCGTTCGAAGGAGATGGTGGCGATCGAGGCCCCCGAATCATCTTTGTTGCAGGCTGACAGCAGCATCGGCAGCGTCAGCAACAGATAAAAGAGTCTCTTCATACGTAATGGATTTTGATTGTTGATAAATAGGGTTTTATTCATTGGCAATGCTTTCGTTGTATTCCTTGCGCAGCGCTTCGAGCTCGGCCTTTTCTTCGGCGGTGAGGCGCGTCGGCGACGGAAGGATGAATTTCGAGGCGTAACCGTCGTTGATTTTGGGTGTTTCGTCGTATTTCCCGCCGCAGGCGCTCATCATCAGGGAGGTGATCCCGGCGGCGCAAAGCGTGAAGAGGTATTTTTTCATAGCAGTCTGTTTTTTGTTCGGTCTGTTATTCGACATTTTCATAACCCGGATTCTGGATCAGACCCTCGACGATCTCCGTATCGGTCAGATAGAGCGGGAAGGTGTACATGAACCGGTAGGTGGTGTATTTGAAGCCGCTTTTTGCCACCCAGAATTCGGGACAGCCGTTGCGTTTGAGTTCGAACCAGCGGTCGCCCTCCATGAAGAGCTCCTTGCGGCGTTCGCACAGAATGGCATAGAGCAGCGGTGTGAGGGCATTGCCCCGGGCGTCGACCTGGATCCGGTCCTGCGGATTCACGGCCGGCAGCGTGGCCGACGTGTAGTCCGCAACCCCCTCGATGCGGTTGCGGCGGAGCAGGTTGAGGTATTCGAGGGCTTTGGTCTCGTCTCCCAGATGATAGTGGCTTTCGGCCAGAATCAGACACATCTCGGCACTGCGCAGACAGGCGAAGATGTTCTTGTTCGGTACCCGCTGCCGCCCGATCGAGATGTCATAGCGGATATCCTGTTTGCCTTCGGCGAAGAGGTCGATGAACGATTTGCTGACGGGACGCTTCGCCAGATATTGCTTGGTCGCGTCGTCGCCCGTCTGGTCTCCCGAGGTGGTGAGGATCCCCGATTTGAAGATCATGTTGCCGGTGCGCTGTATCTGGGAGGCCATCATGCTGCGGTAGGCCTCGCCGTTGAGGAGCGGGTATTTCGTCAGCACCTGGTCCGCATAGACGACGGCATCGTCGTAACGCTCGCTCCAGAAGCAGGCCCGGGCCAGATATCCCGTCACCACGTCGTTGTTGAAGCGGTAGATCTCGTTCTGAATGTCGTATTTGAGAGCCTCCTTCAGGTCGTTGATCGCCCGGTCGGCGGTTTCGGCCAGGGTGCTGCGCAGGGGCTTGGCCTCCATGTCGAACTCCGTGACCAGCGGCACTCCCAGCTGTTTCGAGGCGCGGTCGGCATCGTACGCCTCGCAGAACTGACGCATCAATTCGTAGTAGCAGACCCCGCGCAGGGCATAGGCCGTACCGAGGACATCCCTTCCGAGGCGTGTATCCCGCTCTTCGAGATTGCCGATGACGATGTTGCAGTCGCGGATGCACTGGTAGAGCCAGCGGTAGTTCATCTGTTTGTCGGAGAGGTGTGCGCTGATGTTGATCGGGATGTAGTCCACGCCGGAACTTTGGGTGAGACTTGCCTCCAGGTTGTCGGCGTAGCACTCCAGATTGGCCACCGAGGAGATGTTGCCCACGATGTAGGCTTCGCCGTAGTCGATATTGTTGAGGGTGCTGTTGAGCAGCGAGGAGAATTCGTCGGCGGTCTTCGGGATGGTCTGTCCGTAGGGTTTGATGTCGAGGTACTCCTTGCAGGAGGTCGACAGCACGAGGACCGCAGCCAGTATGTAGATGGATCGTTTCATGTTGCGTACGTTTTATCGGTTAGAAACCCAACGACAGTCCGAACGAGAAGGCCCGGCTCTGGGGATAGACGGCGCCCGGCGTTTCGGGGTCGATTCCCGAGTAGTTGGTGAAGGTGTAGATGTTGTTGACGGTGAACGAAAGGCTCATGCTGCTCAGCCGGAGCTTGCGGATCCACTCCTCGGGGAAGCTGTAAATGAGCGAGATCGACCCGATCTTCAGGTAGGAGACATCCTCGAGCCGCGTGCAGTTCGTGATGGTCGCGTTCGAGGGCTGGTCCTGCGTGATGTAGTATCCGCTGCCGTCGATCAGCCGCCCGGCGTAGGCATCGATCAACCGCGGGTATCCGTCCGTCCGGGGGTTGTCCGGCGTCCAGCGGTTCCGCACCTCGCGTACGACGTTCAGATGATTGACATAGAGGTCGTTCTGCGGTGTGGGGATGGTCTCCTTGTCCACGCCGCTCGCCGAACTGCTCAGCATCGAATAGTCGACCGGCGAGGTGATGTTGTTCAGGATCTTCGACTTGAAGACGAACGAACTGGTCGAACTGAGGGTAAAGCCCTTGTAGGTGAAGCTCGTGGTGAAACCTCCGTACCAGGGCGAATCGCTCGTTCCCACGTAGAAGAGGTAGTTGCCGATGTCACGGTAGCTGGCTTCGCTGTCCAGCACGGCATCGGGCCGCAACTGGAAGGTATAGAGACCCGTCGAGGGGTTGATGCCCGTACAGATTCCCGTGAAGATCTTGTTGAGCGGATATCCCACGTAGTAGTCTCCGTAGACGCTGCCCGTCGGGGAGACGTACTTCGTCAGTTCGTTGCGGTTGTAGGAGAGGTTTGTCGTGATTCTCCACGTGAAGTCCTTCACCTTGACGGGGGTGGCGCCGAGGGTGATTTCGAGACCCTGGTTGACCTGTTCGGAGGTGTTGTAGCTCTGTTCGGTGAAGCCCGTGGTCGAGGGTACGGCCACACGCGTTACCAGATCCATGCTCTTGCGGTGGTAGGCCTCCAGCTGCAGGTGCAGCCGCTCCTGGAGGAAGCCCATTTCGAGCCCGACCTTCATGTCGCGGGTCCGCTCCCATCGCAGGTGCGGATTCGGGGCATTGCGGATCGTGCCGATGCGGTACGAATCGGTATCGGTGATGCGGAAGTCGTTGTCGTAGTCCATGATGAAGACCGGATAGACGGTCTTGTTCACACCTCCCGTGTAACCGGTAGCCAGACGCAGGGTCATCGAGCTGATGACCTTCGAGATACCACCCTTCATGAAGTTCTCCTCGTCGATGTTCCACGAGAAGCCCGTCGACCAGTTGACGTTGAACTGTTCGTCGCTTCCGAAGTTGTTCGAGCCGTCGGTGCGGGCCGTCACCGAGAAGACGTACTTGTTCATGAGAATGTAGTCGAGCGTTCCGTAGAACGAGGCGAAAGCGTCTTCGTTGATACTCTGGCCCATGCATCCGTCGAGCGTCTTGCCGTACTGGATGAGTTTGTCATAGTTGATCTTTCCCTCTTCGGTCTGTGGGAAGAGCGGTGTGGAGTGGTTTCCCGAGACGGGGTCGTATCCGTAACGCTTTTCGAAGAGGCTCTTGGCGTAGGAACTGCGGATCTCGGCACCTCCCAGCACGCTGAGGCGGTGAATACCTCCGAACGTGCGAGCGTAGTTGAGCTGTCCGCGCAGGATGTAGGAGGTGTTGTAGGCCGAGTTCTGGAAGATCGAGCCGTAGACGCGCTTCGAGGTCTGGGTGTTGAGCTCGAAGGGCCGGTCGCTGAAGGCCGCATAGGTATCCTTGCCGTTGATGTTGTCCGAGAAGTTCGAGACGTAACTGAACGAAGCCAGTCCCGAGAAGCTCAGATGATCGGTGATCTTGTAGCTCAGATTGCCGCGCAGCGTGAAGTTGGCGCTTGTCGAGAGGCTCGACGTTTCGTTGATTTCGCGCATGAGGTTGAAGCCGTTTTCGGGCAGTGCCTCGATGTAGCTGCCGTTTACCTCGGTCAGTGCGAAGTAGGTTTCGTCGGCACGGTAGGAGCCGTCGTCGTTGTAGGGGCGTTCGTAGGGGTTTGCGAAGTAGGCGTATTCGAACATGTCGACGTTGCTCGACGGAGCCTTGGATTGCTGGTAGGAGAAGTCCGTGGCGACGCCGAACGAGAGCCGCCGGTTGGGCGTGACGTCCACCTTGCCGCTGAAGTTGTACGAGTCGTAGCTGTTTTTCAGTACGATACCGTCGTTGTGGCCGTATCCGAGCGAGGTGTAGTAGGTGACCTTTTCGTTACCGCCCGAGATCGAAAGATAGTGGTTCGTGGCGATCGAGTTGCGGAAGAGTTCGTCGAACCAGTCTGTTGTGTGCTGTCCCAGCTGTTCGATGTAGGCGTCCTGTTCGGCCACCGACATGCCGGCATACTTGCCCTTTCCGGCGCGGATCATGCCCACGATTCCGACGATCGGGTAACGTGTCGGCTTTCCGGCCTGTGTGGCGGTGAAGCCCGGGGCGGAGAACTCATCCCAGAGTTCCTGTTCCCAGGCCAGTTTCTCGCGTGAATTCATCAGGTCGGGGCTGCGCGAGGGCTTGGTCTGCACGGTGACGGAACCCGTATAGTTGACCTGCGTGCGTCCGGCCTTGCCGCGTTTGGTGGTCACGACGATGACACCTCCGGCGGCCTGCGAGCCGTAGATGGCCGCCGCCGCGGCATCCTTCAGCACGGTGATCGATTCGATGTCGTTGGGGTTGATGCTGCCGACACCCGTGGCGAAGAAGTTCGTGAAGTCGCCCGAGGAGATCTGGCTGCTGGAGATCTCGGGCATGTTCTGCTGCATGGGCACACCGTCGACCACCCACAGCGGTTCGGCATTTCCGGTGATGGTGCTCTGGCCGCGGATCCGGATCTTGGCGGCCTCGCCCGGGCGTCCCGAGGTGGCCTGGACGTTTACGCCGGCGAGTTTTCCCTTGAGCAGGTAGTCGACGTTGGCGATGGGCGAATCGTTGATCTCCTTGCCGCTGATGATGCCGACCGAACCGGTGCTTTTGCGTACGTCGGTCTGGGAATAACCCGTCACGACGACCTGGTCGATATTCAGTTCGGCGGCCTTGAGCAGGATGTCGTAGCTGTTTTTCAGCACGGTGATCTCCTGGGGCTCGTATCCCACGTAGCTGAAGCGCAGTTTCGAGTTGAGGGGCACCTGGATTCGGAATTTGCCGTTCAGGTCGGTATTGACGCCGTTGGTGGTGCCGGCCTCGATGACGGAGACTCCGATCAGCGGATCTCCGGCGTTGTCCTTGACCGTACCTTCCACGACAATCTTCTCCTGGGCCGGAGCCGTTTCCGGCAGCAGCAGACCCGTGACGAGCAGAAGTGTACAGCATGCGAAAAATCGGAAAGTTTGTTTCATAAGCGTTCCGGTTTGAAGGGTTTATTCATGTTTTTCGATATCGATGTCCTTTTGGGGCAGCCCCAGCAGGTGTTCGACGAAGTAGTAGCGGACCAGATTGTTGAAGTAGTCGATCGGCAGGCCGTGGTCTGCCCCCGGGATGATCATCATGTCGAAGCGCTTGTTGGCACGGATCAGGGCGTCGACCAGCCGCAGGGTCGAGGCCGGATGGACGTTGTCGTCCATGTCTCCGTGGACGAGCAGCAGCCGTCCCTGCAGACGGTCGGCCAGTTCGATGGTCGTCGGGACGTGGCATTCGAAGTGCACCGTGCCGTCCTTGTCGGTGATCTGTCGGACGCCGTGGTAGACTTCGCCCCACCACTGGGCGTAGATGTTGTTGTCGTGGTTGCCCGAGGCGGCGACGCCGACCTTGTAGAATTCCGGATGCTGGAGCATGGCTGCCGCGGTCATGAATCCGCCGCCCGAGTGGCCGTAGACACCCACGCGTTCCAGGTCGGCAAAGGGGTAGCGGGCCGCAACCTGGCGGATGACGGCCATGTCGTCGTCCAGCGCATAGTCGCGCAGGTTGCCGTATCCGTAGGTATAGTAGTCGCGGCCGCGCGTGGGACAGCTGCCGCGGTGGGAGAAGTTCACCACGATGAACCCCAGCTGGGCCAGACGCATGTTGTCGTTGTCGTCGACCGTGAAGGTCAGCGGCACCTGGTCGTCCAGCGGCCCGGGATAGACGTTGCTGATGATCGGGTATTTGCGCCCGGGTTCGATTTCGAACGGCAGGTAGACCACGCCGTAGAGCCGGGTCACCGAATCGGCGGCCAGCAGCTCGAGCAGCTGGGGCTCGCGCCATCCCCGGGCCCGGATCTCCGAGATGTCGGCGCCGGGCAGTTCGACGAGCGTGCGGCCTTCGAGATCGGCGATGCGACGCTTTTCGGGCAGATTCATCCGCGACCAGCGGTCGTAGATCCGCGAGCCGTCGGGCGAGATCGAGATCGAGTGGTAACCGTCGGCAGGGGTGAGGCAGAGGGCCTTTCCGCCGTCCAGCGGCACGCGGTAGTAGAGGCGGTAGTGGGGGTTGATTCCCTCTTCGCCGCCATACCCTTCGACGATGGCCGTACGCTGCAGCGTGTCGATGCGTACGATGTGTCCCGCGACGAAGCGTCCGTCGGTAACGGCGTTGAGCAGGTGTCCCTGACCGTCGTAACGGTAGAACTGCCCGCGTCCCGAACGCTCCGACCACCAGAGGATCTCGCGTCCGTCGTTGAGGAGGTGGTATTCGAAGAGCTGTTCGTTCAGATGGGGTTTGGTGGTCTCCCGGAGGATGGTCACGACGCTGTTGTCGGCCGCATTGATGCGGCAGAGCTCCATCGAGTCGCACGTGCGGCTGCGGCGCAGGAACCAGGCTCCCTGCGAGGTCTGGGGGAAGGCCTGGAAACGCGGCACCTCGATCTTCTGGTCGGGAAAACGCTCCGTGTCGAGCCGCACGAGCTCGCCCCGGTCGGCATCCACGAGGTGCAGCTCCTGGTGGATGACCTCCTTGTCGCCTGCGGCCACGAACTTGTAGTTGCGGGCCAGCGGTCTCCCCTCGAGGTTGTCGACGAGCGACATCTCGCCGACACGGCGTTTGTCCTCGCGTACGGCCAGGAATTTGTGGCTTTTGCCGAGCCAGCGGCCCGCGGCGCTTCCGGTGCCTTTCCCGGCGGCGGCACCGCCCGTGGCGAAGGAGTAGTAGGGGACGCCGTCCGTATTGAGCCGGATGGTGTCGCCCTGGTGCGAGACGAGCAGCAGGTTGTGCTCCCGCACGGTGACGAAGTAGAGGCTGTCGGCGCAGTAGCTGCGGTTCCAGAGGCTTGTGCTGCGCTCCGGGCGGGCCGGGGCCTCGACTTCACGGAGCGTGGCACGGCGAATGTCGTAACGCAGGCGGTGATCGTTGTAGTCGAATTCGAAGCAGAGCGGCTGCCGTTTGTCAAATTCGAAACCGAAGATCCCGAGCCGTGCGGGTTGCGGCAGACGTGCCGAATCGGCATAGGGGGTGAGCAGACTGGCCATGCGGCGGTTGTCGAACATCGGGCTGCACCGCCGCGACTTCATGTCGACGATCCAGTAGCGACGTTCTCCCTGCTCGTCGGTTTCGTAGCGGGCATAGCGCTCGCCGCTTCCGATCCACTCCACCTCGAGCACCATGTTGCGGCCCGAGCCCAGCGAGTCGGTCGAGAAGCGGTCGGCGCGCTTCATATAGGATGTTTGGGCTGCGCCCGGCAGCGACCAGAGGGCTGCCAGGAGAAGCAGAAAGCCAGCATGTTTCATTGTCGGATCCGATTGTTCTTGTTCAGGGCGCGGTTCAGGGCGGCCGGAGCATTGAGCAGGCCGTGGCTGGCGCACAGAGCGCCGCTGTGGGTAGTTTGTCCGGATTTGTCGCCGGGAATGGTCGTTGTGATGTCGTCGAGATTGCGGACCGTTGCGAGCAGGATCTCGCGGATCTCGCGGGCCGAGAGTTCGGGACAGGCGGCGCGCAGCAGGGCGGCCACGCCGCTTGCCATCGGTGCGGCGATGCTCGTGCCCATGGCCGTGTCGTATTCGCCGCCGGGAGCCGTCGAAAGGATGTCATCGCCCGGAGCGAAGAGATCGACGTTGTGCGGGCCGTAGTTCGAAAAGTCGCAGACGCGTCCCCGGCGGTCTGTGGCACCCACGACGAGGAGATTCTTCCAGCGACGGCCCTTGGGGTCATTGGCCGCGGGGTAGATCGGCTGTCGGTCGACATTGCGGCCGTCATTGCCCGAGGACATGACCAGCAGCACATCCTTGCGCGCGGCGTAGCGGATGGCTTTCTGTACCTCCCGGGCATGGGGCGAGAGGTATTTTCCGAAGCTCATGTTGATGACCTTCGCGCCGTTGTCCACGGCATAGCGGATGGCGGCCGCCACGTCCCGATCATATTCGTCGCCGTCGGGAATGGCGCGCAGACCCATGATCTTCACCCGCTCGCGGATGGCGGGTGCGGAGGTGCAGGCCGTAATGACGCCCGCGACCATCGTTCCGTGATAGGCATCCTCCGAGAGGTGGTTGTTTCCGTAGCGCAGGTGGCGGAAGTCGTCGGGATCGTTGCCCAGACGGCGATGGGGATCGTCGTCCGTATCGAGACTGGCGATGCGGCGGGCGGCCAGGGCATGTTCGTCGCGGGCCTGTGCGACGACCTTCGACCATGGAGTCCCGGGATGTTGAAGCGACGGACGTGTGGCCACGATGCGCAGGGCGCCGGTCATGCCGGTGGTGTCTGCGACCTCGATGTTGAAGAAGTCTTCGATCGTGGTCGGTTGCTCGCCGTAGCAGAGGCGCATGAGTGAATCGCAGATGTCGAAGGCGCGGGCGATACGTTTCAGATAGGATTCGTAGACGAGGTATTTGTCGAGCCGGGCCTCGTGCTCCATCTCCTTATAATAGGCGTATTCGGCCCGTTGACGGGGTCGCAGCCGACAGGTGTCTGCATCCTTGTATTTCGGACGCAGACGCTTGTATTCGCGGAAGGCTTCGGTGCCGGCCTTCGTGAAGTCCTCACCCCGGGCATTTCCCAGGAAGTTCCAGCCGTGGAGATCGTCCGTAAAGCCGTTGCGGTCGTCATCGCGTCCGTTGTCGGGAATTTCGGCGGGATTGGTCCAGATGCGGTCGCGCAGATCGGGATGCGAAAAGTCGAATCCGCCGTCGATGACGGCGACTATGACCGGATTATGGGACGGGGTGTATGGAGACGAAAAATTCCCCCCCCTTGGATTTTGTCAACCTGCACAATGCCGATTCCTCGGAGTGAATCCGAATCGGTAAGATACCAACCGTCATTCAATCCGTTCGGTCTTCCGGCGAATCCCGGAATGGACGGCACCAGCAGCAGCAGGGTCAGTACGCGTTTGATTGTAGAGTATGACATGTCGCAAATATAGTTTTTTTTCCGAAAAATTGCACATCTGTTCCCTGGAAGTATGAATTTTTTGCTGAAATGCCGTTAAAAAAGGAGGGCGGAGTTGTGGAATACGGGGTGAAAACCGTATCTTTGTGTTCGGACGGTTTCGCAACGGACTGCGTCGTATCGTACCGCACCTTATGCTAACAGTTTGTAAAAGATGAAGAGAATCCGATTTTTGCTGTTTGCCGCCCTGTTGAGCGGCTGTGCCGGGGGATCCCGGACCTTCGAACCTTCGAATCCGCTTGACGTGGCGTTGGGCGATCCATATGTGCTGCTGGCCTCCGACGGTCATTACTACATGTACGGGACCCGGGACAAGGAAGAGGGTTTCAGTTGTTATGTTTCGGACGATCTTGCCGATTGGAAGGCGCTTGGCCCCGTCTATCGCGGCAACCGTCCCGGTTCGTGGACCGAATCCGACTTCTGGGCTCCGGAGGTATATGAACGCGACGGGCGCTACTACCTTTTCTTCAGTGCCAACTGGCGTGAGAACCCGAACAACGAGGCGGAGAATTTCCGTATCGGTGTGGCTGTATCCGATTCGCCCCGGGGGCCTTTCGTCGAATTGGGGGACGGCCCTCTCTTCGATCCGGGCTATCCGACGATCGATGCCAACGTTTTCTTCGACGATGACGGACGTTGCTACCTCTACTACTCCCGCTGTTGTTACAAACATCCCGTCGAGAGCGAGATCTCGGAGTGGGCCCGCCGCAAGGGGCTTTTCGACACGATCGAAGAGAGCTGGATCTACGGCGTGGAGCTTGAACCCGACTTTTCGGGCATCAAGGGTGAACCGGTGTTGCTGTTGCGGCCGCCCGTACGCATGGATGATGCGCAGGCCGAGTGGGAGAGCCGTTCGGTGACGTCAGGCGAGGTCAATCGGCGGTGGACCGAGGGGTCGTTCCTGCTCAAGGACAAGGATACGTATTATATGATGTATTCGGCCAACTTCTTCGGCGGGGCGAATTATGCCGTGGGGTATGCCACTTCGGACTCTCCGCTGGGACCCTTCCGCAAGGCGGACAACAATCCGGTGCTGCAGCGCAACACTGCCTCGGGCGGTACGGTCACCGGTACGGGCCACAACAGCGTGACCCGTTCCAGGGACGGCCGGCAGCTCTATTGCGTCTATCATGGACGTACCGAGGCGACGGGAAACGAACGCGTGGTTTTCATCGACCGGATGTCGATCCGCGACGGCCGTCTGACGGTTGACGGTCCCACCACGCGTGAGTAATTGCTTCGCGGCCGGGCCGGGCGGGCGAAACGGCTGCTCACAGCCTCTTCCCGCCGGATCGGATGGAGGAACGAGGCTCGGGTGGGGACGCGGTTTCCAGCCCTCCCCCGGCAATCACCCTCTCCGGGTCAGCGAAGCCGGTTCCGCAGGAAACTCCGGCGTGCGTAGGCAAAATAGAAGAGGACGCCCAGGACATTGACGGCGAAGGCCAGCCAGAAGGCCGACGAATAGCCGCCCAGATGTTCGGCGACGCTGCCGCCGCCGATGATGCCGATGCCGACGCCGAGATCCCACGACGTGAGGATCGTGGAGTTGGCCGTTCCGCGACGTTCGTGGGGTGCGAGGTTGATGAACATGGTCTGCATGGCCGGATACATGTGACCGTTTCCCAGACCGATCATCAGAGCCGCGGCGTAGTAGCCGTAGAGGTTTGGCACGGCGGTGAAGACCAGATAGCCGCACATCGACATCAACATGCCGGCCGAGGCGTTCTGCACGATCTTCCCTTCGCGCAGCGAGCGGCTGCCGACCAGTCGCGAAAGGATCAACCCCACGGCCAGCAGCATGAAGAAGGTTCCCGATCCGGAGGTGATATGCAGGACCTCCTGGCTGTAGATGGCGATGTAGGTCGAGATGACGCCGAACGAGAAGGCGAAGGCTGCAATGCAGAGACCCTCGCTCCAACCCTTGAGCAGGATGAAGCGGTCGAGCGAGACCTTGCTGTCGCGGCGGATGGGCTGCCGTTCGCGGCAATGGATCGTCGAGTCGATGGCCAGCCCTGCGAAGGCGATCACCAGCGAGAGGGTGAAGAGCAGCTCGAAGTTGTGGATCGTGTGGTAGATGTAGAGGCCCATCGAGGGTCCGATTGCCATGGCGATGTTGTTGCTCAGACCGTAGTATCCGATACCTTCCGAGCGGCGTTCGGGGTGGAGGACGTCGACGGCCATGGTGCTGCTGGCTACGGTCGTGGCGCCGAACGGTGCACCGTGGAGGGTGCGGATGGCGGCGAAGAGGACCAGCGAGCCGGTGATGAAGTACCCGGCGAAGAAGAGCGCGAAGCAGAAATAGCAGATCATCAGGACCTTCTTGCGGGAGAAACTGTCGACGACAAACCCGCTGAAGGGCCTCACGCAGAGAGCTGTCAGCGTGTATCCGCTCAGGACGAGTCCGATCATGGCCTTGCCGGCCGAGAAGGTGTCGCGCAGGTAGAGCGGCAGGAGCGGGGCCAGCAGGTAGAATGCGAAAAAGAGCATGAAGTTGGCGATCCACACCTTCACGTAATTGCTGTTCCACAGAACGGGTTGCTCCGTTCGATTTTCATGTCCGATCATCGCTTTCCGGTTTTAAGGGACGGGGAATCCGTCGCGCATCGCAGGCCCGCGGGGGCAGGTGCGAAGCGCAACGGATCGTTTCGGGGCGCAAAGGTAGTGATTTTGGCCGCATGTTGCTCCACCCGAGCGGTGAAAAAAGCCATTTTCGGCCCGAAGGATCAGATTCCGTCGCCGTTTTCGAAGCTCGAAACCGAGGCCCGGCCCTGTACGACCCGGGAGTGCGGGGGCAGGTCGGAGGTCTGCCAGACGTTGCCGCCGATCACCGAATCGTGACCGATGCGCACGCGGCCCAGGATCGACGAGTTGGAATAGACCACCACCCGATCCTCTAAAATCGGATGACGCGGTTCCCGGAGGATGTTGCCCGCGGCGTCGAACTTGAAGCTCTTGGCTCCGAGCGTCACACCTTGATAAAGCCGTACGTGGTTGCCGATGATGCAGGTTTCGCCGATGACGACGCCCGTACCGTGGTCGATGCTGAAGTAGTCGCCGATTTCGGCTCCGGGGTGGATGTCGATTCCCGTGTTCGAGTGTGCCATTTCGGTAAGCATCCGCGGCAGAATCGGAACCTGCAGCTGCCACAGGGCATGGGCCAGCCGGTAGTGGGTCATGGCCACCAGGGCCGGATAGCAGAGAATCACCTCCTCGAAACTTGCCGCGGCGGGATCACCGTCGAAAACGGCCTTGACGTCGGTTCCGAGGCGTCGCCGCAGTTCGGGCAGGCTCTCGAGCAGCTGCCGGGCCGTTTCCGCACCGAACTCTTCGGCTGTGACACCGCCTGCGGCGGGGTTGTTGCGATGGAAGGTGACATGGGCCCGGGCACTTTGTCGGGCCACGATCCCGGCCAGTTCCGCCAGCAGGATCTCGACGGGTTGCGGATCGAAATATCCGGCAAAGACCACCGAACGAAAGAGCTCTACGGCCTGTTTCAGGGCTTCGGGTTCGATGCCTGCGGCCGGCAGTCGGGGGATGTGCGGATCCTCCGCGGTCAGTCGGTCGGCGATCTGCCGCAACGGCAGATTGTAGAGATAGGTGATCAGATGGGGGAGGTGGAAAGCCTCCCGCCGGGAGTCGCAGGGCGTTTTCATGGGCGGAAATCGGTTTTGTATGTGTCGAAGTCGTAGAGGGCGGTGGAGAGGTAGCGTTCGCCGGTGTCGGACAGCAGCACGACGATCGTTTTGCCGCGCAGGGCCTCCTCACGGGCCAGGTGCAGGGCGGCCCAGGCCGCCGCACCCGAGGAGATTCCGACGAGCAAACCTTCGTGTGATGCCAGCAGCCGGGCCGTGGCGATGGCCTGTTCGTCGGAGACCGTCAGAACACGGTCCACAACCTGCGGATCGTAGTTCCCGGGGATGAAGCCGGCGCCGATTCCCTGGATCCGGTGGGGTCCCGGGACTCCGCCCGACAGCACCGGGGAAGAGGCCGGCTCCACGGCCACGATCTCCACGGCAGGATTCAACTCCTTGAGTCGTCGTCCCGTTCCGCTGACCGTGCCTCCGGTTCCGACCCCGGCCACGAAGAGATCGATCCGGCCCTGGGTGTCGTGCCAGATTTCATCGCCGGTCGTGTGGTAGTGCCGTTCGGGATTGTCGCGGTTTTCGAACTGCTGGAGGATGATCGATCCGGGGATCTGCGTGCGGAGCTCCTCGGCCCGGGCGATGGCTCCGGCCATGCCTTCGGACCCCGGAGTCAGAACCACCCGGGCCCCGTAGGCCGCCACCAGACGCCGTCGTTCGATGCTCATGGTCTCGGGCATGGTGAGGATCAGCCGATAGCCTTTCAGTGCGCTGACGAGGGCCAGGCCGACTCCGGTGTTTCCGCTTGTAGGTTCGATGATTGTGGCGCCGGGGCGCAGATCGCCGCGGGCTTCGGCCGCCTCGACCATGGCCAGAGCCACCCGGTCCTTGACGCTGCCCGCGGGATTGAACGATTCGACCTTCGCCACGACGCGGGCCACGGCTCCGGCTTCATGACTCAGCCGTCCCAGCTCCACCAGCGGGGTGTGGCCGATGAGTTGCAGGATGTTTTTTGCGATAGTTTCCATAGGATTCGGTTTGAAACGAAAAAAAAGGCAACAGAGTTTTCTGCTGCCTTTTCCGTATGCATAAAATGGTGATTTGAAATGCGGATTCAGAATTTTTGCGGTTCCGACCCGGGCCCGGCAGCAGGCACGACGCGGCGGCAACGACAACAGATCGCTGCACAACAACACATCGTATGAACTCTTGCGGACATGGTCTTTTTCAGAAAAGCGGCCTTTTCGGGCGCGTCGGTCGGGGACAAATATAGGGATTCGGAACGGAAAAAACAAATGCGAAGCCCCGAAAGCTCGGAAAAATCATCCGGAGGCACTTCCCGATCCGCTTTTCCGGTGGTGTTGCCACCACTCCGAGACCCACATGACCCCCAGCCCGATACCCACACCGACGACCGACTCCAGGAAGCGCAGCAGACAGTTGATGGCCGGTGGCAGCCGGGGATTCTCCTGCGAGATGAGCAGGATGACGATCAGCGTGATGGTGGCGATGTGTCCGTTGACGTAGATTCCCAGCAGCATGCTGACGATTTCGAGCAGAAAGATCGTCAGCAGCATGCCCAGGACGGAGAAGTGCCAGAAGCTCAGATAGGTGAAGGCGATCAGGGCCCCGATGAACGTTCCCAGCACACGCATCCAGCCCACCGGGAGCGACTGTTTGAGACCGGGTTTCTGCAGTACGACGACCACCGACGTGCAGGCCAGCATGGCGCCCATCCAGTGCGATGCGGCGTGAAAGGGTCCCGTGACGTAGGTGCCGACCAGATAGGCCAGCAGAACCCCTATGCACGTTGCGGCGGCGTTGACGGGTTGAAGACGTGCGGCCATTCGGCGCAGCAGCGGCGGATTGCGGATTGGGGTGTTTGCAGGATCCGGGTTCATGATCCGCTCACCCTGCAAGAAACGGGCCGCAATGTTTTCGGACGGGAGTGGAGAGTACGGTTCGCAGACGCGAAGTTGACGATCCGGATTTTTTGCCCTATTTTTGCAGCCGGACAGTATTGACGAAGCATCCATGTCATCGACCTCAAAATCCCGGGGCGGACTTTTCGCCCTTACACCGCTGGCGGTTTTTCTGGCCAGCTACCTGCTTGTGTCGCTGCTGGCGGGGGATTTCTACAAGATGCCCATCTCCGTGGCCTTTGTCGCTGCGTCGGTCTACGCCGTGGCGATCATGCGACGCATGCCCTTTTCGGAGCGGATCGGGCACTTTTCGCGCGGAGCCTCGGATCCGAACGTGCTGTTGATGATCTGGATCTTCGTGCTGGCCGGGGCCTTTGCCGAATCGGCCCGCGCCATGGGAGCCGTGGATGCCACGGTGGCTCTGACGCTGCATCTGCTGCCGGGCAGTCTGCTGCCGGCCGGGCTTTTTCTGGCGGCCTGTTTCGTCTCCTTCTCCATCGGGACGTCGGTCGGAACGGTCGTGGCGCTGGTTCCCGTGGCGGCGGGTCTGGCCGAACAGACGGGGCTTGATGCGGCGTGGTTGACGGCCATTGTGGTCGGCGGCGCCTTCTTCGGGGACAACCTGTCGTTCATCTCCGACACGACGATCGCCGCAACCCGGACCCAGGAGTGCGATCTGCGGGACAAGTTCCGGGTCAACGTGCGGATCGTGGCTCCGGCGGCCCTGCTGACCCTGGGGATCTACCTCGTGACGGGCAGCGTTACGGCGGTTCCGACCGATCCCGAACCGATTGCCTGGATCCGGGTCGTGCCCTATCTGCTGGTGCTGGTGACGGCCGTCGCGGGGATGAACGTCATGAAGGTGCTTCTGCTGGGCATCGTCGCCTCGGGGGTGATCGGTCTGGCGTCGGGGAGCTTCAGCCTGATGGAGTGGTGCGGCGGCATGGGCCGGGGAATCACGGGCATGGGCGAGTTGATCATCATAACGCTGCTGGCCGGGGGTCTGCTGGAGATGATCCGTCTGAACGGCGGTATCGACTATATCATCGAGCGGATGACCCGACATATTTCGGGACGTCGGGGTGCCGAAGGGACGATCGCGGGGCTGGTCTGCCTGGCGAATCTCTGCACGGCCAACAACACCATTGCCATTCTGACGGTGGGACCCATCGCCCGCCGCATTGCCGATCGTTTCGGGGTGAGCCGGCGACGCAGTGCGAGTCTTCTCGACACGTTTTCGTGTTTTACGCAGGGGTTGCTTCCCTACGGGGCGCAGATGCTCATGGCGGCGGGTCTTGCCGCGCTGTCGCCGCTGGAGATCATGCGCAATCTCTACTATCCGGTGGTTCTCGGCGTGGTGACGCTGCTGGCCATCGTGTGTCGTTACCCGCGCCGGGTGTGATCCCCATTCCGAGATCCACATACTCTGTTTTTTCGTCGGATTCCCGACCCGACAGGCGGTCTGTGCACCGGAATATCCGGATCCCGGATGGCAACTTTGGGGCCTGTCATGCGGAAAACATCGAAAAAATAGCTATCTTTATGGATCCAAACGGATCTTATACCTGAAAATATGGGTTTCACAATCAAACATACGATCATCCCGGTTCTTTCCGTCCTCTGTCTTGCGATCCTGACCGGATGCCACAGGGACCATCTGGACGAACAGACCGACTACCTGGACTACATCATCGAAAACAAGCAGATGTTCACACAGCAGAAGGAGCGGAACATCGCCGATTTGAAGCGGATGTTCGAGGTGTCGTCGCTGCAGCCCGAGCAGGAGTATTCGATCAATCAACAGCTTTACGACGAATACCGCAAGTACCTTCTCGATTCGGCGGTTGTTTATGTGGAGCGCAACGTTGCCATCGCCCGGAAGCTGCATTCGGACTATAAGCTCTACCAGTCGCTGTTGCAGCTGGCCCCGCTGTATTCGTTTTCGGGCAAATACATCGAATCCTACGGCATTCTGAAATCCATCGATGCGGGGCGGCTTCCCGACGATCTGAAGAGCAAGTATTACGAGGCCTATATTCAGTTTTACGACCACTACGGGACGGTCAGCTCCCAGGACAAATTCCAGCATGTCGAGGAGGCCTTGCGGGATTCCCTGCTGCGGGTGACACCTCCGGATTCCCGCACCTATCGGTCGAATTACGTGACCCGGCTCATGAATCGGGGCGGGGCGTCGGATTACGAACAGGCCGAGCGGATATTGCAGAAACTGTTGTCCGAGACTCCCGAGGGAACCTCCGACTATGCGAGCTCCATGCACCAGATGGCCAAACTCTGTCAGCGGATGAATCGTCCCGACGAGGCCAAGAAGTATTATACGATCTCGGCAATCACCGATATCCGCTGTGCCATCAAGGAGACCTCGGCGCTTCAGAACCTGGCCCTGATCTACTTCGACGAGGGGGCCGATGAACGGGCCTTCCGATATGCGCAGTCGGCCGTCGAGGATGCGGTGTTCGGCGGGGCCCAGCTCCGCACCACGCAGATGTCCAAGTTCTACTCGATCATCAATGCGACCTTCCGCGACAAGGAGAGTGCCGCCAAGCACCGGCTTCAGCGGTATTTGCTGTTCATCAGTCTGCTGCTGTTCTGTCTTGTTCTGCTCACGGCGCAGATCCTCATACAGATGCGGAAATTATCCCGGATCAAGGAGCGCCTCTCCGAGACCAACGGCAAACTGGTCGAACAAAACCGGAAGATCATCGAGATGAACAGTCTGCTGACCGAATCGAACGTGGTCAAGGAGCGATACATCACCCAGTTCTTCGATCTGCATTCGAACTATATCGACAAGTTCGAGAACTACCGGAAATCCTTGAACCGGCTTGCGATGAACCACCAGATGAACGAACTCTTCAAAGAGTTGAAATCGACGGAATTCGCCAAGAACGAGATCAACGAGCTCTATCATCATTTCGATACGATCTTTCTGAGTCTGTATCCGACGTTCGTGACGGATTTCAATGCGCTGCTCGAAAAGGATGAACAGATCGTTCTGAAATCCGGCGATCTGCTGAATCGGGAGTTGCGAATCTACGCCTTGTTGCGGCTGGGCATTACGGACAGTGCGCAGATCGCCTCATTCCTGCGGTGTTCGATCACCACGGTGTACAATTACCGGACGAAGGCCCGCAACCGGGCCGCCATCTCGCGGGATGATTTCGAGGTGATGGTGCGCAGGATCGGCAGTCTGGAGCCCGACCACCAGTGACGCCCGGCGGATTTCGCCCCTCCCCTCCGGAAAAAGAGGATCCCTCAGAACGTGCAGTTCCGGGGGATCCTCTTTTCTTTCGGAGGGCCTTCCGAGATTCAGGGGAAGCGGGGACGTTCCAGCCGGATCTCGATATGCTGTCTGCCGGTCAGATCGGCCGGAATGAAGTGCTTGTCGGACTTCTTGCCGTTGATGCGGAACTCCACGATGCTGTATCCCTGTCCCTTCAGATCGATATCCAGAAGCATGTTGCCGTATTTGAGCCCCTTGATCGACAGGCGTCCGATTCCCTTCGGCAGATAGGGCGTGAAGGACATGCCCTCCAGCTGGGGCCGCAATCCGCAGATGCCGTAGCAGACCATCGACATGTATCCCGTTGCGGACCAGGTTTGGTGACGGCGCGAGTACCATTTCGCCCTGCCGGACTGGTTGCCGCCTTCGGGTTTGCCGGTTTCGGGATCGAAAATCTCGTAGAAATTGTAGTTGCCCTTGTCCTCATCCAGGGCCAGGGATGCCATGGCGTAGAATTCATGCTCGAAGATTCCCCAGTCGCCGGTCACAAGCGCCGCATTGGCATAGAAGGCATTCACGAAGGGCCAGATCAGCCGGTTGTGCCGTCCGGGTTTCTCTTTCGAGAAGCGTTTGAAGATGGGGGTGATGGAGGGAATTCCGTACTGGGTGGTTTCGTTGCGGATGACGGTGAAGTGTCCCTCCTGAGGCGTGATCACACCCGAAAGGATGGCAAAGGCGATCCCCAGCGCCTCCTGATGCCGGTGGGTATTGCCCTGTTCGTCGATGACGTAGAAGAGCTGTCCCCGGGGATTGTAGAAGTTCTTGCGGATGTTGTTTCTCAACGTGCGGGCCTTGTCCGCGAATTCGGCGTTTTCGGTGCCGTGCAGGACCGTGTGCATCAGGTTCAGGTCGCGGTATGCCATGTAGTAGGCACAGTTCGTACTCAGACACTTTATGCCGTGCGTGTTGTGGGCCATGACGCTGGAGGAGTTCGGCTTGGAGACATCGTAGATGGGCTCCTCGAAGGCCGATACGCCGTCGTTGAAGACCGACGAACCGGTGAACAGTCCGTAATTCTTGTCGTAGGCCTGGGTCTCCAGTTCCCGGATGGTGTTGACGCCGCAGGTGTAGGCCTCCCTGAGGAAGGCCGTGTCACGGGTCAGCAGATAGTGGTACAGGGCGCCCTGCACCCAGATGATCTTGTCCCAATACTGGTGTCCGATGGTTTGTCGGTTGTTGGTGACGTACCAGAGTGAACGCTCCATCACCTGGGGGATGAACAGATCCATTCCGTTCCAGGTGTTGATGGCCACGTCGCGGGTCCACTCGCCGCCATAGTCGGCGCCGGCCGCCAGAATGCTGTCCCGCACGTTGTAGAGGACGGTTCTGTGAGCCAGTTCCCAGGCTTCATTGACTTTCGGGTTGTCCGTTTCGAAGGTGTTGTCGCCGGAATCGGTGCGATGACCGCAGGCCGCGAAGGTGAGGCCTGCCAGGGCGGCAAGGATACAGATTCTCTTCATTATGCTGTAAGATTGGTTTTTCTTTTTCCCGTTTTGCGCCAGATGAGCAGCACCAGCAGGAACGAGACGACCGAGGCTCCGACCCAGAATGCCGACGCCGCCTGGAAGTTGTAGCTCATTCCGTCGGCCGCAATCGTTTTGCCGTTTTCGATCAGGTGCCCGCTGATGATGTCCTGCAATCCGGCTCCGAGGTAACTGGCCATGCCGACGATCCCCAGCGCGGCACCCGTAGCATCCCGGGGGACGATATCGATGGCCATGAGGCCCCCGAGGAAGCTGATCAGCACGCCGATGGCGATTCCGAACAGCACCATTGCCAGGATGTTGATTGCGGGGCTTACGCCGCCGTAGAGGAACAGGCTCAGTCCGATGGTGCACAGCACCCCGAAGAGGAAGGCCAGCATGACGCGGCGTCCCTGGAAGAGCGTATCGGAGAGCCATCCCGAGAAGACGGTGCCGATGATTCCGAGGAATGCATTGATCGAGACGATTTGCGTGGCCAGCGACAGGGAATAGCCCTTCTCTTCCTGGAGAAAGAGAACGCCCCACCCGTTGACCGCATAGCGGCTCACATACATGAAGGCGCTGGCCAGGGCCAGCACCCAGACCCACGGATTGCGGATTACGCGTTTCTGGGTGAGGGCAGTTTCGCGGGTTGCGGGTTGGGGTTCGGGAGCCGGGTCCTCACCGGCCAGGGTAGTGATGGGCGGCAGCCCCTTGCTTTCGGGCGTGTCGTGCAGGAAGAGCACGATGATGGCGATGCCGATGATTCCGGCCAGGGAGGAGCCGATGAACCCCCATTGCCAGCCGAAAGCTCCGACGATGAGCCCCACGAACAGGAAGGAGAGGAACTCCCCGATATTGTGGCTTGCGCTGAAGAAACCGTAGTAGGTTCCTCTTTTCGAGAGGGGGAACCAGCGCGACAGGGCGATAATGGCCGGCGGGGCGCCCATGGACTGACTCCAGCCGTTGATGCCCCACATGATGGCGAATACGAGGAAGAGGATTCCGTTACCGATCCATTGCAGGCCGTTTGCCAGACCGAGGAGTCCGACCGTGAGGTTGGCGAAGGTGGAGACGGCCAGTCCGGTAGCCATGAAACGTTTGATGTTGCTGTAATCGGACAGGAAGCCGTTGACGAACTTGCCGATGGCATAGGCAAAGAGCAGGGCCGAGCCGATAAGTCCCAGTTGAGCCGCATCAAGCGCCCCGCTCTCCAGGATCGGTTGTTTGACGACGTTGAGGCTCGTGCGGCACACGTAGTAGAGGCTGTACCCGATGGTTCCGGCCAGAAAACTTTGGAACCGGAGTTTCCGGTAGACGCGGAGACACTCCCCGCTTCGGGCGTCATAACGGGGTGCTGCCGGGCTGCTTTTGGCGTAAAAGTTCTTGATTGCTCCGAGCATGCCTTACGGGATTTGCAGATAGACACTCACCGGGAAGTGGTCGGAGGAGGGTCGCACATCCCGATTTCCCGCGGCATCGACCGCCCAGTACAGATTGGTCAACAGACCATACCGCAGGACGTTGATCTTGTCCGAAACCAGCACATGGTCGATTCGCTGGTCGGTCCATCGATGGACGTCGAATCCGTTGAACGTGCCGGTCTGCGCCATTCGTATGTCGGCCACGTCGTATGTATCTCGGAGAATCCGGTCCTTGAGAAGTTGCCGGTAGCTGGGATTCCGCTGATCGACATTGAAATCTCCGGTAAGGATAAACGCGTAGTGACGGTTCCGGGCCTGTTGTTGTTGGATCCAGTTGATGATCATCCGGGCACTTTCGATCCGGGCCTGTTTGCCGACATGATCGAAATGGGTATTCATGAAGAAGATCTTTTTCCCGGAGGTGCGGTCCTGGAGTTTGACCCAGGTGCAGATCCGGGGATATTTGGCATCCCAGCCCACACTCGGCACGTCGGGGGTCAGCGAGAGCCAGAAGACTCCGGAATCCAGCAGTTTGAAGCGTTCCTTCCTGTAAAGGACCGGGGCATATTCGCCCTCCGTCTTACCGTCGTCGCGGCCTTTTCCGACGCAGGCGTAGTCGTCCGACAGTCCGGACATCAGATCGTCGAGCTGCTCTTTGAGAACCTCCTGCATGCCGATCAGATCGAAAGCCTCGTAGGCGATCAGGTCACAAATTCCCGGACTTCGTCGCGCCCAGCCGTTCCCGTGTTGTTCATCGGCTTCGTTTGCATACCGGATATTGTATGACGCGACATGGTATTGCTGCCCCGACACGGCCTGTCCGATAAAAATAAGGAAAAACAGAATTCGTTTCATGATCACCTCGGAATTTGTGGATATGGGATTTTTATATTACATTAGAGTCACAGTTCGGAACATCGACCGTCCGCAAGTCTCTCGATCAATCATTACAAATTTATTTCAAAATCGAACGTAACCGATCGGTTGTATCCGGAAATGTAGGGTGTGTCGCTTTCTAAGATGCTGTAAGATAGTGAATTGCTTCCTGGTGTGGACGCAAAAAAGTAGAGAGGTGAAGAGTTTTTCCGGTTGTCAATGCTTCCAGATGCCGCCCGGCTTGCTTCGGGGGCTTTGTTGCTGCTGCCGTTCCTGGAAGCGGGGCAAATCGGTGTTTTCGGGGCTGCAATACGGAAAAAACTCTTTTCGTATCTACCTTTTTTGAAGGGATTAAAACTATTAATTTATTGATTTTCAATATTTAGCCGTCTGTAAAATCCTACATTTTCATCTCCAGCCCATAACTTGTGTGTATTTTTAAGGTAAATTTGTATGAAACAAAATCACCAGCCTTATGATGAAAAAATCTCGCCTGTTTTATTTACCCGTGTTGCTGTTGGGACTGGTCTCCTCCTGTACGAAGGATTCCGCCGGGGAGGGCGCCTCGAAACTGAGCGCCCCCGCAAACCTGACGGTGGAGGCCGCAAGCATTACACAGACGTCGATGCGTTTGACGTGGACGGTCGACAGACCGGATCTGGTGACCAGTTATACGGTCGCCTATGCCGAGTCGGACGTTCGGAATTTCTACGAAAAGGAGTGTTTCGAGCCTCAGATCGTCCTGTCGGGACTCGAGCCCGTGACCGAATATGTCTTCAAGGTACGGGCCAATACGTCGGGAGGTGTGGAGAGCAATTCGGAGTGGTCGGAGGAGGTGACGGCCTCGACGCTGGCACCGGTGGTTCCGGATGTGCCGCTTAATCTGCGGAGTCTGCCCGACGAGATTTCGTCGACGCGCCTGGGAGTTGCCTGGGATGCCTCGGAGGGTGCTGTGAAATACTTCGTATCCTATAAAAAGGAGTCGGACGAGGCCTTTACGGAACTTGAGACCCAGTCGACGGAGCTTCTGCTGGAACAATTGGAGGTCAAGACCCCCTATTTGATCAAGGTGCGGGCCTGGTCGGAGATCGGGTATTCGGACTTTACGGCGGAACTCACGGTTTCGACCCTGTCGCGTTCGGAGGGCATCTTCAACGCCGAGGATTTCGTGGCCTTCGCAACGGGTGCAGCCGATGGCGGCGACTGGCGGAATGAGTCTGGCGAGGTGACGATTCGTCGCGACATCGACATGAGCGGCGTCGAATGGACTCCGATGGCGGAGTTCACGGGCGTACTCGAAGGATCGGACAAAACGATCTCGAACCTCGCATGTCGGAACGACGATCTGTACGTCGGGCTGATTGGCGTGCTGAAGGGTACGATCCGCAACCTTACCCTGGACGAAACCTGCACCTTCGAGTCCACCCGTACGGCGGCGCCCGCTACGGCAGACGAGGTTGCCAGGGCGGGAGCCTTTGCCGGCGTTATCGAGCAGGGCGGATTGCAGCATTGTGTCAGCCGTGCTGCCGTGAAGGTCGGTCATGGCTGTTCCTATGTCGGCGGACTGGTCGGACTGAGCCGCGGCACCGATGATACCCGTCCCGTCGAAATCACCTCCTGTACGCATGCCGGAACGGTCTCTCTGGCCGGCAACATCTCCTGGATCCGTTCGGTGCTGTTAAACCTCAATCTGGGCGGCGTGGTCGGATCGGCCGAAGCGGGTACGATCCTCAACGACTGTCACAACCAGGGTACGATTCAGTGCAACAATTCGGCCTCGGCGGCCTCGAACCGCATGCCGATCTATATCGGCGGTATCTCGGGATATGCTTCCGAAGCCTCGATCACCGCCTGCACCAACGACGAGACCGGACAGATCATAACCCTCACCAACCCCCATTATTCGCGTATCGGCGGTATCCTGGGATATGGCCAGGGGACCTCCGTGACCGACTGCGACAACTACGGATCGTTCTCGCTGACGGCATCCGCGGATCCCGGTTCGGAGTATGAGATCGGCGGCATCGTCGGACGAAGTGAATTCGGAACGGGGAGCGGGAAGCTGCTGTTGACGGGTTGTACCAACTATTCGGATTTGACGGTCGAGACGCGTGCCGAGGCCAACAAACAGGTCATGGTGGCCGGTATTGCGGGATACCTCAACTTCGGGACCCTGCCCTTCGAGGTTTCGGACTGCCGTAACGAGGGCGCTTTCCAGGTGACGGCCACGACGAGTACCTCCCTCCTGGGCGGTATCGTGGGCGGCATCGAGGCGAAGGCCGAAGGTGTGATCGAGCAGTGTACGAACCTGGGGGACATCACCACGATTCTGACATCGAGCAAGGCGTTCCATGTGGGCGGCATCGTCGGAGTCAACAAGTCGACCCTGGCAACCGTCCGTCAATGTTCGAACTCCGGGAACCTCAACATCACGAATATCCAGAAGGCCTACGGTGGCGGTATTGTCGGCGAGGCTCAGGGCTGTACGGTGGAGGATTGCTCGAACAGCGGTTACGTACACGTTCTTTACAACGAGGGGGATGTGACCCATATCGGCGGCATCGTGGCCCGGACCTATCGGGGAGCGAAGATCCGCAACTGCGTCAACAGCGGAACCATCGTTTATGGAGGAACGAATGCCAATATCGGGGCGGACAAGACCGGCGGTTTCGGCGGTATTGTCGGCTATCTCGACAAGGACAACGCCGTGGTGGACGGATGTACCAATACGGGAACGATTCTGGGCGATCCGGACGGACTGGGCAAGAAGGGAGCCATCTGCGGCTGGGCCTCGCCCGACGGTCCCACCTCGATCACGAACTGTATCGTGCAGGGCCGCGTGGGCAATTACGACTCGTCGGCTGCGGATCTGGGAGCTTCGGCCGCACTGGAGCTGACCTCGGAGAACTATTCCCAGTACATCTATGGCGGGAAGCTCGCCGAGTTGACCGAGACGGGCAACGTCTTCTCGAAGTAATCTGTGTGGAGATATCGAAGAATCAGAAATATTGAATAATCAATGGAAAACAAGATGAGTATGCGGATTTTGGCCATGCTGCTGTTTTTTCTGGCGGCATTTACGAACTGTTCGGCGGGGACCTCGGAAGATCCGGCGGCTCCGGACGGGGGCAGTGATCTGCCGTCGGACATCGAGGTGGAAGCGGGCCGGAATCTTGTCGGCAAGGTCAAATACGCGGATGGAACTCCGGCCGTGGGGGTCGTGGTGTCGGACGGATACTCCTGCACCAGCACGGATGAGGAGGGCGTTTATCAGCTGACCCGCAACCGGAATGCGCGGAACGTCATTCTGAGCTATCCGGCGGATTGCGAGATCGAGGTCAAGAAGAATCAGGTTCCGGACTTCTTCCGGGCCATAGACAACAGTCAGACGAAGGTTCTTCGGGAGGATTTCACGTTGAAACGCCGTGAGGGGGGCGTCCCCGAGTCGTTCCTGTTCTATCCCATCGGGGACCCGCAGATCAAGACCCGGCAGCAGATGACGCGCTTCACCAACGAGATTCTGCTCGATCTGAACGACAACGTGTCGGAGGAGACGCTGCCGGCCTTTGCCATCACGCTGGGCGATGTTTGCGACTGGAATCCGGAGATGTTCGAGGAGATTGCCACGGTCTTCTCCAATCTCGACATCCCGTGTTTTCACGTGATCGGCAATCATGACCGGGATTGGCGCGATGCGGATGAGTCGAACTATTATGTGAGCACGCTGCGTTCGTTCGAGAAGTATTACACGCCGGTGAACTACTCGTTCAACTACGGGGGTGCACACTTCGTGATTCTGGACGACATCCAGGACAAATCGAGCGGATATGAGGTGGATCTGAACGACGACGAGATCGAGTGGCTGCGTCAGGATCTGTCGTATGTATCCAGGGACAAGCTGCTGATCGTCTGCGTGCACGGGCCGGTGCGCAACCGGGCCTCGTACACCAAGCGTGCGGAGTTGTTGACGATGATGTCGGAGTTCCGCGAGGCGCATATCTTTTCGGGGCATACGCATACGAACTTCACGCTTTTCCACAACGATTTCGGTGGCATCCAGGAGCATGTGACCGGAGCGGCCTGCGGCATGTACTGGTACGGTTCGATCTGTATCGACGGCACGCCGATCGGTTACGGGAAGTATCTGGTCAAGGGTTCGACCATCAAGAAGGGACTCTACAAATCCGCGGGCTACGACGAGCAGATGCAGGCCCGGCTCTATGACCAGACGCGCTTCAAGGGCTGGAACGACGATCCGGAATTGCGGCAGTATGTCTATTGCAACGTCTGGAACAGCAATCCGAAATGGACGGTAGAGCTCTACGAGGACGGGGAGTTCTCGGCCCGGATGTCCCAATGGAACAGTTACGACTACTCGATCAACGAGTGGCTGCCGCTCATCTGGGATGCCAGCTACAAGCCCGAACCGGTGACGACCGATCGGATGTATCGGGTCAAACCCAAGAGCGAAAGCTCCAAGAAGAGTCTGAAACTCACCGACCCCTACGGAGAGATCTTCTGGATCGATCGGGTGACAACCTCCTATAACTCCTATTTCGCTCCGGCCAATTGATCCGGAAGAGGAGGAATGATTCTGGAAGGGCGGGGCGGCCCGGTGCCGCCCGACCCTGAACAAAACCGCCACGGATTGTTCTTGCCGCGTATTGAATGGATCCGGCGTGCTTGACGGTGGATGACTGCCGGGAGCATGCAGGTGTGGACCGTATTGTCTCTTTCCGGACGGAGCGTCCGGAAGAGCACCGGTCGACGCGGCAACCGTCCGTAGCGAAATACTCCGACAACACTTAAACCCAAACTTATCAGATGAAAACTACTACTACGAACCCTTCATGTGTGTGGCACAGGATAGGCAGGACATGTCGGATGTTGCTGTCGGCGTTCCTGCTGCTGACGATTGCCGAAGTGGCGGCCGAGAGTCCGGATCCGGGCCAGACGCAGGTGAAAGGAAAGATCCTGAACAGTCAGGGTCAGCCGTTGGTTGCGGTGACAGTCACCGTGGAAGGCACGACCACCGGAACACTCTCCGATACGGAGGGATATTATGCGATCCAGGCTGCGCCGGGTCAGAAACTGGTTTTCCGCTTCCTGGGTTTCGTCACCCAGACGCTGGAGGTTCCGCGTTCGATGTCGCTGGACGTGGTGATGCACGAGGAGGTCCAGCAGATCGAGGAGCTGGTCGTCGTGGGTATGGGGCAGCAGGCCCGGGCCAGTGTCATCGGAGCGGTCACGACGGTGAACGTTGCGGATCTGAAGACGCCGTCACGGTCGTTGACCAATGCCCTGGCGGGGCGTTTGGCCGGAGTGGTTGCGGTTCAGCGGTCGGGCGAGCCGGGATATGACAACTCCTCGTTCTGGATCCGCGGACTGTCGACCTTCGGCAGCAACCAGTCGCCGCTGGTGCTGGTCGACGGCGTGGAGCGGGACATGGCGAACATCAGCCCCGAGGAGATCGAAAGTGTCTCGATCCTCAAGGATGCCTCGGCCACGGCGGTCTACGGAGTGCGTGCGGCCAACGGCGTTGTGGTGATCACGACCCGACGGGGCGTGGTCTCCAAGAAGCCCAATATCGATCTCAAGATGGAATATGGCGTCAGCACGCTGACCCGGGTTCCGAAACTGTTGGGTGGTGTTGACTACATGAAACTCTACAACGAGGCGGCCGGCAGCGAGGTCTTCTCGGCCGAACGGATCGAAGCCACGCGGTTGCAGACGGACCCCTATCTCTATCCGGATGTCAACTGGCTGGACGAGATCTACAAAAAGACCTCCAGCAACCATCAGGTATCGTTGAATGTCAGCGGAGGCGGTGAGGTGGCACGCTATTTCGTGTCGTTCGGGAGCATCGGCGAGTTGGGCAACTACCACGAGAATCCGCAGAGCGAATACTCTTCGAACATCAAGGTTCAGCGCTACAATTTCCGGACGAATGTCGATGTGTCGATCACCAAGTCGACCCTTCTGGATATCGAGTTGGGCGGTTATGTGATTGACGGGCACTATCCGGGCATTTCGAACTCGTCGCTTTATGCGAAGGTGTATGTGGCGAATCCCGTATCGTTGCCGGTGCGTTATCCGTACGGCGTGAACGAGGACGGCAGCACCCGGTATGTCTGGGCCGGTATTCTGTCGGGCACGGTGGAGAATCCCGTGGAGCGCCTCATGGGTTCGGGCTATACCACGGAGTACAAGAACCAGTTGCTGGGACAGGTCCGTCTGACCCAGGATTTCGGGAAGATCATCAAACCGCTCGAGGGCCTGAAGGCCAATGTCGCCTTCTCGTTCGACACCTACAACGAAACCAAAATCAACCGTACGAAGAAGGAGTCCTACTATCTGGCCAACGGGCGTAATCCGCAGACCAACGAACTGGAGTTGGTGCAGACGGTTATCGGTGACGAGTACCTGGGCTTCAGCAAGGGTCTTTACAGCGATCGGGCCATGGAGTTCAAGGGGCAGATCAACTATGACCGGAAGTTCGGCGGCGTGCATAACGTCGGGGCGATGGCCATGTACTATCAGCGGGATTACCGCAAGAGTGCGGACGATGCGATCTCGTCGTTGCCCTATCGCAAACAGGGTCTGGCCTTCCGTGCGACGTACAATTACGATCTGCGTTATTTCTTCGAGTTCAACCTGGGATACAACGGTTCGGAGAACTTCCCGAAGGGCGAGCGTTTCGGCGTATTTCCGGCGGGCGCCCTGGGATACCTGATTTCCGAGGAGAAATTCTGGAAATCGGGCCGGATATCGAATGTGATCTCGATGCTGAAGTTCAAGGGATCGGTCGGACTGGTAGGTTCGGAGGCCCTGCCCAACAATCAGCGTTATGCCTATCTGACGTTGGTGGGCAGCGGCCTGGGCGGCTACAGTTTCGGAGCCGATCCGGTGGGCTATTCCGGTACGGGCGAGAACCGCGAAGGCATCGTGGGTCTGACCTGGGAGAAGGGTCTGAAGGCGAATGCAGGTTTTCAGGCGGAGTTTTTCCGGAAGCTGTCGCTGGAGATGGACTATTTCCATGAACGGCGTACGGACATTCTGGTACAGCGGACCTCGCTTCCGGATATCGTGGGTATCAACAGCCAGCCGTTCGCCAATATCGGCGAGATGTCCAACTGGGGAATCGACGGCACGATGGAGTTCAACCATTCGTTCAACGGCGTCTCCATGCGGGCCTATGCCAATGCGACCTTTGCGCGCAACCGCGTGGTGTTCCAGGACGAGCCGGCGTGGAAATATTCCTATCAGAATCGTACGGGAAAGAAGTACAACCAGCCGTTCGGGCTGATCGCACTGGGCTATTTCAACAGCGAGGAGGAGATTGCCGCCAGTCCGACACAGACATTCGGACAGGTACGGCCCGGAGATGTCAAGTATCTGGATGTCAATGGTGACGGTGTTGTGGACTCCTATGACGAGGTGGCCATCGGCTATCCGACGATCCCGGAACTGACCTACGGTTTCGGTCTTCAGGTGGGCTACAAGGGCTTTGATGTGGGTGTCTTCTTCCGGGGACAGGCCCTGGTCAACTACATGCTGGGCGGCGAGGGTTTCGTACCGTTCCAGGAGGGTGGTGACCGCGGCAACCTTTTCGTCGAGGCGTTGGATCGCTGGACGGTCGACAATCCGCGTCAGGATGCCTTCTATCCGCGTCTGAGCATCGGCAACACCGAGAACAACTACCGTTCGTCGACGAAGTGGCAGTATGACGGCAGTTTTCTGCGGCTGTCGGATCTTGAGATCGGCTACAATTTCCCGAAGAAAGTGCTCAAGTCGCTTCGCATGCAGGGTTTGCGCATCTATTTCCACGGTTCGAACCTTGCGTTGTTCTCGAAATTCAAGATGTGGGATCCCGAGCTCGGCAAGGGCCGTGGCGATGCCTATCCGTTGCAGCGGAAGTTCAATTTTGGCGTGCGGGTGAATTTCTAATAACACAGCTAATACAGCAGCAATATGAACCATATAACCTCGAACAAGTTTTTCCGGATACTTCTGTTGACCCTGGGCGTGTCCGCTGTCTCCTGCGATTTTCTGGACAAGATGCCGGACGATCAGAAAACCATGGATATGGTCTGGAAGAGTCAGAAGGAGACCGAAAAGTTCCTGTACAATATTTATGCGAGTCTTCCCGATCCGAACAGCATGATGTGGAGTACCATTCCGTGGGTTCCGGTATCGGACGAACTGGATATCGTGTGGGACCGCTATTATCCCACGAGCATCAATGTCGGAAACTGGAATCCGACGACGAACTACTATGACATCTGGAGTGCCTGCTACAAGTCCATTCGAGCCTCCTTTGTCTTCGAGAACAACATCGACCGGTGCTTCGAGCTGTCGGACAACCTGAAGACGCAGTATCGTGCGGAGGCGAAATTCCTGCGCGGATATTACTACTGGCTGCTGCTGCGTCAGTACGGTCCGTTCGTGCTTGTGGAGAACGAACTGGACTGGACGGACGATCTGAATCTGCCCCGTACGCCCTATGATGAGTGTGTGGCGTATATCTGCCGGATGATGGACGAGGCGATGCCGGATCTGCCCCTGTCGTGGCGGTCGAGCAACCCCACGTGGCTGGGCAAGCCCGACCAGATGGCCTGCCTGGCCGTGAAGTCCCAGGTGTTGCTGATGGCGGCGAGCCCCCAGTGGAACGGGAATGCGGACTATGTGGATTTTGTGAACAAGGACGGCACACCGCTTGTCAACACGGCTTACAGCGAACAGAAGTGGCGGGATGCCGCAGAGGCGGCGCATGCCGTGATAGAGGCTGCCGAAGGCACGTCGGGTGAATATGCCATCCGGCTGTATCGCAACGACGAGAACAACGACGGAGCCTTCAATCCCTTCCGGTCGGTTCAGGACGTCCATCTGGTGAAGTGGAACTGCGAATGTCTGTGGGGCACGACGAAGGGTGATTTCCGGAACGTGGAGCGTCATGCGACCCCGCGGCCGGGCGGTTACAGCGGACTGGCTCCGACGCAGCGGATGGTGGATGCCTTCTTCATGATGAACGGTCGGACCATCGACGATGCATCGTCGGGTTACGTGGAGGAGGGTTTTGCGGTTTCGGCGCATCCGAACTGGACCAACGATGACGTGAGCGAGATCCGCAAGCGCAACTGCTGGGGGCATCGGGCCGGCGAACGGAACATGTATGCCAATCGGGAGGCGCGGTTCTATGCGGCCATTCTCTACAACGGGCGTCCGGTTCCTCAGGTAGCACCGGAGGATCGCGACCTGTTCTCGTCGTCGATCAATCGCGACGGCTGGGGCCGGGCAGAGTTTTACAGCGACGGCATGAGCGGTTCGGGCAGTGCGGACCACTCCACGACGGGCTATACGATCTTGAAGTATGTCAACTATGACAGCAATCCCTACCGGGGACAGCAGAGTGCCTGGCGCAATGGCATCTATATCCGGCTTGCGGAGATCTACCTGAACTATATCGAGGCGCTCAACGAGTACGATCCGTCGAATCCGGACATCAAGAAGTATTGGGATTTGATCCGTTCGCGGGCGGGGCTTCCGAGTATCTTCGATACCTATCCCGAGATCAAGGGCAATACGGCCAAGCAGCTGGAATATATCATCCGGGAGCGGCAGGTGGAGTTGTGCTTCGAGGGCGACCGATATTTCACGACACGGCGACGGCTGCTTTCGGACAAGGTGGACACGGGTCATGCCGTGGACCATCGGATGTACGGCGACAACGGTCCGTTGTATGGTATGAACATCGCGGCGGGCGGAGGATTCACGGCGGAGGATTTTTACAAGAGAACGGTCATCGAAAACCGGGTTTTTGAAAAAAAGATGTATCTTTGGCCAATTCCGCAGCATGAGATGGACCGGGATACGCAGTTGGTCCAGAATCCTGGATGGTAATCATAAAAACAGAAGAGTATGAAGATGCTGAAAAGAGTCATGATACTGATGATCTGTTCGATGGGGATGAGTGCCTGTGAGAAGCAGATCATAGATATAGCAGATGAGGATATCGTTCCCTCGAAGGTGTTTTTCGTGGTGGACGATGTGGATTCCTACCAGGTTCGACAGATCGACTTTCTGGACGTGGGCGACACGAGCGGGGAGTTCACCCTGGCGCTCTACAAGTCGGGCGTCCTGAAGGATCCCGTTTCGGTGCGGATCGGGGAGTTGACCGAGTCGGAACTCGCCGACTACAATGCCCGTAACGGTCAGGATTTCGTGTTGCTGACTCCGGAGACCTATACGCTCTCCCAACGGGAGTTCACCTTTACGGGCGGTTATGACGATTTGAGCAAGACCGTGGACATCACGTTCGATCTGGATCGGTTGCGAGAGGCCGACGCGCGGGCCGTTTTGCCGTTGACGATCCGACAGTCGTCGGCGGAGATCAACGGGGAGAAATCACTGGTGATTCTCAAGCCGCAGGTTCAGGATGTGGTGATCGCCTTTGCCGATGGCAACCGGGATGTGGTATACAGCGACAACGGCTCCCTGCAACGGGATATTCGGGTATCGTTCGATGCCCTGCTGGGTCTTGCGGAGAACGATTGGGATATCGACGTGGATCTGCAGATCGATGAATCGTATGTGGAGGAGTACAACCAGCGGGAGTCGGCTTCCTACAGACTGCTGTCGCCGGATCAGTATTCGTTGCAGATGCAGGGCACGATCGAACCGGGTCAGACTTCCGTTTCGTTCCTGCTGGAGATCGGCCGCGAGCAGATTTCGGAGCCGGGACAATACATGCTTCCGATTCGTCTCAAGTCCAGTTCCCGGTTTACGGTGGATGAGAGTTCGCTCTATTGTGTTCGGATCGACGTCTGGTCGGGCGAGCTGCTTGACCGGACGGATTGGGAGGTCGTGCTGTACAATACGTACGAACCGGCGGAATCGGGCAGCGACAACTCTTATTTCCCGTACGGATATCCGGAGGCGATTCTCGACGGAGATCTCAACTCCTACTGGCATTCGCAGTGGAAGCCTTCGGTGGTTCCACCTCCACATTATCTGGTGATCGACATGCAGGAGGAGCATCTTGTCGAGCAGGTCGAACTGATTCAGCGCAACAAGTATTTTGCCTGCAAGGACATCGAGCTTTACATGGGTAACGACCTTGCACCGCTGGAGGCTCTTGCGACAATCACGGATGTTGCCGAGATGCAGGGAGCCCTTGCCGGCATCCCGTCGTGGAAGAAGATCGCTACGGAACAGATGAAGGAGGAGGCGGCACCTCAGATTTTCAACGTGTCGCTCACTTCGGGGCGTTATCTGATGGTGCTGATCACGTCGAGTTATCGCAGCAATCTGATAACCAGTCTTTCGGAAGTATATGTCTATGGTCAGTAAATTCATGAGGGGAAGAGTTTTCTTTCTGGCAGTGATGGCGGTTTTCCTCCATTCGGCGGTTTTGGCCGCCGAATGGGAGGATCCGCGGATCAGCGGTTGGGGCCGGGAGCCCATGCGAGCCAGTTTCCGACACTACGCCACGGTTTCGCAGGCATGGGACTATGGACGTCCCTCTCCGTGGGAGAAGAGTCTCAACGGTACGTGGAAGTTCAAATACGTGCATCAGGCTACGGATCGTCCGGAGGACTTTTATGCCGCGGACTACGACGTGTCGGGCTGGGATGACATCCAGGTTCCGGGGCCGTGGGAGATGCAGGGCTTCGGTACGCCGATCTATACGAATATCAAATACCCCTTCGAGCGGAATCCGCCCTACATCCGGGGTCTTGGCGAAAACGGTTCTCCGGTAGGGTCGTACCGCACGACATTCGAGGTTCCCGAGTCATGGCAGGGTCGTCAGATCTTCCTCCGCTTCAACGGGGTATCGTCGGCCTATTATCTTTGGATCAACGATCGGAAGGTGGGTTATGCGGAGGACTCCTTTTTGCCTTCGGAGTTCGACATCACGCCCTATCTGAAGAAGGGTACCAATACGGTGTCGTTGCAGGTGTTCCGCTGGAGTGACGGAGCCTATCTGGAGGATCAGGATGGCTGGCGCGTGAGCGGTATTCTGCGGGATGTGGTGTTGCTTTCGGTTCCGCGGGTCCATGTTTCGGACATCTTCGTAAAACCCGATCTGGATGCGGCGTACCGGGACGGAACCCTTCAAATCGAAACGAAGGTCGAGAACCGTACGGACAAAGCGTCGAACTGGATTCTGGAGACCCGTTTGCTGTATGACGGGAAGGAGGTTTGTCGGGCTGCCGAACGGACCGGACGGCTGGCTTCGGGCGATCGGCGGACGTGTGTGACGCATTTTGCGGTTTCGAATCCGTGGAAGTGGACGGACGAGACGCCCCATCTCTATACCGTAGTGACGGTGCTGAAGGATCTGCGGGGCCGTGTCGTGGATGTGATCAATACGCGGACGGGGTTCCGCAAACTGGAGATTCGCGACAAGTGTTTCCTGCTGAACGGACAGCCGGTCAAGATGAAGGGCGTGTGTCGTGTTGAGACGGATCCTTTCGGCTGCAAATACGTAACCCGGGATCGGGTGCTGCAGGAGGTGCTGACCATGAAGCGGAACAACATCAACACGGTGCGTACGGCGCATATGCCGGCCGTGGAGTGGCTTTACGACTATTGTGATCAGTACGGATTGATGGTGATCGACGAGGCTAACTGCGAGGCCCATGGCTTCGGGTATCGGGAGGGATCTCCGGCCCGGGATTCGGCCTGGATGTCGGCGCACGTCGAGCGGATGGTCCGCATGGTGGAACGGGACAAGAACCATCCGTGTGTGGTACAATGGTCGCTGGGCAACGAGAGCGACAACGGAATCAACATGCTGGCCATGCACGAAGCGGCCAAACGGCTGGATCCGACACGTTTCACCCACTATCATTTTTCGAACGATCCGATGTCGTGCGACGTACTTGGCGGGGGAGTTTTGCGGAGTGCCGCTCCGAATACTTCAGGGCGTTACCCTTCGGTGGATAAGATTCGGATTATGGCTGAAGCCGAGGATCCCCGACCGATCATGATCAATGAATACGCCCATGCCATGGGAAACGGCATGGGTAGTCTGAAGGATTACTGGCTGGAGATCGACAAATACGACCGTATCTCGGGAGGTGCGATCTGGGACTGGGTGGACCAGGGAATCGTAATGAGTTCCGAGGACCATTCGCTCTACGGCATGCAGATTCCGGAGTCGATGCGCGCGTATGCGCTTGCGGAGTGCAACAAGCCGGGCGGGAAATTCTTCTGGGTTTACGGAGGTGATTTCGGAGATGAACCCAATGATTCGAATTTCTGCAACAACGGGATCATGTTTCCGGATCTCTCCGACCGGTCGGCCAAGATCCGGGAGGTGCGCAAGGTCTATCAGAGTGTCGAGTTTTATGCCCGGGACTTGGCCAAGGGTCGGATTGAGGTATGGAACAAGTTCTTTTTCACGACGTTGAAGGACTTCCGGCTATGTTGGACACTGCTTGAGAACGGGGTGGAGATCCGGAAGGGCCTGCTTCCGTCGCTCGATCTGGCTCCCCGGCAGCGCGGGGAGGTGGAGGTTCCGGTGGATACGTTCGGCATGGAGGACGGCAAGGAGTATGTCCTGGTTCTCTCGTTGCATCGTCAGGATGCCACAGCGTGGTGTGAGGCCGGTTATCGGATAGCCTGGGAGCAGTTTGTGCTCCAACCGTGGCACTTTGAATTGGCTCCGCTCTCGGCCGGGAACCGTCCGGAGGTGTGTGAGGATACGAATTCGTTTGTGATCGGGAGCGATGCTTTCGAGATCCGCTTCGACAAGGCGAGCGGAAAAATCGCCACGGTTCACGACCTGACGGGTCGGATGATCGTTGCTTCGGGTCCGACGCTGGACTTCTGGCGGGCGCCGATCGACAACGACGGTACGGGACGGATCGGGCAATTCATCGACGGACGTTTCTATCCGGATGCCCGAGGGGGTCGTTTGACCAATCTGTGGGCCAAAGCGGGCTATCACGATATGCAACGTCGTGTGGACTCCGTCTCTGGAGAGTGGCAGGGTGATCAGTTCGTCATTCGTGTCGATTATGCGCTGGAGGGGAACGATTCGATCACCTTCGCCGTTTGCGAGACCTATGCGTTCGACGATGCGGGACGGATTCGTCTGACATCGGACATCCGACCCTCGGAGGGAGCTCCGGAGGTGGCGCGTGTGGGTTATGACCTGGAGCTTGCGGATCGCTGCCGTTATTTTGAGTGGTACGGCAAGGGCCCCTGGGAGGCCTACTCCGACAAACAGGATGGAGTCCGTTACGGACTCTGGCGTGGAACGGTCGAGCAACAGTGGGTCAATTACATCTATCCGCAGGAGAATGGAAACAAATACGCCGTGCGTTGGGCCTCCTTGCAGGATGTGTCGGGTCAGGGCGTGAAGGTTCGCGGCTCTCAGCCTGTGGAGGTTTCGGTCAAGGAGTTCCGGAACATGGCGATTGCCGAGGCCCGTCATACGGACCGGTTGCAACCCTGCGGGCGCGTGATTTTCAGTGTCAATCATCGGATGGCTCCGGTTGGCAACGAAAGTTGCGGACCCAAGCCTCTGGACAAGTATGTGGTGAAGGCCCTTCCGTGGCACTTCGAACTGGAATTTGCCTTGCATTGAGGCATCGGAAGTGTCGGATGTCGGAGAGCCGGGATGCGAGGCCCGGTATTCGGCGACACGGTCGGACAGCAGGTTGAACCCGTCGGGTTCAACCTGCTTTTTTTCGGCCGGAACCCTGCAAATCCCCGAGATGGATGATCTGTGTGGCAGAATGACCCATATTCCGACATCCGATCGGGCGAATGCCGTTATCTTTGTGAAGCGGAAACCCTCTTTTACCACCGAACTGTCATAGTGTGGGATTAAAGTGATGTAACGACTTGATTTATCGAGTCGTTACATCCTTGTATAGAAGAATAGGCAACGAGAAGGTAACGGTTTATTTTCAGCATCTTGCGCTCGAATACCGCATTTCAAATAACTAATTGCAAGATACGAAAAAAATACGGATTTGACAAATTTGCTAAAAAGGGCGGTATTCTAACGCATGGATATTCCATTTTCTCAAGCATACAAAGTTTTGTTGGAAGAAATAGAACAAGAAATTATCATTAGTGTCAGAACACAAAATGCTCGAACAGTTTTATGTGTCAGTTATGATGAATGAGAATCATCGAGACAGAAACAATCATTAACTTATTTTTTCCTCTCAAAGAAGAGTTCGGGCAATATGATCTTTATCTCTTTTGCAACTTTCTCGCTCTGCCAGTAGACAATGAAATTTACCATTGCACGTTTTAATTCGTACCCTTGCCTATGCAGCCTTTCATAATGTTCCGACATAAAATTTCGAGAAAATTTCAACACGGATTGTCCATTTCCATCCAAGCATTCGTCTCCCCTGACATATAAAGTATCGCCGCTTCTGATGCGAGCGATCTGTGGTTGTCGTTGAATGAAATAATCCAGCCATATATCGCTGTGAGTCAGGTGTATCGCCAACTCTTCCGGCGGCGAATAATCGATTTTATCTTCCATATATTCAACATCTTCCGAAGAAATACCATCGAGGAAATCGGAATTCAGGTGAATGGTCAGGTCCCGTCGTGCCCTTGTCATGGCAACGTACAGTTGTCGGATTCTTTCGTCCAAAGACAAATTGAAGTTGTTCAGCATCAAAAAAACATGATCGAACTCTTTGCCTTTTACCTTGTGGATCGTCGAAACGAATATAGTTTCTCCGCTTTCACCGAAGAAATCATTCAATTTAGACTCTCTGATAAAAAGCTCCAAATCGGATTTGTATCTTCTTTTAGGATTTATCGTTTCAAAATCCCGAATTAAACCCAAACAACTTTCCAGTTTACTACTGTTCTGAAACACGGTTTGCAACTCCTTCTTCGCCTGCTCCCATACATCATCGTCAATCAGGAAAATATCTTCCACCGAATGTAACCGGGAAAGAAAAAAATTGATTTCATCGAGTTTCAACAAGCAGAATCCGCTGTTATCCTGAATCAATTGTGCCGGCATCCCGTTTTTAAGCAGAAGCCCTGACACCTGCAAAGCCTCGTCATTCGTATACGTAAGCACACAAACGCTTCCGCGAAGTTCGACGGATAGAATCACAAGCCCCGCGAGAAGACCTCCGTGATGAGCCGCATCCCGCTGCTCCCGGCCACGCTCGAAATACTGCGCCGCTACGAGCACGACGAAGTATGCGTCGCACGATCACGGGTGCTCCCCACGCCGAGCAACCAGAAGATGAACGCCTACATGAAAGAGATCGCGGCCGTGTGCGGCATCGACAAGGTGCTGACCACCCACTGCGCCCGCCACACCTTCGCCTGCATGGCCGTCGAATACGGCATGCCGATCGACGTACTGGCCAAGATTCTCGGCCACTCGAACACCAACATGACGCGCCACTACGCCAAATTCTCCGAGACGGTCATCGGCCGTGAAATGGAGGCGTTCGGCGAGCGGCTGGCGTCGGCTACTTGATACCTGAAAGGATTCGGCCAAAAGCGCTCCTCGAATGAGGGGCGCCGACGCCTATCGCTGGCTCTCTTCAATCAGAGAGTTGCGCAGCAGATCCAGAAACCGTGTCAGCCGCAATTTGCGGTTGATGACCCCACGGCGGCACTGAATAGGATTGTTGATGCGGACGTTGAACATCCACGAGAACAACTCGACCAACTGTTCCACATTGGCACGGGTACCGTCGATACGCCGTCCCACGCCGGCAGTATGCAACGCCGTAATCAGCTCCATGAGATCCGTCGGCGTGAACGGCTCGGCCAGATAGAGCGTCGAGCAGGGTTTGTCGCTCTGCGGCAACCGGTCCGTGACCGCAGGATGCTCGATACGCAGGTAGACCATCCGTATCTCGAAGTCCAGATGCGCGACGGCACCTTCCCAAAGCGCAACAAGCGCCGCCGGACGCCGTTCCTCACAGGCACACAGCCGCACGAGCCGGTTCCGGGCACGGGACAAGGCGTGTAGCATGTCGAGCGGCGTACAATGCTCCGATGCAACGAAACGTTGCACACTTCCTATAAAACGCGCATAGGACGCTTCCAAGCGTTTAAAATCGCATGGTTCGGCACCGTCCTCCAGCGACGTGCAAAGCTGTTTCACAAAACGACTCTTTTCCAAAAGGCGCAGATTATGCGATATATTCTTTTTATCGGGTTTCATTTTTCAAGATTTTTTTGTTTTCTGTTTCTGACTTACAATTCCGTGTGGGCAAAGTCTCAGGGCGGACCCCGTGCACGCCAACGGAAGGCGGCGTCACGACAGAAAACAGCAAGCCCCGGAGTCCGAAACTCCGGGGCTCGATAACGAGCAGGCAAACCAACGCTCAATATTATTTCATATTAAGGGCAATACAGACAGTACATTCTACACGAGGGAGGATTCAGAACACGGCGCAGGCTTCGAGCGAGATGGTTGCCAGATGCAGACGCCTACCGGCGCCTGCGACGGCAAGAGGAGCCATATCATAGTCCAGCGACAAACGCACCCCGAAATTACGGGTCGCCAGAAACGTCGAGCCAAGCCCCGCATCAAGGGCAAAGCCCTCACGCCATCCTGCCGGGAGGGTCCCCGCGGCTTCGTTGCGATGGAAGCCGCAGCCGCCCAGCAGGCGTCCTCCGAGAAGCCAGCGCGCCGAAAAAGGCCACGAACCCGCAACGGGCGTGGGATCGAAGAGATGTAACGGCTTGATTTGATACTGTTCCAAATAGTGTGTCTGGTGGAGGGTAAATAAAAAAGTCTACAGATTTTTTAGATTTGTATAGGGAATCAACAAAAAACTAAAAAAGGAGTAGACTTATGATGTTGACAAAGGAACAACTTTCCGAATT
>CALUKK010000075.1 GCA_944321205.1 uncultured Alistipes sp.
ATCTCCACGATCACCCCTTCGCCGGGAGTCTCCTCCCGTTCGCACTCCACGACATCTCCCACCACCACCGGATTGGTCGTCCGGACCCCCTTCAGGCGCAGCCGGCCCCGGATCCGACAGCGGACGGATTCTCCCTCCGGCGTTGTCACATCGTACCAACTGCCCGTCGCACGAACGACGGTGGCTGTAAATCGATCATTCATTGTCTTGAGTCTTTTTGTCGGAAGCCTCCGTCAACGGAATCCGATCGCACATTTCCTCCACGAAGGGAAACAGATGGCCCGCAAGCTGCCGAATCGGACGGTAACTCCGCGACTGTTCGATCGTCTGCGGTCCCACGAGGCTGTAATCCACATTCAGCCGGTCGAAGGCCGAAAAAAGCACGCTCAGCACCAGCAGGTATTTCAGGATCGAAACGCCGATACCCAAAAGAATATCCGCAAGTCCGAATCCGGCAAAATGGAAGAGTTTTCGCACCAGCCGTGCCGCAAGAGCCACCGCAAGCACCACGGCCACAAGCACCGTGACAAATCCGCCGGCTGCCGCAACCTCCCGGTCAAGACGCAGCCACGTGCCGACCTCCTCTCCGAAACGCGCCGCAAGCCAGATTCCCAGCACAATCCCTGCCAAGGAGCAGATCTGCACGATGAAACCCTGCCGCCAACCGTTCCAGACGGCCAGCGCCAAAACCAGACAGACAACCAGATCGATCGTATTCAAGCGTCGTTGTTTAGAGTCCCGAAAGATACGAAATTTACACGAACACGCCAAAAAACGCCGGGACCGTCCTCAACCAAAACCCGTCAACGAACCACGTCCCGAAGTCCGACCCCCAGGGCATTGCAGATGATGCAAAGCGTTTTCAACGTCAGATTCGTCCGACCGGCCTCGATACGGCTCAGGTTGGAGCGCTCCATGTCACACCGATAGGCCAATTCCTGGACGGTCAGTCGGTTCGCCTTTCTCAACGCCTTGATCCTTCCGCAGATATACAGAATCTCCTCCCGATAGTCCATACCTCAGACTTTATTTCTTCGACCAAAAGTAATACATGTATTCCAAATTTAAAAACGCACGTTTCCCGAAATTTCGTATCTTTGCCAAACAGATATCAATACGGTACCATCATGAAGCGATACATAACTCTTGCCGCGATGCTGGTCCTGGGATTCATGCTTCGGGTCCAGGCCCGTGAGGTCTTTCCCATCAACGAAGGCTGGCGCTTCTTCTTCAAGTCCGAGCGCACCTCCGACAACGCCCGCCATGTCACGCTGCCCCACAGCTGGAACACCGATCCCCTGGCCCAGGGATACTGGCTCGAGACAACGGGAAATTACCAGAACGGCATGTACATCCCCGAGGAGTGGGCCTCGAAACGCCTCTTCGTGAAGTTCTACGGCGTACAGAGCGTCGCCGATGTCTTCGTCAACGGCGCCCATGTCGGAACCCACCACGGAGGCGGTACGGCCTTTGTGTTCGAAATCACCGACAAAATCCGATTCGGAGCCGACAACGCCCTGCTCGTCATGGTCAACAACAGCTGGAGAAACGACGTCCTGCCAACCTCCACCGACATGAATCTTTACGGTGGAATCTACCGCGAGGCGGAACTCATCGTGACGGATGCTACCGCCATCTCGCCCCTGTATTTCGGCTCGGATGGGGTTCTCGTACATCCCCACACCGTCTCTCTGGAACGTATCGACGGGGAAATCGAGGTCCATCTCACTTCAAAGAACGAGACCTCCTGCACGCTCGACATCGAAATAACGGCTCCCGACGGACAACCGGTCTTCATGAAACGGCAAAAAGCAAAAATCGACGATAAACCGTTTGTCGTACCCTTCTCCGTGGAGAGTCCCGAACTCTGGAGCCCCGACTATCCGGCGCTCTATACCGTGACGGCCGCCATCGGCGAGGACAGCATCACGGATCGTGTCGTCGTGAAAACCGGATTCCGGGCCATCGGCGTGAATGTCGAAAACGGATTCTCGATCAACGGCCAGCGAATCCCCGTCCATGGCGTGGTGCTGCATCACGACAACGCCCTTTCAGGGGGAATGCTCACGGCCGAAGATTACGACGCCGATCTGCAACAGGTCCACAGAATCGGAGCCAATGCCATCCGTTCGGCCGTCATGCCGCATGCCCAGTATCTTTACGACCGTTGCGACGAGGAGGGTTTGCTGGTGTGGATCGACGCACCCCTGCATCGGGCTCCGTTTCTGAGCGACATGGCCTATTTCGCCACTCCGGAGTTCGAACAGAACGGCCTGCAACAGCTCAAGGAGATCATCGTCCAGAATATCAACCACCCGTCGGTGGTCATGTGGGGCATCTTCTCCCAACTCTGGATGCGCGGCGATGACGTCACACCCTACCTGCGCCAGCTCAACGATACGGCCCACACGCTCGATGCATCCCGCCCGACGGTAGCCTGCAGCGACCAGGACGGAGCCCTCAACTTCGTCACCGACCTGATCGTCTGGAAACAGTCCGTAGGATGGAACCGCGGATCTACCGACGATGTGACCGTCTGGAGAGATCTGTTGCGGAAAAACTGGTCCTATCTCCGATCCGGTGTACAGTACGGAGGCCCCGGGTTCCTCGGACACAAAAGCTACACGGCTCAGGCAGAACCTCGTTCCAACTGGCTGCCCGAAGAGAAACAGACCCGTTTCCACGAGGAGTACGCCCGCAATCTGCAAAACGATTCGCTCTTCTGGGGCGTATGGATCGAGAGCCTGTTCGATTACGGATCGGCTCGACGTCCCTATGGCGTCAATGGTTCGGGCCTCATCACGCTCAACCGCCGGGAGACGAAGGATGCCTTCTATCTCTACAAGGCAATGTGGAATCACAAGGAGCCCACACTGCACATCGTCGACAAACGCCGACGCCTGCGCGACAACAACAAACAGCTTTTCCGCGTCTACTCCTCGGTCGGAATGCCCGTGCTCACAGTCGGAACCGACACGCTCGCCATGACGGAGTATGCGGCGTGTCAGTACCGCACGGATTCGGTGGAGCTGAAAGGAACGGTCGAGGTGAAGGCTCTGGCCGGTGGCTTGCGCGACAGCGTGACTATCCGAGTCGGCAACGTCCTAAAACCGAAACGCTCCCCGGGCCTTCGGCGAACAACAGATCCGCAAACGACAAATTAGCCGCAAACGGCATCCGATCGGAAAAAACCTGGATATAGGGCTTGGCCTCGAAGACCGGGCCCTTGCCGTTTCGACTCCGCAGGTCAAGATCCCCGGGTTGTGCCTCAACGTAGCGTTCGGAGAGCGTCGGTAGCGGAATCTTCACCAGCGAACACAGCACTTCGAGCAGTCCGAGGTTATAATCCACCAGAAAGTCGTACGGCCGCGTGTAAAAGGGTTCGAAACGCCCGGCATAGTAGTCGAAATAGGGCGACGAGCGGTAAGAGGAGATCAATGCCCCCCAATGCTGGTGCTGCCAGCGTTTCGAGTAGTCGAGACGCACGTCGCGCATCGGCTGCCGCGGGCGGTTGGCGTGGCAGACGTGAGCCGTGAGCTCCATCACGCCGTCGGTGGCCAGAATACGGGCCCGGTTGCGCTCGGAGCGTTTCACGAAGTGTTCGCCGAGGTCCACGACGCAGTCGCCCCGCACAAGACGGGCGAAATACGACACCGAAGGCAGGTAGGCGAGGGGAAGGATGGTCATTGTCGGAAGGGTGTGATAAAGATCAATGGGTGTATTCCGGAGGGCGTCATCAGTTTCGGGTCTCCGGGTGGGGTGTCAGTTTCGGGCCCCCGAGCGGCAATTCGGGATCTCGGGAGCGTCAATTCCGGGTCTCGGGAGCGTCAATTCCGGGTCTCGGGAGCGGCCGGAGCGCCGGGGGCGACAGCCTCACCGGAGGGCACCCCGGGAGCATCGGATGAGGTTCCGGAGGCATCGGGGGCATCGATCCAGTCACCGTTTGCACGGATCAACTCGATCAGGCGGTCAAGAGCCTCCTCCTGCGGGATGTTGCGCACGACCACTTCCCGCCCCTTGTAAAGGGTGATACGGCCCGGCCCGGCCCCCACGTAGCCATAATCGGCATCGGCCATCTCGCCCGGACCATTAACAATACAACCCATGACGCCGATGCGCAGGTTCTTCAAATGCGAGGTGCGGGACTTGATGTCCGCAAGGGTCTTCTCGATGTCGTACAACGTCCGGCCGCACGACGGGCAGGCGATATATTCCGTATGGGAGAAACGCACACGCGCCGCCTGCAGGATCATCAGCTCCAGATCGCGGATCTGCGCCTCGGTGAGGGTCGGGGCGTCGATCCAGATGCCGTCGGCCAATCCGTCAAGCAAGAGCGGCCCCAGGTCGGCAGCCGCCTTCACGGCCACCGCCTCGAGCGTGGGATCGTCGTAGCGGCGCCGTACGACAACCGGTTCGTCGGGCGTGTCGAGATTCAGAATCGCCGCACGCAGCTCGGCCGTCGGGTTCGCAGAAGTGGCCTCCAGGATACGGAAACCCTCGAGCGGCTCGCTGTGGACCACGGGCACGGTGACGTGCGAACGGCGGCGGTAGGCCGTCGGCAAATAGCGTTCGGGGTGCCGGACCTCAAACACACCGGGACGCGAGGCAAAGTGTTCAACGAGCATTCGAGCCACGGGAATCTCGTTTTCGGGAGCCTCGGTCAGCGAAACACGGATCGTGTCGCCGATGCCGTCGGCCAGCAGCGCCCCGATGCCCACGGCACTCTTGACGCGCCCCTCGAGGCCGTTGCCCGCCTCGGTGACCCCGAGGTGGATCGGATAGTGCATTCCCTCGGCATCCATCGCCTCGACCAGCTGCCGGTAGGCCGCCACCATCACGCGCGTGTTGCTCGACTTCATCGAGACGACCACCTGGTCGAAGTCGCGTTCGCGGCAGATCCGCAGGAACTCCATCGCCGAGACGACCATCCCTTCGGGCGTATCGCCCCAGCGGTCGAAGACCCGCCGCGCGAGCGATCCGTGGTTGACGCCGATGCGCAGCGCCACGCCCCGTCGGCGGCACTGCTCGATCAGTGCCTCGAATTCGCCGTGTTCGTTGCGGTAGTTGCCGGGGTTGATGCGCACCTTGTCGACGTACTGCGCCGCGATGGCGGCCACCTCCGGTACGAAGTGGATGTCGGCCACGATGGCCGTATCGAAGCCGTCGGCCCGCAGCTGACGGACGATGTTGGCCAGATTCTCCCCCTCGCGCCGCCCCTGGGCCGTCAGGCGCACGATCCGCCCCCCGGCCCGGTCGATGCGCTCGATCTGCGCAACGCTCCCCGGCGTGTCGTTCGTATCCGTATTGGTCATCGATTGCACGGCGATCGGGCGATTGCCGCCGATCGTCTCGCACCCGATCCGCACCTCGCACGTCGGGCGTCGTCTGAATGTCGTCAGATCCATTTCCTGAGAGTTTTCGACAAAGATAGTACAAATTTAACTATCTTTGTCTTCGTGGAGATACTCGACAACGATATCAAATACGTCGCGGGCGTCGGTGAAGCCCGTGCCAGGCTCCTCGACCGGGAACTCGGAATCCGCACGGTGGGCGACCTGCTCACCCACTACCCGTTCCGCTACATCGACCGCACGCGCGTCTACCGCATTGCCGAGATCACCGATGCCGCAGCACTCTCCTATGTACAGTTCCGGGCCCGCGTCATGGGGGTCGCCTACGCCGGGGCAGGGCGCAAACGCCGCTTTACGGTCCAGGTGCAGGATGCCTCGGGACGCGCCGAGCTGGTCTGGTTCCAGGGTATCAAGTGGATCGAAAAACGCGTCGAAGTGGGGCGCGAGTACCTCATTTTCGGACGTCCGAACTTCTACCGCGGCGAACTCTCGATCGCACATCCCGAACTGGAGACCGTCGAACAGGCCCTTTCGCGCAAGGTCGAAAGCGGCATGCAGGGAATCTACCCCTCGACCGAAAAGCTCTCCAACGTCCTCGGCACAAAGGGCATGTACCAGATCGTCTGCAACGCCTGGGCCCTGGTCCGCGACCGTATCGAGGATCCGCTGCCCGAAGCGCTCCGCAGCCAATACGGACTCATCCCGCTGCACGAGGCTCTCTACAATATCCACTTCCCGCAGTCGCAGGAGTTGCTACGGCAGGCCCAGTACCGACTGAAGTTCGACGAACTGCTCGGCGTACAGCTCAACATCCAGCAGCGACGATCGGCCCGCCTCTCGAAGAGCGACGGATTCCTCTTCCCGAAGGTCGGCGGCGTCTTCAACACCTTCTACAACGAGAAACTCCCCTTCCCGCTCACCGGAGCCCAGAAGCGCGTGATCCGTGAAATCCGCCGCGACACCGTCTCGGGATTCCAGATGAATCGCCTGCTACAGGGCGATGTCGGAAGCGGAAAGACCCTCGTGGCACTGATGTCCATGCTGCTGGCCGTCGACAACGGATTCCAAGCCTGCATGATGGCCCCCACGGAGATCCTCGCCCGCCAGCACTTCGCCACCGTCAGCCGGATGCTCGACGGACTGCCCGTGCGGGTGGCCATCCTCACCGGCGCCTCAAAGACCAAAGAGCGCCGCGAGGCCCTCGAAGGGATCGCCTCGGGGGAGGTCAACATCCTGATCGGCACCCATGCGCTGATCGAGGACCGTGTACAGTTCTCGAACCTCGGGTTCGTGGTCATTGACGAGCAGCACCGCTTCGGTGTCGAGCAGCGTGCCCGCCTCTGGACCAAAAACGAGCAGCCGCCTCACATCCTCGTGATGACCGCCACGCCGATTCCCCGCACGCTGGCCATGACGCTCTACGGCGATCTCGACGTCTCGGTGATCGACGAACTGCCCCCCGGGCGCCGTCCGATCAAGACCTATCACTATACGGATGCCGCCCGGCTGAAGCTCTTCGGCTTCATGCGCCGGGAGATTGCCAAGGGCCGCCAGGTCTACGTCGTATACCCGCTCATCAAGGAGTCCGAGGCGATGGACTACAAGGACCTCACGGACGGCTACGAGGCCATTTCGCGCGACTTTCCCCTGCCACAGTATGTCACGGCCATCTGCCACGGCAAGATGAAACCCGCCGACAAGGAGGAGTCGATGCGTCAGTTCAAGGAGGGCGAGGCGCAGATTCTGGTCGCCACGTCGGTCATCGAGGTGGGGGTCGATGTTCCGAATGCCACGGTCATGGTCATCGAATCGGCCGAGCGCTTCGGCCTTTCGCAGCTGCACCAGCTCCGGGGTCGCGTCGGACGCGGCGGCGAACAGTCCTACTGCATCCTCATGTCGGGTGAGAAGCTCTCACGCGAATCCCGCGCCCGGCTCGACGCCATGTGCGAGACGAACGACGGGTTCCGTCTGGCGGAACTCGACCTCAAGCTGCGCGGCGCCGGCGACATCAACGGTACGCTCCAGAGCGGCATGGCCTTCGACCTGAAGATCGCAAGCCCGACGGCCGACGTGCAGATCCTCACCGTCTCGCGGGAAGCCGCCACGACGATCCTTGCCGCCGATCCGACCCTCTCACAACCCGGGAACCGGGGCCTGGAGACCCTGCGACGACGTTATTCGGGCCGTGAAGAGTTCGATTTTTCCCGTATTTCGTAATATAAATCCCGAAAACGACGTTTATTTCCTAAAAACAACACCGCACGATGAAACGATTTCTGCTCGCCATACTCCTCCTGACAGCCGCGTCACCCCTCTTTGCCCAGTTCTACCACCCGGGAGAGGAGCTCTCCTATCGCGTAAGCTACAAGGCCAGGATGTTCCCCAACACCGAAATCGGGTCCGTCGAAATCCGAACCTCGGCGGATCGGGTTGACGGTCACGACTTCTACAAGGTCGAGGGAATCGGCCGCACCCTGCCCACCTACCGCTGGTTCTACAACCTCGAAGATATCTACACCGTATGGATCGACACCCAGACGAAGCGTCCCGTACGCTTCGTGAGCGACCTGCACGAGGGTGACTACACCTTCCAGAGTTACTACACCTACCTCTGGCCCGACTCCACGGTCCACACCCGCTGGAAAAGCCGCCAGAACCCCTTTCAGGAGAAGAGCATGACGCTGACCGACGAAAGCATGGATGCCATCTCGCTCTTCTTCAACCTCCGCTCCTGCGAGGCCGAGGATTTCCGCATCGGAGAGCCCGGAACCCTGCAGATGATCCTTCAGGACACCATCAAGCACATCCATTACCGCTATCTGGGCCGCGAGAACAAGAAGATCCGCAACATGGGACGTTTCCGCACGCTCAAGTTCGAATGCCAGCTCGGAACCACCGAAGGATACTCCTTCACCGACGGCACGATCTTCACCATCTGGATCTCCGACGACGACAACAAGATCCCCCTCTACATCGAGTCCCCGGTCAAGATCGGCAGCATCCAGGCCTACATCTCCGGAGTCAAGGGGCTGAAATACCCCCTCGAGAGCCGGATCCGATAGCTCTCGAACCGCGTGACACCGTCCCGGGCAACCGTCGCCCGGCTCCTTTTGCAAAGTATCACCCCGGGCGGCTTTCAGTTTTCGGTTTTTTGACTATCTTTGTCCTCAGTTAGACAACACCGGTCCGGAGGCCCGGAAAGGTTCGCAACCGCGAAAAATACCGCAACCGTCCCGAACCTCCGAATACCGCTAAAAACAACCCTCCTATGGAAAACAGACAGGGATACGATCCTTCGGAATTCGAAGAAGACGACTACTCGACACCGCAACCCGATGCCGGAAAATCGATCCGCGGGTATCGCATCGTCATCATCATCCTTTCGGTCATTCTGGTGGCGCTCTCGGCTCTCTACTTCGGGATCCACCGTCAGCAGATGATCGACAACGAACTGCTGCGGGCCGACCGCGACTCGATTCAGAGCGATCTGGGACGCCTGATGACCGATTACGACAATCTCCAGATCTCAAACGACTCGATCGCCCGCGGTCTCGACCTCGAACGCGAACGCGCCGACTCGCTCATGACCCGACTCAAAAAGGAGCGCTCGTGGAACCTGGCCAAGATCAAACAGTACGAAAAGGAAGTCGGTACGCTGCGGACCATCATGAAGGGATACGTCCGCCAGATCGACTCTCTCAACACGCTCAACAAGCAGCTCATCAAGGAGAACGTCGGTTATCGCAAGGAGATCTCCACAGCCCGGCTCCGGGCCGAAATGGCCGAAGAGAAGGCGGCCGAGCTCGACAACAAGGTCAAGGTCGGAGCCGTACTCCGGGCCCGGGACATCCGGCTGGCGGCCCTCAACGACAACAGCAAGCCCGTATCGCGGATCAAAAATGCCGCACGGCTGCGTGTGGATTTCGTCCTCTCGGCCAACGAACTCGCAACACCCGGAAACAAGGCCATCTATGTACGGATCACCTCGCCAGACGGGTATGTGTTGACTACGGAGCAGATGCCGACCTTCGAATTCGAAGGGGAGCGGCTCAGCTATTCCGCCATGCGTGAAGTCGATTACCAGAATCAGGATCTTGAGGTGGGTATCTACTTCAATTCGACGGGATTTGCCGCCGGGACCTACTCCATCGAGCTTTATTGTGAAGGCCGGCTGATCGGCCAGACGCAGGTGGTCATGAAATAACTCTCATCTTCCCCCGGAGCGCGGAGAGGAGTCGGAACATGCGGGGGGGGGCGAAGATATGGCGGAGAAGGGCCCGGCGCATGGCGGGAAAGGGCCCGGCGCATATCGAGAGAAACCCGGCGCATGGCGGGGAGAGGCAAGGATATGACGGAGAAGAGCCCGGCGCATGCCGGGAAAGGAACCGGCGTATGTCAAGAGAGCCCGGCGCATGCCGGGGAAGAAACCAGTGCATGTAGGAAGTAGGGCTGGAGAGGCCGGATCCGCAATGACATTTTCATAAAAGAGACCCTGCAATCGTCGGATTGCAGGGTCTCTTTTGTCCCGGATTGCAAAAACGGGAGGACAATTCCCGCAGCAGAAGATCAATTCGTATGGCCCTGCTCCTGCCAGATCAGCGCCGAAGCCCCCAGAATGGCCGCATTCTTGCCCTGAATACCGCTGGGCAGGAGCTTCACCTTGTTCTTGAAGACAAAGAGCATGTTCTCCTCCATGTACCACTGGGTAGGCTCGAAAAGCAACTTGCCGGCCTTCGAAAGTCCTCCGAAGAGGAATATAGCCTCCGGCGAGGTGATCGTCACAACGTCGGCCAGAGCCCGGCCCAACATCTCTCCCGTGAAGCGGAAGGCCTCCTTGGCAATGGGATCCCCCTGCTCGGCAGCCGCCGAGATCATCGACGCATCGAAATCATCAAAGGCTATGCTCCGCAATTTGCTCGGAGCATTCATCTTGGACATCAACTCAAAGGCCGTACGCTTGATTCCCGTTGCCGAGACGTACGTCTCCAGACAACCTCTTCGCCCGCAGCCGCATTCACGACCGTTGCGCTCCACGACGATATGGCCGAATTCCCCGGCAAAACCGTCGTGTCCATAGATCATCTCACCGTTGGCCACAAAACCCGAACCCAGACCCGTTCCGAGCGTGATCATCACGAAATCCTTCATTCCCTTGGCATTGCCGTAGATCATCTCGCCGATCGTCGCCGCATTGGCATCGTTCGTCACAAGCGTCTTCACGCCGTTGAAGTGTTTCGAAATATCCTCGGCCAGCGGGAAGATCCGCCGCGATTCATCCGGATTGGGATCCCCATCCCGGAACTTCCACAGATTCGCCGGAGTCTCGATCGTCCCCTTGTGGAAGTTGGCATTCGGGGCTCCGATGCCGATACCCGTCAGCTCATATTCGAACGACAGACTCTGCGCCAAGGCCCGCAACGAATCGCACAACTCCTCGACATAGGCCGGATAATCATCCACATAGGGATATTTCTTGGTCGAAATGACCGACTCGGCATACAAATCGCCGTTCTCGTCCACAAGGCCGAATGCGGTGTTGATTCCTCCGATATCCACACCGATTGCGAGTTTTTTCATAGTTCTATTTTAAATTAGTGTCGTTTTCATCCTTTCAAAGTTAAGCGAAAATTCGGCCATTCCAAAGTTTTTTGCTATTTTTGGATCGGTTTTGATCCGAAAAAAACGCCCCGAGCCATGCTGAACAACGAGCAACTGCTGCAATCCATTGAAAATTATCTGGCACAGACCGACTTCCCGGCCGAACCCGAACTCCTTTATGCCCCGATCGGATACTCGTTGGCCGGAGGCGGAAAACGGTTGCGTCCGATGCTGCTGACCCTGGCCTGCGGCATCTTCACCGACGACATACAACGGGCGCTGCCCGCGGCAGCAGCCGTCGAGGTGTTCCACAACTTCACGCTCCTGCACGACGATATCATGGACAATGCCGCCGTACGTCGCGGGAAACCTTCGGTCTATGCCAAATGGGGCCAGAATGTCGCCATCCTCTCGGGGGACGCCATGCTGATCTGCGCCTACCGGCTGCTCAACGCCATCTCCCCGCAGCTGCTCCCGCAGGTCCTCGCCACGTTCAACACCATGGCGCTCGAAGTGTGCGAGGGGCAACAGTATGACATGGATTTCGAACAGAAACCCAAGGTCTCGGTCGTCGAATACATGCACATGATCGAGTTGAAAACTTCCGCGCTGCTGGCCGGAGCCGTAGCCATCGGAGCCACTCTCGGGGGTGCTGCCGAGGAGGATTGCCGCAAGTTGCGGCGCTTCGCCGTAGAACTGGGACTGGCATTCCAGCTCCAGGACGATCTGCTCGACAGCTACGGCGACGAACGGCTCGGCAAGGCCATAGGCGGAGATATCCTCGAAGGGAAAAAGACCTACCTGATGATCACGGCCATGAGCCATGCCGACGAACCCACCCGCGAAGTGCTGCGTTCGACCTACCGCAACGCAAACCTCTCCGACGGGGAGAAGATCGCCACCGTCAAGGCCATTTACGACCGGCTGGACATCCCGCGTCTGACCGAACAGCAGATCTCCCTGCGTTTCGAACGCGCCCTGTCCATCCTCGACACCCTCTCGGTCGGCCCGGAACGCACCCGACAGATGCGTGAATACGCCGCCGGACTGATGGACCGCAAACACTGACGGACGCCATGAAACGATCCGATATCGAGATCATGGCCCCCGTGGGCTCCTATGAATCGTTGGCCGCAGCCATTCAGGCCGGAGCCGATGCCGTCTATTTCGGCGTCGGAAAACTCAACATGCGATCCGCTTCGGCCGCCAACTTCTCCCTGGAGGACCTCGAGCGTATCGTAGAAACAGCCCGCAAAAACGGAGTCAAAAGTTATCTGACGGTCAACACGGTCGTCTATGAAGATGAAATCGACGATCTGCATGCCGTCATCGACCGCGCCAAAAAAACCGGCGTCGATGCCATCATCGCCTCGGATATGGCGGCGATCCTCTATGCCCGCCAGATCGGACAGGAGGTCCATATTTCGACCCAGTGCAACATCTCCAACTCCGAAGCCGTGCGTTTCTATGCCCAATGGGCTGACACGGTGGTCCTGGCCCGCGAACTGACGCTCGAGCAGGTGGCACGGATCCATCACCGCATCGAGACGGAGCAGATCCGCGGCCCGCGCGGCGAACTGGTCCAGATCGAGATGTTCGCACACGGCGCTCTCTGCATGTCGGTCTCGGGGCGCTGCTACCTCTCGCTCTACGAAACCGGATGCTCGGCCAACCGCGGCGCCTGCCGCCAGCTGTGCCGCCGCAAATACACCGTAACGGACAAGGAGACCGGTGCCCAGCTGGATATTGACGGCCGCTATGTCCTCTCTCCCAAGGATCTCTGCACGATCGACTTTCTGGACAAGATGATCGGCGCCGGGGTCCGCGTGCTGAAGATCGAGGGTCGGGCCCGCGGTGCGGAGTATGTCAAGCGCGTGGTTTCGTGTTACGACGAGGCGCTCCGAGCCCTCGAAGCCGGAAACTACACCCCGGCACTGGCTGCCGGGCTCAAGGAGCGGCTCCGCGAGGTCTTCAATCGCGGATTCTGGGAAGGATACTATGCCGGACGCCCCGTTGCCGAGCACAGCACCGCCTACGGCTCCTCGGCCACCAGGCGCAAGGTCTATGTCGGCAAGGTGGTCAACTTCTACAAGAAGCTCTCGGTCGCCGAGGTGGCCGTCGAGGCCGCACCGCTGAGCGTCGGAGAGCGGATCTTCTTCCTCGGTGCCACGACCGGTGTAGCCGAACAGGAGCTCACCGAACTCCACGGTCCTGACGGAAAGCCCTGCCAGCAGGTCTCGCAGGGCGAACTCTGCGCCATCCATACCCCGGGGCTGATCCGCCGCGGCGACCAGCTCTACAAATTCATCGACGCCCGATAAGAGGGGTCGGCAAGGGAGGAGAGAAGGAGTGCCACAAGGCAGGCCGAAAGCGGACCGGGAAACGGGTCGGCTGGGGGCTGACCGGGAAACGGGTCGGCTGGGGGCTGATCGGGGAAGGCTGATCGGGGAGGGATCGGAGGCAATCCGGCGACAGTTCGGGAACAAATCGGAAACAGACCGGCCGGGCGAAGACAAAGCGTCGGAAACGCCCCTCGCAAGAGGGTGCTCCCAATAATCCGGATAAGAGGAGCGGTATCGGAGACAGTTCAGCGTCTCCGTTTTTTTCGTACCTTTGCACCCGATGTATACCTCACCTCACATAGCCACTCCCGCGGACGGACTTCCGATGCCCCGCCGGCTGGGAGCCATCTTTGCCGTCTCGTTCGGCGTATCACTCTCGGTCATCGACGGCTCGATCGCCAATGTCGCCCTGCCGACCATCAGCGCACAACTCGGAATCTCGGCCGCAGACTCCATCTGGATCGTCAATGCCTATCAGCTGGCCATCATGGTCTCGCTGCTTTCGTTCTCCGCGCTGGGAGATGTCATCGGCTATCGCAAAATATACATCGGAGGGCTGGCGCTCTTCACCGTGGCATCGGTCGGCTGCGCCCTTTCCGGATCGTTTCAGGCGCTCGTACTGTCCCGGATCATGCAGGGTTTCGGTGCCTCGGCCGTCACGTCGGTCAACACCACGCTGGTACGATTCATCTATCCCCGGGCTCGTCTCGGACGGGGATTGGGGATCAATGCCACGGTGGTGGCCGTGTCGTCGGTGGCCGGCCCGACAATCGCCGCCGGAATCCTCTCCGTGGCTCAGTGGCCCTGGCTCTTCGCCGTCAACATCCCCGTCGGCCTGGCCGCCCTGATCCTCAGCCACCGGTTCCTGCCCTCAAATCCCGTCAAGGATGCCGCACACCGTTTCAGCTGGCGTGACGCCTTGATGAACGCCCTGACGTTCGGACTCCTGATGGCCTCCATCGAAGGATTCTCGCACGGTCTCGACCCCCGACTTCTGACGGTCGGAATCGCCGCCCTGCTCATTATCGGATTCTTCTTCATCCGTTCGCAACTGCGCGAAACCTACCCGATCCTGCCCTTCGACCTGTTGCGCATTCCGATCTTCTCGGTCTCGGTCCTCACCTCGATCTGCTCGTTTCTGGCGCAGATGCTCGCCATGGTGGCCCTGCCCTTCTATCTGCAGCACTCCTGCGGATACAGCGACGTACAGACCGGATTGCTGCTGACCGCATGGCCGGCCATCATCATGATCGTGGCTCCGGTCGCCGGCATGCTCGTGGAACGGGTGCACGCGGGTCTGCTCGGAGGTGTGGGGCTGACGGCCATGGCCGCAGGTCTCTTCCTGCTGGCCCTGCTTCCGGATAACCCGACCCAGGGAGATATCGTCTGGCGGCTGATGCTCTGCGGTGCCGGATTCGGATTCTTCCAGTCCCCGAACAACAGCATTCTGATCGCCTCGGCTCCTCCCTCCCGCAGCGGCTCGGCAAGCGGCATGCTCGCAACGGCCCGACTCGTCGGACAGACAACCGGTGCCGCCCTGATGGCCCTGCTTTTCCACCTCCTGCCGCAAAACAGCACCCATGCCGCCCTCGTGATCGCCGGAGGATTCGCCATAGCCGCCGCACTGATCAGTTTTTCCAGACTCTCGCTGCCCCTGCCCGAAGGGCTGACCCGCAAACGCAAAAGCCAGTCATGAGACCGCTCATCCCGCTGCTGGCCCTGCTCCTCCCGCTTGGGGCCGGAGCAAGGCAAATCGACTCCCTTCCCTTCATCCGGCCCCCTTATCTCCAGGCGGGTGACACCGTGGGAATCGTGGCTCCGGCCGGAAAACTCCCCGAAAAGGTCGATACCGCACAAATCCGCCATCGCTTCGAAGAGTGGGGGCTTCACGTCCGCTTCGGCACCTGCCTGAATCCCGACAAAAAGGCATACTTCGCCGCACCGGACAGCGTACGGGCCGCCGAATTGCAGGGGATGATCGACGATCCCGCGGTGAAGGCCGTCATCGCCTGTCGGGGCGGATACGGATCGGTCCGGCTGCTCCCCCATCTGCGACTCGAAGCCCTGCGTGAACATCCCAAATGGATCGTGGGATTCAGCGACATAACCACCCTGCATCTCGCCCTGCGACGCCTGGGAATCGAGAGCATTCACGGCCCGATGCCCGGAGGCTTCCGCTTCAGGGAGGATGAGGAGGACTCCTCCGAATCGTTGCGTGAGGCCCTCTTCGGAGAGATTCGCCGCATCGAAGTGGATCCCCATCCACGAAACTGTTACGGAGAGGCCCGCGGACGTCTCGCCGGCGGCAACCTCACGGTGATCTGCGCGGCAAACGGTACGCCCGAAGCTCTGCGGTGCGATACCCCGACGATCCTCTTCATCGAAGAGATCGGTGAATTCGCCTACCGGATCGACCGCATGATGCAGAGTCTCGAGCGCTGCGGCGTGCTGTGCAACCTCCAGGCCGTTATCGTCGGGCACTTCACCAAAACGCTCGGTTGTGACCGATTCGGCGTCGAGGAGCCCGAATCGATTCTCGAAAGCTACCTCAGGCCCCTCGGGATCCCCGTCGTCTTCGGATTCCCGGCCGGACACGACGAACCCAATCTGGCCCTATACCTGGGTCGTGAAATCACGGTGTGCGTCGATCAAACGGGTGCCCGTATCGATTTCGAACCGTGAAGTGACTCCCGCGTCCCCGTTGAAGGGCCGTTCGGACAACAATCCGCCAAAATTCTCGACGCAACAGGAAGGTTTGCTCCCGACTTTTGCTATCTTTGTGGAAAACTATTCGCACTATGTTCGCTGCAAAAACCTATAATGCGCGCCGCCGCGAGCTGCGCACCCGGATCGGACAAGGCATCATTCTGTTGCCCGGCAACAGCCTCGCCCCGAACAATTACCCCAACAATGCCTACTACTTCCGACAGGACTCCACGTTCCGATACTATTTCGGACTGAACGTCCCGGCCCTGGTCGGCGTGATCGATGCCGATTCGGGCGAAGAGGCCCTCTACGGCGATGACTTCACCGTCGAAGACATCATCTGGACAGGTCCTCAGCCCACCCTGCACGACATGGGCGCCGAAGTCGGCGTGACGAAGACATTCCCGCTCGGCGACCTGCCCGCCCGACTGCGCAAGGCCATCGCCCTCGGACGCAAGATCCACTACCTGCCCCCGTACCGCGGAGAGACCAAGCTCCTGCTCTCGGAGCTGCTCGGCATCAAACCCGGGGCCCTGCACGACTACAAGTCGGTCGATCTGATGTTCGCCGTGGCCGAAATGCGCGAGAAAAAAAGCCTCGAGGAGATCGAAGCCATGGAGAGGGCCTTCGGAATCGGATACGAAATGCACACGCTGGCCATGAAGATGTGCCGCCCGGGGGTCATCGAACGCGAAATCGCCGGAGCCATCGAAGGGGTCGCCAAGTCGATGGGACAGGGTGTCTCGTTCCCCTCGATCGTCTCGCAGCATGGCGAAACCCTCCACAACCTCAACGCAGAGGGGGTGCTCGAAGAGGGACGGCTGCTGCTGTGCGATGCCGGCGGCGAAAGCCTCGAAGGATACTGCTCGGACCACACCCGCACCTACCCCGTCAGCGGCCGATTCACCCAGAAACAGAAGGATATCTACAACATTGTACTGGCCGCGCACGACCACGTGGCCCGTATCGTGAAACCTCACATGATGTACACCGAGGTGCACAACGCCGCCTATATGGTTTTGGCCGAAGGTCTGGTCGGACTCGGAATCCTGAAGGGTTCCCCGGCCGATGCCGTCGCCGCCGGAGCCATGACGATGCTCATGCCGCACGGTCTCGGACACGGACTGGGAATGGATGTGCACGACTGCGAAGCCATGGGTGAGCGGTCGTTCGACTTCTCGTCGATCGCCGAAAGGGCCGCACAGTCCGGAACCTGCATCTACCGCGCCGCCTGGAGAATCGAACCCGGTACGATCCTGACCGACGAACCCGGTCTCTACTTCATTCCCGCACTGATCGACAAGTGTCGCGCCGAAGGACTCTACCAGGGAATCGTCGACTACGAGGCTCTGGATGCCTATCGCAACTTCGGGGGTATCCGAATCGAGGACGACATTCTCGTCACCGAAACAGGCAGCCGCATCCTCGGAGACCGCAAGATCCCGGTAACGGTCGAAGAGTTGGAGGCCGTCGTCGGAAAATAGAGTCCCCGACCCGGAAAACGGATATCATGAACCCCATAACAGGATTACGCCGAACTTACCTGAACATGAAAAAAAGTCTTCTTGTCCTGTGTGCGATCGTGCCGCTGTTTGCGGCCGCACAGCCTGCCGACTGGGCCGATTACGGCCGCTATGCCGAAGCCAATGCCCAACTTGCAACGAATCCGGATGTCGTATTCATGGGTAACTCGATCACGGACGGATGGGACGACTCCCACCCCGAATTCTTCACCGACAACAACTTCGCCTGCCGCGGAATCAGCGGGCAAGTAACCAGCCAGATGCTCTGTCGGTTCCGTGCCGACGTCATCAACCTCCATCCGAAGGCCGTCGTGATCCTCGCCGGAACCAACGACCTGGCCCTCAACAACGGTCCGATCGAAATCCCGCATGTCGCCGAAAACATCATCTCAATGGCCGAACTGGCCCTCGCCGCCGGAATCCGGCCGATCCTCTGTTCGGTCCTCCCGGCCGCAAAATACAATTGGAGACCCGAGGTCGAGGATGTCCCCGGCAAAATCCGGACACTGAACAATCTGGTGCGCGAATATGCCGAGAAACGGGGTATCGAATGGGTCGATTATCATCCCGACATGGCAACCCCGGAGGGGGCCCTGCGCCCCGAGTACACCTATGACGGCGTACATCCCACCCGGCAGGGTTACGACGTCATGGAACGGATCCTGGCGCCCCGGCTCGAACCCTACAAATCCGCAACCCGGTAACCGACAATCCTCCCGGAAAGTCAAAATCGCCCCCGCAAGGGCGATTTTTTTCGTGTCCGGAGGTTGTTTTTCCCGATTATTTCGTATATTTATAGTCGCGCGCCAAAAACGGGACAAGAAGAGCTGAAAGCGGCAGAGGATGATCCGCACCGCCGAAGGCCGAAAAGAGGCCTCTTCAATCTCCGTCAAGGGGCAAAACCAACCGGAACGAATCCAAAAAACCTAAAACTTTCGGAATATGAAAAACTATTCAGCCAAGGAGATCAAAAACATCGTACTCATCGGTGCCCCCGGCACGGGTAAAACTACCCTTGCCGAAGCGATGGCTTATGAGGGGAAAGTCATCGATCGCAGGGGTAGTATCGAGACCAACAACACGCTCTCGGACAATACGGATATCGAGCACGAATACAAACGCTCGATCTATTCCACGATCCTCTTCACCGAATTCATGGACCGAAAGCTCAATATCATCGACTGCCCGGGATCCGACGACTTCTGCGGAAACCTCTTCTCGGCCTTCAAGGTCGGGGACGTCGGCGTTTTCCTCTTCAATGCCCAGAACGGATGGGAGGTGGGCAGCGAAATCCAGGCCCGTTATGCCCGTCTGCTCAAGAAACCCGTCATCGGCGCCATCAACCAGCTCGATGCCGACCAGGCCTCGTTCGAATCAACCTCCGCGTCGATCAAGGCCGCCTCGCGCGTAAAACCCGTCATCGTCCAGTATCCCGTCAACCAGGGGCCCTCGTTCAATGCCTTCATCGACGTGCTGCTCATGAAGATGTACCGGTTCAAGGATAACGACGGACACCGCGAAGAGCTCGAAATCCCCGCCGAGGAGATGGATAAGGCCCTGGAACTCAACAAGGAGCTTGTCGAAATAGCCGCCGAACACGACGAAGCCCTCATGGAACTCTACTTCGACAAGGGAACCCTCACGCAGGACGATATCCGCGCCGGACTGAAAATCGGCGTGGCAAAACGGGAGGTCATGCCGATCTTCTGCGCCAGCGCCAAACGTGACATCGGCACCAAACGCCTCATGGAGTTCATCATCAACGTCGCGCCCGGGCCGCTCAAGGCTCCCGCATTCCTCTCCACCGACGGCGAAGAGATTCCGGCCGACGAATCGGCTCCCGCCGTGGCCTTCGTCTTCAAGAGCCAGATCGAACAGCATATCGGTGAAATATCCTACTTCCGCGTCATCCGCGGCAAGATCACCGAGGGAACCGAACTCATCAATACCCGTACGGGCAACAAGGAGAAACTCTCCCAACTCTTCGCCGTGGCCGGCAAGAACCGAATCAAGGTGACGGAACTCGCCGCCGGAGATATCGGATGCACCGTCAAACTCAAGGGCACCCGGACGAACGATACCCTTTCGGCCGCCTCGGCACCCGTCACGATCGAACCCATCGTCTTCCCCGAACCCCGCTACCGCGCCGCCATCAAGTGCAAGGAGCAGAGCGACGAAGAGAAGCTCGGAAAGCTGCTCAACGATGCCAAATTCGAAGATCCGACCATTCTGGTCGAATACTCCAAGGAGCTCAAACAGACCATCATCCAGGGTCAGGGAGAACACCATCTGAACATCCTCCGCTCGCGCATCGAAAAGGAGAACAAACTCCCCTACGAGTATATCGCTCCGAAGATCCCCTATCGCGAAACCATCACCAAGGTCGCCCAGGCCGATTACCGCCACAAGAAACAGTCAGGCGGTGCCGGACAGTTCGGCGAGGTCCACATGATCATCGAACCCTACTACGAAGGAATTCCCGAACCCAAAAACTACAAAGTTCCCGGAAAAGGTGACATGGCGGTCAATATCAAGAGCAAGGAGGAGTATGACCTGCCGTGGGGCGGCAAACTGCAGTTCTATTCGGCCATCGTCGGCGGGGCGATCGACGCCCGTTTCATGCCGGCCATTCTGAAAGGGATCATGGAGAAGATGGATGAAGGCCCCCTCACGGGATCCTATGCCCGCGACATCCGCGTGATCATCTACGACGGGAAGATGCACCCGGTGGATTCGAATGAAATCTCCTTCAAACTCGCCGCCCGAAACGCCTTCAAGGAGGCATTCCGAAATGCGGGGCCCAAAATCATGGAACCGATCTACAACGTCGAAGTCCTCGTGCCGAGCGAATACATGGGAGCCGTGATGTCCGACCTCCAGAACCGCCGAGCCATGATCGCCGGCATGGAGTCCGACAAGGGATTCGACAGACTCAATGCCTTGGTACCGCTGGCCGAACTCTACCGATACTCGACGACTCTCTCGTCGCTGACCTCCGGATCGGCCACCTATACCATGAAGTTCTCCTCCTACGAGCAGGTTCCCTCCGACGTACAGGAG